>JAGLIO010000099.1 GCA_023142915.1 Candidatus Parcubacteria bacterium | reverse complement strand
CCAAAGCCCTCTCAAACCCCAACCGTTCCAGCCATTTTTGGTATTCAACATCATAACGGCCAGTATTGTGTTGACATGCCTTGGCAAGCAAATCTACTTTTTTAGAAAGGCTCGCTATTGCTTTTTGCCTTTCTTCCGGCGTTTTAATTTCTGCCGGAGCGTGGATTGTAATTCCTTGGGCTTGAACGTAATAGCCGTCCTCAGTGGCTATTTTTTCTTCGTCGGAAGGTTCATCGCTTCCCCAATTCAATGGTGAAATATAAGCAAGCAATCCCCAAACGTCTTTTCTTAATTTACTAAGCCCCCTAGGAAGAATATGCTCAAATTCAGCATCTTGAATTTTGCTTAATCCATTATAATGCTCTTCCAGCGAAGCTTTTGCTATTTCAATCCCGGCAATATTTTCATTTTCAATTGCCTTTTTTAATTTTTTTTGCGCCTCCCGAAAAGAAGTTCCATTTCTATCGGTTCCAAATGAAATCCGCCTATCAATCTCCGTTTTTGCAGAACGCGCATAGTTGATTGCCCTCGTTGCCTCCAATTCATACTTATTTATATACCCCATGAACTGTAAAACCGTTATTAAACCGATAATTACAGTGCAGATAACTACTCCGGTATATATCAGTTTATATGAAAGCATTTCGCGCGGCGTTTTTTCTCCCACTAAAACAAAATTTATAACCAGAAATCCGACATGGAGAATGACAACCGGCGTTATACAGGCCAAGGTGCCGATAAAATTTTGGTGGGCGGACTCGCCGATTAAATACCAGCGAATAAGAAATATCTGCGTTAATAAAAACCCGTAACCTATAAAATTCACTGACTTTTCTTTAACAATAAGTTGCCAGTATTTTACGGTAAATATTAAAATCACCGCAGTAATTGTCGCGCAAACCGTTAGCACATAATCCATTGTTGAAACGCTAAGTTCATAAATAAATAAAACATAGCTAACGGATATAATGCTGAAAAAAATCCAAATAAAAAATTTGTTTATTTTTGATTCAATTTTTAACAGCTTTATCAGGAATATAGACAGGTCGGCAAAAACAAAAAATATTAAACCAATGCCAAGCAACGCGCCTGACAAAGCTGATTGTCCTGTAATTTTATTGAACAGATTGTTAATAAAATCAAAAATCGGATTGAACAACTTTATTGAAGCAAAAATTCCCAAAGCAATTCCCAATAAATTCCATGGGAGCACTTTCCATGCTTTATCTGTCCATGCATTTTTGGTTAAGCCCTTTTCCAGCTCTTTTTCCATAAGCTGAAGTGTTTTATATACAATTGAAACACTCAAAAAGGCTGAACCAAGTATAAATATAAGGTTCATACTATCACCTCTCTTTCATTTATTTTTCAATCTTTGGTTTTGTTTCCAAAGTATCGCCAATCAAAACTTTTTTCCATTCTCCTAATTTTCTTTTTATTTTAACAACACTTTGTTTTGTTTCTTTTATGATTTTTTCATCCAAGTCGGGAATATTCTCAACCGGTTTTAAGGTTCGGACTCTTTTTGGCAAGATAGGCTCCCAAGAAAAATCGCTTTTATCTATATACCAATAAGCAATTTCCAACGGCGCTTGCACGTATCCGCCTATATTCTGAAATGAATACAATTCTGAAAAAGCGCTTGTAATACTTGGCAATTTTTTGAATTGTATTTTTCCGGCCTCTTGCGGAACAATATGAACCTGAAATTGATTTTTGCTCAAACAATAAAGTCCATATTCCCCTGGCATTGTAAAGGCGATTACTTCGCGCGAGTCAATCAATTCATCGTCCGAAACAAGATTATTTTTTGCGGCAACCATTCCCCTAATCTCAAGAACAAGAACCACGTCAGGATCAACCGCTATCCATTTACCTTTAAAGGTTTCGGAATCAACTTTTCCGTTTAAAGTAATTTCCATGATCCCATTTATTGTTTTTATTTTTTGTTGAGATTTAATAATTTTAGGTGTAGAATCGTCAAACGACAAATATTTTCTGCCGTAATGAATGGAAACGCCAATAAACATACAAACAAATATAAAGCCAATAATTCCTAAAATAATTTTTTTCATTATTTTACCCCCCTTACTTTAGTCAAGACATCTGACAATTCTTTAAAAGATAAAACTGTCCCAAGCAAACCAGCGATAGAAAATTCGCCTTTTTTGCTTTTTAATGTTTCCCAAAATTCACCAGGAAGAGAATAAAAAGCATGGATTATTAAAGTTAATAGGCAAAAAGCAAAAAACTTTAAATGAAATGCTAATGTGTGCCAAAAAGATTTTGCCGCGCTAATGCCATTACCTGAATTAAGAATTTGATCTCTGGTATACACTATTCCCGGCTCAAAGACGGACATGACAATTTCCTCGGTCTCAAAAAAATTAATGCCTTTTTGGGTTAAATATATAATATCAACCCCCAGAACAAGCAATAGCGACAATATAGACATCCAAGGATAAAAATTTATCCAGCTTTCCCATTTAACAGAGGCTGCTCTTCCTTCGCCAACATATTCCGGAAGATAATTAATTTCTTCCAGATGGTAAAAAAATTCTCCGACAACCAGTATAAACATAGCTGCAAAACACATAATAGGTGATGATAGGTTGTAGAAAGAAAAACCCAAGGCGCCAAAAATCAAAAAATTTATAATTTTTCTTGTATAGCCTTTTAGAAAATAGGAGACAAATGCTCCTGTAGCCAAACCCATTATAGCGCTGGTTGCCTGAGGTAAAAACAACAAAAGAATAATCGCCGGTAAAAATATTGCTACTGTTTTACCGTGATGTCCCAATAAAATACTAGCCTTTCTTCTCTGATTGATCATGCGGCTTCTTTTCCGCCTTTCCCTACCGTTTCCAAAATCAGGAAACAAAGGAGCTGTCCTTTTTTTGACTATACTCGTTCCTTTAACCCTAGCCTGAATTGTCTTTTGTTTCCCAAACACTATCCAAGCTTCTTTTTGATATTTAAAGGTAGCAATTCCCTCTGAATTACTTGTTTCAATATAATATGGCGCGGGATATTCATCGGAAAATTCCACTAACGCGCCGGAAACAGGTTCTTTATTTTTATTTGAAAGCAAAACATAAAATTTTATAAAAATTTTATCACCTTCAAACCATGGTTCACTTGCGTCAATTTCCATGTTTGCGACCACTTCTCCGGCCGTTTTTATTTCTAATTTCTTTTTCTTATCATCTTTATTGTTATCAGCCATCTTTCACCTTCCTTTCATATCCAAAAAAATCATTAAATTTTTATATTCATATTGTCAAAGAGCATTTTGCGGGATATGCTCTTGGAAGTATGTATTATTTATCATTTCTATTTTATTTTACAGTTTTGATTTTTCTTCACGTATTATAGATTTCTCCACTACGTTCCGCTATCGCTCCACTCCGGTCGAAATGACAAAAAAGTAGAGAGCTTTCGCGCGAAATGACAAAAATCTGAAATGATAAAAAATTGTATTTAATCCCACGCCATTCCGGCGGTGCTGTTAGCGATGAATAATAAAAATAAAAATTATGAGTCCTTTTTATTTTTTTACTTGTAAACGCCGCAGGAATAGTATGAAATTAAAAGTGTATTTGATTTTTATAAATCATATTAAAGTAGCACAAAACAAAAAATCCGTCAATGGTGAGCGGATTTTTTTGGGTTATTTTAGGGAAATTATTTATTTTTTATCCATTTCAATATCTCGTCTTTGGTGATTTCTGACTGTTTTAAAATACTAAGGAGTATGCTTGGCGGCAAATCAAATCTATCATGCCTTGGAATTGTTGCGCGGATGTGCTTTTTTGTATTATGGCGTATCTGCAAATGGCTTCCGGATTGATGATGTATAAAAAAATTATTTTTTAATAAAATTTTTATTAATTTTTTCGCCTTAATCGGCGGCACTTTCGGCATAAATTAAACTGGAAGTGAAATTGTTAATTTTTCCTGCAAAAGAGATATTTCGTTTGGCATTTTTTCTTTATCTTTTTGCATAGCTTCAAAGTGGCATTTTATCGCGTCTTTAGCCATTTTTTTTGCCTCTTCAAAATTCCGCCCGTAAGTTATTAGACCGGGAAGTAATGGTACGGTTACTTGATATCCGCATTCGGAAATTTCTTCGTAGTTTATAGTGTAAGAATAAAATTTTTTTGAAATATTTTTTAACATATTTTTTACTTTTAACGTAGGATTGATTACTGTTTTATATTATAACACAAATTAACAGCAGGTCAATTAATTAGCTCGTAACTCCTCACTGACTCCAAA
>JAGLIO010000098.1 GCA_023142915.1 Candidatus Parcubacteria bacterium | reverse complement strand
CTGAGGAATTAAAAGAAGAATATGACGCTAGGGTTAAAATATTAAAAAGACAACAAGAAGAAGCGCTGGAAAAAGGCGAAGAAACAAGAACGGCAGTTGCGGGTTATTCCGGCTTGATTGGAAAAACTTTAAAATTAAGCGAGAAAATATTTTTTGGCTATGAATCTGTTAAAGTAAACGAAGTTCCTTCACCGACTATTCCCGCGACAGTTTTGGCGAAAAGAGAAACTAAAGAAAATACAAGCAAGACAAGCGCGGAAAAACCGGATGATTTAACAAAGATTTATTTTGATTATCTTGAAAAACTGGAAAATAATATTGAGTCGGTTGATGAGACGGTTAGTGATGAGGAAATTTTTGATATTGAAGAGCCGGTTGCTGATATTTTGGTTGACGAAGATGTTATTAAGAATGGAGATGTTGTTGAGGAAGATTTAACTGAGACAGAAGATGAGTTGATTGAGTTTATTGAAGATGATGAGTTGTTGTTGGAAGAAAAAGAAACATTAACACCAGCAGAAGAGATTGATGCGGATGTTGTTGGTATTGTGGAAGTTATAGAATTACCTGCTGAAGATGGTGAATAAATTAATAAATATGCAAATAATTAAAAATAAGCAAGAAATAAGCGGTTCAGAAGCCAGAAAGCAAGTTATTCAATTAATTGAAGCCGGCATCAAAGCCGTACAGCCGGAGAATTTAATGAAAAAAGCCGTTCGTTACGGTAAGGAATTTAATTCGCTTATTATCAATAACAATGAATTTAATTTGCTGACCGGCAGAATTTTTGTTGTTGGCGGCGGCAAGGCCGTTGGAAAAATGGCTGAGATTTTTGAAAAAATCGTGGGTGAAGAAAATATTACCGCGGGAATCGTTAATTCCATTGAAAAAAATAAAAATACCAAGAAAATTAAAGTAATCAAGGCAGGGCACCCATTGCCTGATCGCGCCGGACTGAAAGGAGTTGAAAAAATGCTTGGATTAAAAGAGAAATATAAAATTAACAAAAAAGATTTAGTTGTTTGTTTGCTGTCAGGCGGCGGTTCGGCAATGCTGCCTGCTCCTGTGAACGGAGTATTCTTGGATGATAAGCAAAAAATCGCTAGTTTATTAATAAAGTCAGGCGCTAATATTGGGGAAATAAATACAATACGCAAGCATTTATCAAAAATAAAAGGCGGACAATTGGCGGAATTTTTCGCGCCGGCACAAATTGTTTCAATAATCATTTCTGATTGTGTTTCTGGAAAACCGGAAATAATCGCCTCAGGACCGACCGCGCTTGATCCGACAACTTTTCAGGATGCGTATTTAATTTTGAAAAAATATAATTTAATTGAATATACTCCAAAAAGCGTAATTAAATATATTAAAGAAGGAATACGAGAAAGGCAAAAAGAAACAAGTAAAATTATGCGCGCAAAAAACTTTATTATCGGTTCAAATCGTGACGCGCTGGAAGCAATTGCTTTAGAGACTTGCCGCGTAAAATTAAAGCCATTAATTGTTAATGCCAGCATAAGCGAAGATGTGGAGACAGAAGCCAAGGGCATAATTGCGGATTTCCTTAAAGAGAAAAATAGCGCTTATGATGTTTTGATCTTTGGCGGAGAGCCTTTAATATTTTTATCAGAAAACCATGGAAAAGGCGGACGTAATCAGCATTTAGTCGCACTTGTTTTAAATTATTTAAAGACCGTTAATTTTTCCTGGGTGTTTGCCAGTATCAGTACTGACGGTTCTGATTATATAAAAAATATTGCCGGAGCCATTATTGATAATAATTCATATCGCGCGACAGTTGATAATGGAATTGATATTTCAGAGCATATAAAAAATTTTGACACTTATGATTTACTTAAAAAATTAGATAATTCTTTAATCAAAATGGACAACACCAACACAAATGTCGGTGATGTGATGGTTTTTTTGAAATAAAAATGTACGTACATATGTACGTACATTTT
>JAGLIO010000097.1 GCA_023142915.1 Candidatus Parcubacteria bacterium | reverse complement strand
AAAATGCGTTTTTACGATATTTTTTATCCAATATTATCAATCAAAAATTTCTCCAAAACCTCATAATCATGATATCTTTTCCCAATTTGAAAATTTTTTTCAAGCTTGTTTTGTAAATTTTTATCACGGAGCCATTCAAGCGTTTGTTTGACTGCCTTGTCAATATTTTCCTCTGGAAGCGTGTAAAGACCGTCCTCATCTTTTTTTACGGAATTGTTGCCTAAAGATATAATCTCATATCCTTCTTGTTTAATATCTTTCGCGTAAACCGGGTATTCGTGTATAACAAGCGGTTTTTTAGCGAAAATAGCTTCAATAAATTGATTGCCCCAGCCCTCCCAAACACTGGGGAAGCTGATAATATCAGCGTAAACATAAGCGTCCCAAAGCGAATAAGTTTTTATACAGTGGCTGAATTTTCTAGAAGATGTTACATGACCGGAAATAAATTTAACATTAAGCCGGCTGTCAAAAGCTTTTGATTTTAATTTAAATAAATAATCTCTTTTTTCATCTTCGGCGTACCCTGCCAATACTAAAGTTATTCTTGGCTTGACTGACAGTCTTTTATTATTGTAAATTTTTTTCCCGCGCAATTTTTTAATTTTTTGCTGTAAGGCGGTTGCATATTGAAATGCCAGCTCAATGCCTTTGCGGGGGATTACCCTGGTTGCTTGCAAAATTATTAAATCATTCGGCTTGATATCAAATTCTTGCAAAAAATCACTGTTAAATTTATCTTTTATCCATGGTTTTTGCTTAAAATCAAATACATCAGGCATAACGGATGCCTCTATGTTATTTCGTCTTTTTAATTCTTTTCGCGCCAGAGAATTAATTACAACATGCTTAATATACGCGGATTTTGGCGGCATGAATTTTTCTAAATAATTGCGCAAATATCCGTTAATAGGTATTTCAAATTCTTTTCTTTCCCAAAAAAAGTCATGATGAGTCGCGAGCGTTGGCAGCCTGTGCCTGTTTATCCATTTGCTGAACGCCTTGGCAGCGGCAATATGTCCGCCAAAAGAAAAAATATTATGCACCAAGCACAAATCAAACTTTTCTTTTTTTTGGATTTCCTCAAGCCTTTCTTCAATCAGCAAAGAAACTTTATTCATTTTTCTTTTTAATTCTTGCGCGCTCAAATCATTGCGGCCGAAATGAACAAAGCCGTTTTCTTTAATAATTGGAATTGTGCCGTTGTCCCATTCCATTTCCTTAATAGTATAATCAGCCCCGTTGCTTCTGCCGCCGGCAATCAATTTTACTTTATACCCGTGTTTTTCCAAGATTGCTTTTCTTTTTTCAATTTCCAAAGATACGCCATCGGTCCCTCCTACCCGATAATGGCAAATCGCGATTTTTTTCATGGAGATTATTTTTATTTATTATCAATACTATAATTTTATAACTTTTTTGGTTTTTATGCAATGGGTTAATTTAAATGTTGTTAAGCATCTCTCATAATCTCGTTAAAATAACTAATTGGTTAAAAAAACAGAACATTGGCTTAAATGGATTACAATTAGATACTTTAACGAGATCAGGAGCGAACAGCCAAAGAGTTTTGCAGGACATTTTTGGCATATTTGTGTTAAATTTTAAAAAATTAACTAAAATTTTTACAAAAAATGTACGTACATATGTACGTACATTTTTATTTGTGGGGCTTGTTTAACGAAGTTGGAACTATTATTAATATTTTATAATATTAAAAATACTACAAGCTCTATCCACATACTCTAATTTCTATTAAATTTCAGGGTTAGATATAATATCTTGCAATCTTCTTTTTAATTCAATTAAATTTGATGAGAATATTTGTCTTTTGGTCATGAAGTAACTATCATCCCAGTTTTTAACAACTGAACCTGGCGCTACTTGAGAAGGCGTAGTCGGAAATGCTGAATTTTCATTCTGAAGAATGTCTGAATATAGCGTTGACAACTCATTAAAGCAAGATAAAACTTCTTCCTTCTTTTGGCTATGCTTTAGGCACATCACTTTGTTTCTATTTCTTTCAAGTCTTCCCATGCTATAACTTAACTGATTGAGCAACGAAATTAAAAAAAATCGATTTGAAGCAAAAGAATCATTTAATTTTTCAATCAACGAAATTACATTTTTTAATTCTAGGGTCAAGAATATTGTAGCATCATGCCTTTTTTCTTTAGTCATATTAAACTGTTTGTATAATTCAACTGAGAAAGATGAAACTAAGGCCAAAAAGGAACCAAGGATAATTAAAAAAATTTCATTCATACACATTTTTTAATATTAGAAAATTATATAAACATTAGCAAATAATATCACAAAAATCAATAAAACTTTAATTCTTTCTTTAAAAATTATAATAGATTTTCAAAATTCATCTAACATATTTATTACTTTATATTAGTATATAAGCATTTTTATAATATTTCGTCAACCCAAATTAACTGGTTGTTTTTTATTCATTACTATGTTAAATTACTTATGACTACCTACATTTGAATAATATCCCTCAAGGGCTTACTGCCTGTCTTGTTCGCTTGCGGATTGAGACGGGCAGTTCACCTCCACAAGCGAACCCCTTGGGATTCAAATGTGGGTAGTCAGGTTGGGCTGCCCCTTTTTTTATTTCTTAAATTTACAATACCAAAAATGAATAGAGATTTAAAAAATTTAATTAGCTTTGGCGTCGCTGTGTTGGCGCTTCTTATGTTTGGGTTAATTATAAAATTCAAAGAACAGGTTATACATTATGGTTATATTTTTTTAACTGTTGTTTTTATAGTGATATATATAATAATAATTATTTTGGTGTTAGCAATCATTGTATATGTTTTTAAGAGAATTAAACGTTATTTTCAAAAAGAAAATAAAAATCAATCACAAAAAATTATATATCGTGTTGAGCCAAAAGTGCCTATAAGAAAAACATGGCCATATCGGAAAAAGGATTATTTGTTTAGTGTTGCGGAGTTAAAATTTTATAAAATTCTCAGACAAATAATTCATAGCGAATTTACTATATTTGCAAAAGTTAGACTGGCTGATGTGGTATATATTCCAAAACATTATTCAAACAATAAATATAACTTTTACAGAATACAAGCAAAACATATTGATTATCTAATTTGCCGTAGTAATAGAGTGGAGCCCCTTGTTGCTATTGAGCTTGACGATTCTTCGCACAACACACCAGACAGACAAAAACGTGATAAATTCTTAGAGGATATGCTAGAAGACGCTAAACTTCCGCTAATCAGAATTAAAGTATCTTCATCATACGACATTGAAAACATAAAAGAACAATTAAAAAAATATATTTGACACGCCTTAATCGCACCCTAATATAATTTTGTCATTTTAGGGTTTTTTTTATTTTATTGACTATAATATTAGAATATGCAAGAATCATAACATGAAAAATATATTAATCATGGAAAAACTAAATAGCTTTATTAAATCATTTCAAGAAACAACCAATTCTTTTGAAAAAGTCGTTTGCATTCATGATTATTTTGATTATGTTAAAACAGACGATAAGCTCAACGAGCTCCTAAAAAATATAATTAAAAGAAGTGAAAAAAATGCTAAAAAAATATTTGAATTAAAAAAAATTGAAAACCTTACTCTAAAGGAGCTAGGATATAAGAATGGAAAATGTGATATAGAAGATTTTTTTTGGATTATCTTTAGTCTTTATATGCTCATTTATAAAAAAATGAAACTTTATAAAACCGCTAATAAAATTGAAAGAAAAAAAATAGAAAAATTTATGGCTCAAGAAATAACAAGGCCTGATTTACTAAAATTAACAGAAACTTTTTTCTTTTTAATTCACCAATATATCATCACTCTTTTAAATAGAGAAAATTTTATAAACAACGATTCTGGAAAAATAATATTTGACGAAAAACAAAGTATTTTATATTTCTATGGCAAGCCCATTAAAATCTCCAAATACAAAAATAAAACTGTTGGGCATTATGTACTAAAATATATTTTTATAAAAAATAAAAACACTATAAATAATAATTTCCCTTTCAGCGAAATTCATGACGATGAATATAAAGATGAAGAATACAAACAGACAAAATACACTACCGCCTGTAATGATATTAATGAAAAAATTAGAATTGGCAGTCCAACCAAAATAAATGATTTTCTGGAATTCGGAAAAGGAAAAAAAAGCGAAGTTTGGATAAATAGTAAATACTTAAAAGATATAAAGTAAACCAAATACCTAAATTTTCCTAAATACCAATTATATAAAATGACCTCATAATACTTGAGGTTATTTTTTTATGTTTAAATACAGCCAACAGCTAAGAACTGAAATAATTAAACACTTCAAAACTGTTTATATGGTTTTACTTTCTCAAGAACAGGCAGACCAATATTTGGACACTTTGGCTGATTTTTTTATTGCATATAACAACTTTTCAAATAAAGAATAACCCGTCTCCGCTCCGTCTCCGCGACAGCGGAGCGGGGATGGGTTATTCTCAGTTATACTTGTTAAAGGTATCACTTAATTAGAAAACTTATGTTTAAAATAATTAATAAACAACCAAATTCACCTGTTTACTTCTCAAGAAAGAAAGTAAAACTTTCAGGCTATGTCTTGGAAGTGGCCAATTTTGAACATGAATTTATGCTTTTTTATAGAAACAAAAAAAATAAAACAAATAAACATACTAAAAAAATTGATTCGCGAAACAAGGCTCTTACGCGTGCTAAAAGAATAATAAATGATTATATTAATTCAAATGTTTGGCACTGGCTTGATAAAAACGGTAAACGCATTATGCCACTTTTTATAACTCTAACATATCGCGAAAACATCCAAGACTTAGATTACGCAAATAATGAATTCACAAAATTTATCAGACGATTTAATTACGAATTTTTTCACACTAAAAAAAGTGTTCTTAAATATCTTTGTGTTATTGAATTTCAAAAACGCGGTTCTATTCATTATCACATGATGATTTTTAATCTACCATTCAAGCAAAAAATATACGATAGGGCTCGTTCTATCTGGCCTTTTGGCTCATGTAATATTAAAAGCATTAAATCTAAGCAAGGGGCGATTTCTGGATATTTAGTAAAATATTTAACTAAAGAAAAAACCAAAGAAAGCCTCCGCGGTCGCAAGTGCTACTTTATCAGCCGTAATTTGCATAAGCCTATTGAATCAAGTATAGAAGATGTGGTATTGTTAATAGAAAATAATGTTAATAACAGTTCCCCGTTTTATCAATACGAAAGAATATTTAAAATTGGCAATAAACAACAAACAAAAAACGCGAAACTGTATGACTTAAAAAACAAGCCCAAAAAATATAATAAAATAATTAATATATTAAAAACTTACGAATACTAATATGAAATATATTGCTTACTGCCGAAAATCTTCTGAATCCGAAGACCGGCAAGCGATGTCAATTGAATCGCAAATAAACGAATTACAAAAATTAGCAAAGGGGGCTAATTTTTCTTTTACTAAAATTTTTAAAGAAAGTATGTCTGCCAAGTCAATTGGTCGTCCGGTTTTTGAACAAATGCTTGAATACATTAAAAGACAAAATGGGTGTGTTTTGGTTGCTTGGAAAATTGACCGTATAAGCCGTAATATAGCTGACGGTGGTCGCGTTCTTGATTTACTTGAAAAA
>JAGLIO010000096.1 GCA_023142915.1 Candidatus Parcubacteria bacterium | reverse complement strand
TAAAACTTTTTTAAAGTGGCATAAGCGTTATTTAATAAAGCAACAACCACGTCGCCGTTTTTTGGCGAAGGATTACGCTCAACGATAACATAATCGCCATCCAGTATTCCTTCTTCAATCATTGATTCGCCTTTAACTTTTAAAACATAACTATTTATTTTGTCAGAAATAAAATCCGTTGGCACGGCAATGGTTTCTTTTTCTTCTATTGCTTCAATCGGCTCTCCGGCGGTAATTAATCCTGCCAAAGGCAATTCTAACGCCCTAGCCCAATTAATATTAGCTGGTGTTAACTCAATAGAGCGAGCTTCATTAAAAGAATTTTTTAAAAATCCTTTGCTTTTTAAATTTTCCAAATGAGAATGGATTGTTGCCGGACTGGAAAGCTGAAAATGTTCGCCGATTTCTCTAATGCTTGGCGAATAGCCTTGCTCTTCAATAAATTCCGTAATAAAATCCAATATCTCCCTTTGGCGTTTTGTTAATTGATTACCCATATTTTTTATTTTAAGAATAAAGTTAATTGTTAACAGTTTGACAGCTAAACGGGCAGGTTGTTTGCTTATTTTAAAATAAATGACCTGCCCGCTTATAAAAACCTTTTTTAGGCCGCTGATTTTTGTATTAGCTAACTTATCCACAAGCGCTTTATTGCTTACTTATATTATACACGAACAAAAAACGAAAGTCAAGAGAGCAAATAACCCCGCCCTTCGCGAAGAGCGGGGTTATTTTTATCTATACCAATTATAATTTTGATCTTGACAGCTGTAATATCCGGTACAGCTGGAATCATATCTGGAATCATATCTAGAATCAGTCCGCCTAAAAGGGTATCTGTACCTAAAATCATAATCCGGTCTATATCTATAATCCGAGCTTACTCTTCTTGTTTTTACCGTAAAATTCTTGGAGCCTAATAATTTGTACGCTTCCTTATTTACGCTGATATATGCTTTAACAGTATAACTGCCAACGCTTTGTTTCCCAAAATCGCTTTGGGCGTAATTATAATTCCAATAGCTATTATTAGGATGGCGCTCTGATGAAATTATTTCCTTAACAAAAGTGCTTCCCCTATAAAGTTTATGCTTAACGCGAAAAGTGTCTATATTTTTTATGCCTGAAATCTTTGTCAGAACTTTAATATTTTCATCTTGCCAGTAATCGCTTTTATCCGCTGTGTTGTAGTTATATCCGCCGACATGCGTGATATAAGTATTAACTCTTGTCCAGTCATATTTATATGATGCTTCAACTTTTCTTGGCCTATAGCCATCCCGCCTATCATCATCTCGACGATATCTCGGATCATAATATTCAATACCCCTATCAGCTGGGAGCCGCCTATCATAATCTTGCCGATATCTCGAATCATAATAATTAATATTTCTATCCACTGAAATTTGCTGGCTGTTTAATTTTGTATAAGCGCCGTTATTAATACTGAGAAATGTCCTGATTTCATGATAGCCTGCCGGCAGCTTGCCTAAATTTCCCCATGAATAATTGCTTTCCCATTGATTGCCGCTGGGCCGCAAAGTCGGCACTTCATTGCTTTTGTAATATCTGTTGCCGTTTAAATAAATATCATATTTCACCCTAAAACTGTCAATTCCTGAAATATTTGAGATTTTTGTTAAAGCGTAAACATCTT
>JAGLIO010000095.1 GCA_023142915.1 Candidatus Parcubacteria bacterium | reverse complement strand
TTTGGAGTCAGTGAGGAGTTACTTCTATCAATCCATTGCTCCATCATATCCGGTCTTTCTAAATCATGGTCGCCGTCTTTAATGACGATTTTATTTTCAAATTCAACATTTAAATTTTCAATCGGAGCTTTATCGTCTTTATCGCCATGAATATGCAAAACATTACGGCTGTCAGCCAACAAACCGGAATAATCCTTATTTTTATTTTCTAAAAAATAATCAGCTGAAATATAATTTGTTTTTGTCATTTTATCAGTTCTAACGCAATCGGCTTGAAATTTTTTTTCATCCAAATAATTTTTAAAATTCTGCCAAGTAATCTTTATATTTCGTTTTTCGTTTTTCATTGCCGATACTGTAAACCAATAACGAAGCAAATCTTTTTGATTTAAAGCAGGCGCTATTAAAATAATTTTTTCAAAGAACGATTCTTTGGTTAAATTCGCGACCACGCAAGCAGACAAACTATGAACAGCTGCTGAAATATTTTCGCAATCAGTTTTTTCTTGCAAAATTTTAACAACATTTCTAAAATCATTAGCCATTCCCCTAACAGTTATTCTGGCAAAATCACCATCTGACAAACCGCATCCGGAATAATCAAAGCGCAAAGAAGCGATATTTTGATTTGCCAACTCATCAGCTAAAACCTTAAATTTCTTTTCAGTTGTTGCTGAACGCTCAAACCCTCCGCACATCAAAACCGCTTTTTCAATTTTTCTGCCAAAAACAAAAATACCTCTTAAAATACTGCCATCACCATTTTTAAATTCTATTAATTTTGTTTGCTTCATGTTTTTTTCCTCCCTAATTTTTATTGTTTTATAACCAGCCTAATTCCTGGTACATCTCATAACTTGGCGGCGTGAGTTTTGTTTTCTTTAAATTTTCTATTTTAACCCATTGAAGTTCTGCGATATCATCACCTGGCCGGCCATCTCCATTGCTTAAATCCAAATCGCATAAATATTCTAAAAAAATATACTGAGTTTTATTGCCATATTTATTTTCTGTAATGGCCTCGCGCGGATTTTTACGATATTTTGGACAAATATTTATCGGATTGCTTATTTTTATTCCGGCCTCTTCTTTTAATTCACGGCTTAGCTCCTTTAAAAAATATCGGTCATTATACTCATTGTTCAATAATAATTGTTCAGCCCTGCAAATATCTTTTACGCCGCCTCCTAATGTATGCCAAACATCAGGATACGGAGGAACACCTTTTGCTTTTCTGCCAAGCAATACTTTGTTGTTATTGCAAACTATCCCGCAGACTATAATACGTTTTTCTATTTGCATAAAATTAATTTTTTATTTTGCTAACCATAGGCAAATAAAGTATTTTAACTTGACTTTAATGCAAAATATGCTAATATATAATCATAACGCAGTGTGTCCATTAATTTCTATGGGTGCCCACACTACATGCCAAAAAAAGAATCTCTTGCAAAAGGGGTTCTTTTTGATTATAATAAATGTGTGGATCTGGACCTGTAGTGTTAATGGCTAGCATACTGCGTTTGGCATGTAGTGGCGCGGGTTCGATTCCCGCCAGGTCCACTTCAAGGGACGTCTTGCATCGTGAGGCGTTTTTTGTTTGATAAAAAATATTCAAATAAAAATCTTATTTATATGTTATCACAGGAGTTAAAATTGCGCAATTTTAGTTTTTTTGTTATTTTTCTTGCAAAATTTCTATTCCTATGGTAATATCAAAAAGTAATAAATTAATAATAGATTTTGCTAATATTATGAAAAAAGATATTCATCCAAAATACAATGACAAATCCGCGGTAATATGCGCTTGCGGCAATTCTTTTACTGTCGGTTCAACTTTAGATGAGATTAAAACCGAGCTTTGCTCGGCTTGCCATCCTTTTTACACAGGCAAGCAAAAATTAGTTGATACAGCGAGAAGAGTTGAAAAATTCCAGGCTAAAATTGCCGGCGTGAAAAAAATGTCTGGCGTGAAAAAAGGCAAAACCGCTAAAAGAG
>JAGLIO010000094.1 GCA_023142915.1 Candidatus Parcubacteria bacterium | reverse complement strand
TGCAAGTGGAAAATAACGGCGAAGCCTGGTATGTTAATCCAACAGATAATAAAAGATATTTTTTAGGCAGACCGACCGACGCGTTTAATGTAATGCGGAATTTAGGGCTGGGGATTAGTAATAGTGATTTTGAAAAGTTGTAAAATTTATAAAATGAAAAAATTAATTCAATTAAAATTAAAAATACTGTCAAAGATAATTTTGGCAAAGTACAAGCCGAAAGTTATCGGCATTACCGGCAGTGTTGGCAAGACTACCACAAAAGAAGCGGTTTACGCGGTTTTAAAAGATAAATTCAATATTAGAAGAAGCGTAAAAAATTACAACAATGAAATTGGCTTGCCCTTAACTGTTATTGGCGCTGATTCTCCAAGAAAATCATTAATCGGCTGGCTCTTGGTTTTTTTGAGAGCAAGCAAATTAATATTTTTTAAAGATAAAAATTATCCAAAAATATTGATTCTTGAGATGGGCATAGACCGTCCTGGGGATATGGATTATTTATTAAAAATAGCAAGGCCGGACATTGGCGTGCTTACTTTTGTCGGTTCGGTTCATCTTGAATATTTCGCGTCTAAAGAAAAGTTAAGGCAGGAAAAGGCTAAGTTAATAAAAAATATTAAAAAATTCGGATATGCTATAATTAATTATGACAATGAAGGTTCAAGAAAATCAATTAATGAAAGCAGAGCCAAGGTAATCACTTACGGCTTGGACGCGAAAGCGAATTTGCAAGCGCGAGAAATAAGGTTCAGCTTTGAAGAAACCGGTAAAAATTCTTTGCGGGGGATTAATTTTAAGATAATACACGACGGCGTAGCCACGCCGGTTTTACTTCCTAATGTTCTTGGCGTAAATGCAATTTACGCAGCTTTGGCAGGAGCGGCAACGGGAATAGCTCTTGGCATGAATATCGTTGAGATCAGCCAGTCGCTTAGAAATTTTGTTTCGCCAAAAGGAAGAATGAATATTATCCGCGGCATAAAAAACACAACAATTATTGATGATACTTATAATTCCGAGCCGCAATCAGTAATGGCTGCTTTGGGGATTTTAAAAAGGATACCGGCAAATAGAAAAATTGCGGTTTTAGGAGATATGCTTGAGCTTGGCAAATACAGCGAAGAAGGACACAGGGAGGTCGGCAAATATTTATTTAAAATGGGTGTTGATAAATTAATTTTGGTTGGCGAGCGATCTAGAGATATTGGCAGGGGTGCTGCCAAGACAGGCATGTTAAAAGATAATATTTTTCATTTTCCAAATTCAGATGACGCGAAAATGTTTGTTCAGGATAGGTTAAAAGAAGGGGATTTAGTTTTAATTAAAGGTTCGCAGGGAATGAGAATGGAAAAAATTGTTAAGGAGATAATGTCAGAGCCTTTGCGGGCTGAGGAGTTGTTGGTTAGGCAAGGGAATGAATGGTTGTAATTAAGAAAATCCTTAGATTAGCAAAAGCAACTATGCTATATTACTTTTATGCCCTTGGGTTGTTCTACTGTTAGTGTTGCTTATGAATTTTTTTTCAGTCGTTGTAGCTATTACAAACTTATAAATTTTTTTACAAATTCATAAATATTGATTTAATATTTTAGAATTCGTGTGTTTGTCTCTCCATTATGTTTGATCAAAATTTTTTTAACTTAGAACAAGAGCAAAACGAGGAGAAGAAATCTATTTATCAGCAAGACGAGAAAAAAGAAGTTAATATTCTTTTAATAATTTTTTTTGTTTTATTGGGAGGGATAATTATTGCCGTAATTATTTTTTGGCCAAAAATAAGCAGTAAAATTGTTTTTGAAACTGAAAATTATAATACAAATATTTTTCAAGAAAAAGACACTAAGGATAGTGATAATGATGGTTTATCAGATTCTTTAGAAAAACTATACGGCACAGATCCAAAAAATTCTGATAGCGATGGAGACGGTTATATGGATGGAGATGAAGTTAATAACGGTTATAATCCTTTAGGTGAAGGCAGATTAGATGAAACAAAAAATTTTATTAGCTCCATTGACGCTCAAAATAGTAATAATATTTCTTATAACAAATCAAGAGAGGATATGGGACTGTCGCCAATTAAATTTTACAGCCATCACAAAAACCGCCCTTTGGGACG
>JAGLIO010000093.1 GCA_023142915.1 Candidatus Parcubacteria bacterium | reverse complement strand
CTAACAAAACAAATCAGGTTTTTTTTATATTTTTTTTATCTCACAATCTCGTAACTAAAACTATAAGTTTTTTCGGAAATAAGGCCGGTGGTTTTGATGTCGTATTTGCCGGGCTTTGTGTTCGGAACGGTAATCCTAATGGAGAACGAACCGTCTTTATTTGTTAAAGCCTCATATCTTTCATTAAGAAATTTCACTTCTACCTCTTCATTAAAACTAAAGCCTTTGCCGTAAACATACACATAAGAACCAGTCCTGCCCCAATATTTATCAGCGCGCAACGACAGCGGGTCAACCATAATCATTTCCCCTTCTTGCGCTTGATGATAATCAATTAAATCTAAATTATTATCCAAAGCTAAAATATTTCCGCCGTTAAAAACTATTATTACCTCTCCGTAAATATGAGGCACAACCCTTAAACCCATTGCCCAGCCATTTCCACTGCCTAACCCAGAAGTATAAACCCAATCAACCGGAGCCATATCTCCTTTGCGGATTTTTACTACGCCAATGCCATCGGAAAAATAAACATATTCGCGTCCATTAATGCCGTCAACATCATAACCATAATCGGAAATATGCCGAAACTCAGAGTAAGAGCCGTCAAAAAAGATTCTTTTTAAAGCTGAATCATCAACCACAAATATTCCGCCGTTAATTTCATCATTATACATGCGGCGAATATGATCGTCTTTTATCGTAATACGCGCATCTGTTACAACATTCCTAAACAGGCCGTCAATCACCTGAAATCTATTTTCATCTATTTTATAAATAAAATCAGCGTTTCTGCTAACGCCGATATTTTCCGATTGAGTACTGTAAATTTTATAAGAATTAATAATATCAGAATTGTAATTCCATAATTTTACGCCTTGCGTTCCGATTGTTACAATTCTGTTATTTATTTTAGATAAAGAATAAAACCAATCCCAAGAATTATCTTTTATCTTTTTTATCAATTTTAATGAATCAAGATAAGTGGCGTCATACTTATATAAATAACGACCGTTAGTCGCGTAGATATATAAGCGATTGCTTTCAATATTAAAAATTAAATCAGAAAAATTCGCGTACTTATCATCATCGGATTTAATTACGTTTTTTTTGATTATTTGTCCGTTTTCAAGCTGAAAAATTTCCAAGACCCCCATATTCGCGGTGCCGAAAATAATCTTATTCTGAAAATTAATCGCCTCTCCGGTGTAATATGGTTTAATATCGCTTTTTGCTTTGGGTATAACAAAAAAAATTGCCAATATTAAAATAAAAAATGCTGAGAACTTAATATATTTTTTCATAAAACATATATAATCCCCTCCAAAAATTATTTTTAATAGTAGATAATATTAAATATTAGCATTTTTATTTGCTTTGTCAATGGGAAAAACTACACGAATTTTTTTTAATAAGAATTTTATTATTCGCAGTATTCTTGCTAAAAATGATTCTTGTAGTTAAAATCCCTTTAGTTACTTAAATTCAATATACCCCTGCATTTTTATCCCGCCATCTCCGCCGGATTTTATTCTGTATTTCGGTTTTGGTCCGTTGTACTCAAACGCGCCAATATCATATAAACTATCCCGCGGGCGGGATACGCCGGCTATATCGTTTTCAACGGCTGTAATTACCAGCCCGGTATTGCACAAATCAGAATAAATATTTCTGATTGAGTAATCATAATTTTCAAAATCCGTGAATAAACCGATAAGGGCTTGCGTGGTTTGCGTTGAATTTGAATACGCGGTACAGCTGTCATCATTGCAGATTAAATTAGCGGAGTCAGCATGAAGATTTAGAAAATTTTTATTATTGTCCAATCCGCCATAATTAAATACCGCGACATTTTTTGCTAAAGCGTACCTAATTCCGGTATTGCTAACCGCGGTATTTGTATTATTTTTAACAATAGTGGAATTATATATTTTTAAATTATCAATATCAGAAGAATTTCCATAAATGCCCTCATTGCCAAGATTATAGGCTAATAAATTTTTTATAATTACTTCTGATAAATTTGATGTTGACGCGGCATTTATAGCATATCCTGTTCCTGAATTTTTTATTATCATGGAATCAAAATTAATTGTTCCGGATGATGTAGTGCTTGCTAATTTAACGCAATCGTTTGCTCCATTATTACAATCAATCTGTAATCCTTCAATCCGCGCGTAATCTTCAACAATAGAAAAAATCGTAGTTGTTGCCAGCCGGTATCCGCCTGTATCCCAAACCCCGCTATGCCTTGCCGCGCTTGTTGTATAAATCTTAAGATAATTATTCGCCGAAGTAGTCCAATCATTAATCGTCACCGCGGTTTCATCTGCCACGGTCCATGCGCCGTCTATTTTTGCCACTGCAATCGCAGTATTACCATTATTGGAAAGAGTGACTGTGTTTGAAC
>JAGLIO010000092.1 GCA_023142915.1 Candidatus Parcubacteria bacterium | reverse complement strand
ACTTCGCTTCATCGGTATTCATTATACGAAATAAATTTTTTATCTTAGTGGAGGTTTTAATATTTAGTGTTTTGAACACGAAGAAAATTTGATTTTTTATTTATTAAAAAGGGGAAAAAAGGTGTTTTCTCCGCTGTCGCTGCGAAAAATTTATTAAAAAATATATGATAAAAAAATTTACAATTTTTTTAATCTTAGTTTTTATACTAGGGTTAACGCCAATTAGTTTTTCTAATGCTCAAGATTTATCAAGTAGATTGAGTGGAAAAATTTTATTACAGGTTGAAAATGTGGGGCAGGCTTGGTATATAGATCCAGAAACAAAAGAAAGGGCATTTTTAGGTCGTCCTGCAGATGCTTTCAGAATTATGAGAGAATTGGGGTTAGGAATATCAGAAAAAAATTATAATTCATTTAACGGATACGCTCCTAGTAAATTATCGGGAAAAATTCTTTTAAGAGTAGAGGCTAACGGAGAAGCATATTATGTATTTCCAGATGATCTAAAAATACATTATCTTGGACGCCCCACAGACGCTTTCAACATTATGAGAGAAAAAGGGTTAGGTATTAAAAATGAAGATTTAAATAAAGTCCCTATTTTTGAAAAGTATAAAGAACAATTGGAAAAGCAACAAAAAATAATTGACGCTCAAATAGAATCAGAAGAAACTATAAAAAACATCAAAGACGAAGAGATTATAGATAGTGAAATTATTACAGGCACAGAGGTTCAGGGCATAATATCGCAAGATACTACATGGATGCTGGAAAGAAGCCCCTATATTATAAAGGGGAGTATTTTAGTTGAAGAAAATGCAACTTTGATTATTGAGCCAGGAGTTAACATATTTGTAGATAGAGGCAGAAAGCCAGAAAGTGGAATACCGGGTTCCACCTATATAAAAGTGAAAGGATCTTTAATGGCCAACGGTACATTTGATAACAAAATTATTTTTACTTCTTCCGAGATAGATCCTCAACCGAGAGATTGGCGAGGAATAATACATGAAGGCATTAATGAAAGCGTTGTTGAAATTAGTTATTGTAATATTTTTTATGCCGACGTTGTAGATTTGACCTATATTGATAAATTTAATCATAGTAAAGTAGCTTACGGAGGATGGGGAATAATAAATGCAGGAGAAATAGCCAATAATATAATAGAACATAACTTTTATGGGATTTTTATCAGAAGAATAGGGGTGGATAATTTTAAATTTAACATTCAAAATAACATAATACGTTTTAATGAAAAAGACGGAATAAGATTGAATCATGTAGCGGTAATAAAAAATAATGATATTATAAATAATAACGGAGCAGGTATACGAATGTATAGGGATACATCAAGCTCAGAAATAACCACAAATAATATCCATGATAATAATGGTTATAATGTTTTATGCTTATATGAAACATGCAATCTTAAGCAAAATTGGTGGGGAACAACAAATTTACCAGAGATAGAAGAAAAATTGTTTGATTATTATGACGATTTTGAATTGGGGAAAATTAACTATCAACCAATATTACAATCTAAAGTTGAGTTTTATTAACAGTTTTAAATTTTATGAAAAAACCACAATTTAAAGGATATATCTTAGAAGAAATATTAGCTTATTTAATAAGAACGAGTGGATACAAATTAATAACAAAAGCTCCAAGTAATGACCCTGATTTGAATAATAAATCTAATGGGCTAAATTTGAAAGGTCGTGGAGCAAATCATCAAATAGATGTACTGGGAGAACTAAATTGGATACCTGCTTTTAATTTTCCACTTCGTTTGATGGTTGAAGCAAAATTTTGCAGTAAACCAACGGACATAGGCGTTGTTAGGGAACAAGTAGGAATATTGGCAGATGTAAATCAAAATTATTTTGTCATAAAAAATACGGAACCCAAACCAAGATATCGTTATACATCTGTTATATTTTCTACATCAGGTTTTTCGGAACACGCAATTGATATGGCTGTTGCTCATCAAATTCAATTAGCAGACTTAAGCGATGAAGAATACTCTGGTTTGAGAGAAAAAATAACTGAATTTGCAAATAATATTTTTAATAATTTAGAAGAAATAAAAAAATCAATTTTTCACGATATTAAAAAATATGTAAGAAATCAACTAAGTATAGAAACAAACAATATTGAGATTAATAATAGTTATAAAAATGCGTGCAATAAATTAATTAATTTTGTAAAAAATGATTATAAAGAACTTTTTATTGGTATGAATCAAGGAGGATTTATGCTTTTATTGAAAGCTGAAAATCCAGAAAAGTTTATAGAATACGCAATAAAAAACTCCACCCATAATATAAAAATTAACTGGAAAAGTATTGACAACGGTAAAAAATGGAATATTGTCCCAGTAGACCAAGAATCATACAAACTAACCTTTAAATTACCTCAAAAATTACATGATTGGATTTTTAAAACTTCAAAAAATAAATTCGATGAAGCAATAAGTCAAAAGGAAAAACATTTTTCTAAAATTTCAATTTATTATCATAACAATTCTGAAGGTAGAGATTATGTATTCAATTTAAAATTTAATAAAAAATATCTAACAGGAAATAACGATTAAAAAATAATAAGGAGTTTTGGGCAAAGAGCATTCACCCCTTCACTTCCCCTCTGCTCTTTGCCCAAAACAAAAAAATCAAATTTTCTTTTCTTGTAGAAAAGATTTAGAGCTATTAAAACGAGATAAAAAATTTACATCGTACAACAAGTTGTATCTGGTTACAGAAATTTACATTTATTAAATTTTCTCTTTCGCTATCGCTTAAAGAGAAATAATAATAAGGAGTATAAATTTCTTTCACCCAAATTTTTGAAATGATTATTAATTTTAATAAGGAATTTCAAAAACTTCAGATACAACTCCTGTTATGTGAAATTCAGGAGTCCTA
>JAGLIO010000091.1 GCA_023142915.1 Candidatus Parcubacteria bacterium | reverse complement strand
GCAATAGCGAATTCCTGAGCTATTGAGGATAATATTTTTCTCTTGCGCAACCAGATATCGCGTTGTTATGCGATGTAAATTTTTGCTTAAAATAGGATTATTTTAAAAATCAGATAATTGTCTTAATTGCTATGGATATGGTATTGAATAATTGCAAAAATTTATTTCGTATAACAGGAGTTGTATCTGAAGTTTTTGAAATTCCTTATTAAAATTAATAATTATTTCAAAAATTTGGGTGAAAGAAATTTATTCTTCTTATTATTATTTCTCTGAAGCGATAGCGAAAGAGAAAGTTTAATAAATGTAAATTTCTGTAACCAGATACAACTTGTTGTACGATGTAAATTTTTTATCTGGTTTTAATTAAACTTACTCTTTTCTACAAGAAAAGAAAATTTGATTTTTTTGTTTTGGGCAAAGAGCAGAGGGGAAGTGAAGGGGTGAATGCTCTTTGCCCAAAACTCATTATTATCTATGTATTTTAAATTGATTTTCTTCATTATAGCGCTCAATTGCCAATTCAATAAGCCTGTCAATGAGTTTAGAATAAGAAACCCCGCTGTGTTCCAATAATTTTGGATACATACTGAATGACGTAAATCCAGGAATGGTGTTAATTTCATTTACAAATATTTTATTTTTTGCGGTAAGAAAAAAATCTACTCGTCCCATTCCGCCTGAACTAAGTGTCTCAAAAGTTTTGATTGCTAATTTTTGAATTTTTTTAATCACTGATTTTGGTATATTAGCCGGTATAGCCATTTTTGCTCCGTTTTCATCCAGATATTTAGCTTCGTATGAATAAAAATCATGCATGGGAATTATCTCACCGAGAATTGAGGCAATCGGATTTAAGTTTCCCAAAACCGAACATTCAATTTCCTTACCTTTTATAAATTCCTCAATAATGATTTTATTATCATAAGAAAAAGCTTTTTTTATCGCTTTGTTAAATTCGTTTTTGTTTTTAACTTTGCTTATTCCAACCGAAGACCCAAGATTAGCCGGCTTGATAAAAAAAGGAAGACTGAAATTATTTTTGATTTTATTAAAAGATAAATTATTTTTTTGATGATTTTTAAAAACCAAAAAATTTGCAACAGGAATATTCGCTTCTTTTAAAAGTCTTTTGGAAATATCTTTGTCCATACAAATCGCCGAGCCAGATACTCCCGATCCGACAAAAGGCGCGTTAAAGAGTTTTAAAAGTCCTTGAATAGTTCCATCTTCCCCAAAAGGACCGTGTAAAACAGGAAAAACAACATCAATTAATTTGTTATTTTTCCCAAGCCTTAAAAAAAATTTTTCTTTTTTCGTGTATGGAATAATCATGGCATTTTTTGATTTCTTGTTTTCCAAAAATAATTTTTTTTCTGACAACAATTCTTCTTCACTGCAAAAAAGCCATCGACCATTTCGATCAATGCCAATCAGACTAATATTATACCTTTTTTTGTTAATCGCTTTAATTATATTCCGCGCCGAAATAACAGATATTTCATGTTCAGCTGATCTGCCACCAAAAATTATCGCAATATTTAATTTTTGTATTATTTTTACCATACTTTAAAATATTTTTAAGAATAAATTTGTTACTTTAATACTACACTAAATAGTATATTTTTTCAATAACTTTTATATAAAAAAAGGAGGCTACTTGGATAATAGCCTCCATAAATTATATTGAAAGAATCGTTTTTTACGGTTCAATATACGAATATATCGCATGTCCGCCTTTTACAAGCGCATCCATTTGGTTGCCGTAGTTAAAATGCCATATTTCAGGACCATAACAAGAAAATCCTGCTTTTATCATTGCAAGCAATAGAATTTCGCGATTATGACAAATTTGTGAATCATTTCCCAAAAAACGTTTTCTTTTAAATTTAAGATGATAAAACGCTCCTGCGTTTTTTTTCATCCAGTCAAAAGGAACGCCTAAATTTGCCGCCTTATTATCTTTAAAAAGCCAAACATCAACAGCACCTCCTGTTGTGTGCGGACTCGGACAAAGGGGATTTTTTGACGGCAAGCTAACATATGTACGATTTGCCCCAATCATTGCGGCTTGAATTTCAGGGGAAAAAATTTCAAAACGTATTTTAATTTCGCTAAGGGTATTAAATTGTTCAAGTTCTTCTTTTTTGCCAAATTGTTTTGCAGTAAACGCGCGCATGTAGTACCAAAAAAGATTTTCCTGAAGTTCTGCCCCACGCCAGCCGTCATAAACTTTTAAATCAAAACCCTCTCTTTGTAAAAATAGGCGCGCTTTTTTAATTTTGTTAAAAACTTTTTGACGTAAATAAATCTCTTTATTATCTGTTAATTTCATCACTCGAGAATAATAAGGAAAAGAAATTTCTTTTGGAATTTTAACAAGCGGCTCTCCGTTTTCTTTTATAGTTATTTCTTTCCAGTCACCCGATCTGTATGCTTGTAATGTCTTACATCTCACCCACTGTAATTTAATGTAGTTAAGCATTTGAGCCTCCTATCGCGTTAAAGTTATTCGAAAAAAATTTTCCGATTTAATGTTTTCAATTATTTTAATTTGTTTCTTTCTGTCCGTAGTTTGAAACGCGAGACATTTAGTATTTTGGCAAATAGCTGGTCTATTAAAATAATTATCACATAGACCTGTTTGCGAATTAAAGTATACACAGCGATAAGTTTTTAGTTTGATATAATCGGAGTGCATTTCCGGAATAAAAATTTCTCCAAGTTCAACAAATGGTAATTTGTCTTTTTTCGCGCAAATGAATTGTCGGCTATTAATTTTTACAGGATTGCAACATTCACTGCATCCTAATCGCAGACAAATATTATTCGTATCAATAATTTTTTTCATTTTTTATGCCCTCCTTCCTTGCCTGTAATATTTTATTGTTTTTTAGGTAGAAAATTCATCAATGAATTTTTATTTAATTTTATTGACCAAAAAAAGGTATGTAGGATTTATTAAAATATTAAAGAGCTATTGGTATATTAGCATTAAATTTTATTTTGTCAATAGCTGATTTTATAAATTTTTCGTAGCGACAGCGGAGAAAACACCTTATTTCCCCCTTTTTAATAAATAAAAAATCAAATTTTCGTCCGTGTTAAAATCATTAAATATTAAAACATCCACTAAGATAAAAAATTTATTTCATACAATGAATACCGATATCTGAAGTTTTTGTTTCTCTTCATTATTATATATTATAAAGAAAAGAGAAGCAAAAATTTGGGTCGGAAAAAAAATTTACTCCTTATTATCATTATTAAGGAATTTTTTTGGAGCCACTTATCGCGTTGTTGTACGATGTAAATTTTTTATCTCGTTTTAATTGTACTTGCTCTTTTCTACAAGAAAAGAAAATTTGATTTTTTTGTTTTGGGCAAAGAGCAGAGGGGAAGTGAAGGGGTGAATGCTCTTTGCCCAAAACTCCTTATTTGTTTTTTAAATATTTTTTTGTCATTTTATCAAAATCTGATTCTTGATTTTTTAATTGTTTTGATTTAAATTTATTAAATTCTTTTTCTGCTTTTTCGTCAGCTAACATTTTGGAAATAGAACCCTTATGCTTTAATATCTCTTTTTCATTGAGCCTTAAAAAGTCATCCAATTTTTGCACCCAATTTTTCATTGTCATTGCTTTTTTATTTCTGGCTTGCAATGTTGCAAAAGCGAGATATTGTTCTACAATTAAATTTAAATCGGAAATTTCTGATTTTGTTAAATAATTTTTACCAACAAAAATATCATATTTTTTAAGCTTTTTTTCAGAGATGCAAGTGATTCCCATATTTGGTTTGGCGCTATCAGCTCTTTGGGAAATTACTTCAGCTGCTGTTTTTCCGTGAATACCGAAATGTAGCTTATTTTGCACAGTGGCAAAAAAGTTTTTCGTAAGTTCCGCATCCTTATTGTAATCAACACTCGTTGTGTAGATATCGGTAATCTTTTGATAAAACCTTCGTTCACTGCTTCTAATATCACGAATTTTTTCTTCAACTTGTTCAAAATAATCTTGTCCAAAAAAATTGTCAGGATTTTTTAGGCGTTCATCATCCATAACAAAACCTTTGATAATAAATTCTCTTAGCTGTTGAGTCGCCCAAATTCTGAATTGCGTGCCACGAATTGAATTTACTCGATAACCTACAGAAATAATTACATCAAGATTGTAAAAATCCATGGTTCTTTTTTTGCCATCTTTAGCAACTTGTGCAATTTTTGCACAAGTTGAATCTGGTTGCAGCTCACCTGTTTCGTAAATATTTTTAATGTGCTTTATAATTCCGCTTCGGTCAATTCCAAAAAGCTCTGCCATTTGATGAGTGTCTAACCAAATAGTTTCATTTCGAAGTAAAACATTTATTTTTACTTCTCCGTCCGGGTCGGTATAAAGTAAAAAATCAGATTGTTGAATTATAAGTTTTTTTGACATAATTATTTTTTTGAAAAATAAAAAATTGGTGGCAGAAAGAAATTAAGTTAATAAATGCTCTTTGCTCAAACCTCCTTTGATTTTGTCTCTTTTATACTATCTTAACAAAACAATTATTTTTCTTTTAAAGATTGCCCATATAAAGCAATGCTATTTATCCAGCCATAATCAAAATTCCCAGTTGAATAATTAATAAAGCCAACATTATACCATGGGGTGTTATTTTTTTGAGCGATGGAAATAATTTTAATTGCACTACCAGCACTAAGTTCTCTCATATCGCCAAGGGCCGCAATAGGATCAACTGGATTTACCTCCGTCATAAGTGGTGTTTTTTTAGATAATTCATATGTTTTCCCAATCTGCAAATCATTGGGATTAATAAAAGATATAGGCAGCTCTGTTGTGATAGTAATTTTTTCTCGTTTATCCCATTCTTTTGATCCTTCTTTAATATATACCGAATCTTTCTTATTTTTGTAATATGACTGTGCCAATCCTTCCTCATCAAGTTTCCAAAAGAGATTAGACTTTTTTACATCATCAGTGCCAAATGTAATAGGAAAGGTTTTATCATCTTCTAAAAATGCGTATTTCCCTGCATCTATTTTGTATTTATCAGATGTAAATTGATTTCTGTCTAATTTGCCGTTTAAGTAAAATGTAAATTTAGTGTAATCAGTGATAATTTTATTTTTATATTTTGGATTTGATGATACAATATACCAAGTACCGATAATATCTTGGGCGATTGGTATAAATTGTTTTTTCGTATTTAACGGCGGAGGATCGGAATATTGTAAAGGCAAATCTCTTTCTTTATTTATTTGATCAGAATAATTTTTTTCGTTTGAATGTTTTGAGGATTGCTTTTGGGTTATTTGATATGCAAAGAATATAATAATAACAGCAAAAATCGCCATAATTAAAAAAACTTTAAATTGTTTTTTCATAAATTTTGTTAATTATTTTTTTATTGTAAAATCAAATTTTTAAAAAATTGTTAAGTAAAAAATATTAATATTAATTTTCATCAAATTGTACATCTGTTATTTTGCCATCTTTATTTTTCGTAAATTTAACATTTTGAATATTATTTATAATCCTACCACTTCCAATTTTGTACCCCAATCCAAAAGCTTCATCAATCAATTTTTGGCTTTCTTGAATTTTGTCACTATCAGATTTATTTGATTTTATTACTTTTTCCATATTGCCTTTTGCTGTATTAATTTTTTCTATAGCAATATTCTTATTTTTACCAAAGGACGCTTTAAATTTAAGAATATTGGGATCTTTTATGAGTACTGGAATTAAGGTTAGTAGGGCAAATACAGCCAAACAATATACTGCTCCTAATGAATACGCCTTTTGCGCGCCAAAATAAATAATAAAAGCAAAAAATACTAAAAAAATAATTTGAGTTATTTTGTTTAATCTGTCCATAAATTTAATAAATTTTTCGCAGCGACAGCGGAGAAAACACCTTATTTCCCCTTTTAAATAAATAAAAAATCAAATTTTTGCCGTGTTCAATTCACTAAATATTAAAACCTCCACTAAGATAAAAAATTTATTTCGTACAACAGGAGTTGTATCTGAAGTTTT
>JAGLIO010000090.1 GCA_023142915.1 Candidatus Parcubacteria bacterium | reverse complement strand
TCATATTCTTCTTTTAATTCCTCAGCCAAATAAGCGCCCAAATCTTTTTTTATTTTTAAAGATACTTTTCTAACTTTTTCATTTAATAAATATTCCCAAGCGTCATCCTTTTTTACCAAATCCAAATAAGTGTAAGCAACAAAATAATATTTATCATCTCTTGTTATTTTTTCAATCTTAAAATCCATATCAAAACTTTCCAAATCAGCTTCCAAAAGCAAAATATTGTCTATGCCTTTGATTTTTTCCTGCTTTTCGCCGATAAATTCTTGTCCTGCATCGGTTTGCGCCCAAGCGCCTGAACCAATCGCAAAAATAGCCAGCAGTATTAATAAAGCAACGTTGTTGTATTTTATAAAATGGATTATTTTTTTTAGCATATTATTGTTGATTATAACAATTTAGGGATTGAAATACAAGAATTACAAAAATTTACCCCACATACTTATTCAAATTCCTCGGCTTATCTGGGTTTATTCCTTTTAAAACCGCGATATGGTAAGCTAAAATTTGCACTGGAATAATATTAAGAATCGGATTGAATAAATTTAAAGTCTTAGGAGTATAAATTATCTTGTCCGCGATTTTTATTAACTGCCTATTGCCCTGAGTTGTTATCACTATTACTTTTTTCTTTAGTTTTTTTAATTTTTTAATCATCTCTTTGGCCTCTTTATAATTTTTTCCAGTAGGCGCAAAAACCAAGCAAGGATGTTTTTTATCGCTGATTGCTACCGGGCCATGCAAAAATTCGCCCAAAGCAAAACTTTCCGCATGCATATAAGTTGTTTCTTTTAATTTTAACCCGGCTTCCAAGGCGCTTGCGTATTGATAATTTTTTCCTAAAACAAGCAAATCATCCAATTTATAATATTTATTGGCAATAATTTGCAAATTAACATTCTGCTTTAAAATTTGGTTAATTTTTTTTGGCAATCTGATTATTTCATTGATTATTTTTACTCTTAGCATCGGGGTAATTTTTTTTTGCATTTTTCCCAAATAAAGAGTAATTAACGCAAACAATAAAATCTGCGAAGTGTAGGTTTTAGTGGCTGCCAAGGCTTTTTCCTCGCCTGCCTGATTATATAATGTAAAGCTATCCAGCCAATCAAGTTTTGAGTCAACAACATTAGTCAAGCTTAACACAAAACTTTTTTGTTTTTTTACCAAGCGAACCGCTTTAATAACATCGGCTGTTTTTCCAGATTGGCTAATTGTAATGACTAAAGTTTTGGAATCTGTTTTTACTTTTCTAGCAATAAATTCATCAGCCAAATCTATTTCCGCCTCTATTCCCAAATACTCGGAAAACATATATTTTCCAGCCAACCCGGCATAAAAAGAAGTCCCGCAGCCCAAAATAATTATTCTGTTTATTTTTTTTAATTTTTTCAATATTTTATCAGGATCATTAAAGACCGCTTCTTTTCGTTTTTTATTTATATATTCGTCAATAATATTTTTTATCACATCAGGCTGCTCAAAAATTTCTTTAAGCATGTTATGTGGAAAAGTTTTTGCTGTTTTAATATTTTTTACTTGCATATTTTAATTTAATAATTAAAAATATCATACTTTAAGTTTAGCACTTTATTTAACATTAGAAAATAGCCTAATATTATAATAAAAACAAACTATTTATTTTTCCACATTAACTTGCTTTTAATTTTGGCTAAAATATTGTATAATAAAGACAAGATAAATAATCTAAAAAATACTTATGAAAAAAGTAGATTCTTATTCAATCATTTTTTGGGCTTTATTTTTTGGTTTTTGCTTAGGAGGTTTCACAATCGTAATGTTTTCCGCTTTCTTAGTGCAATAAGCCCGGTTCAAAAAAATAAAAACTTTATTTTAAAATAAAAACAAGGCATAATTTTGCCTATGTTTTTTATTTTGTTTAAAAAAATAA
>JAGLIO010000009.1 GCA_023142915.1 Candidatus Parcubacteria bacterium | reverse complement strand
CAAGAAAAAATATCCGGGATCCAGAAATGCGAGAAATAAATAAACAATATCAAAAAATATAGTGCGTACATTTTACTCCTGGATCCCGGGTTCTTGACTTCCGCTGTCGCTCCAGTCAAGCCCCAGGATGACAAGATGGTGAGCGCTACCCCTCACCAATAACGCGGAAGACTTCATCCAAAGTAGTTATTCCGTTTAAAACTTTATCTATTCCGTCAACGAACATGCAAGGCATTCCTGTTTTTTCCGCGATTTTTTCTATTTCAACGCTTGAAGCCTTTTTTAAAACTTTTTCTTTTATACTCTCGTTCATCTCCATTACCTCAAAAATACCAACACGTCCCTTATAGCCGGAATCGGAGCATACTTTGCATCCCTTGCTTTTGTATAAATATAATTTATCTAAATTTTTTTGCTTTTCAAAAATAATTTTTTTAAACTTTTCGTTTTTATTTATAATTTTAATTTCTTCAGGGCTTATTTTATAGGAATAACGGCATTTTTCGCATAATTTTCTAACTAAGCGCTGGGCAATAATAATTTTTATTGTTGAAACAACTAAATACGGCTCAATACCCATATCCAAAAGGCGCGGCAGTGTAGTCGCGGAATCATTAGCGTGCATTGTTGACAAAACCAAATGTCCTGTCATTGCGGAATTAACCGCTATTTTTGCTGTTTCCTGGTCGCGAATTTCTCCCACCATAATAATATCAGGGTCTTGCCTGACCAAAGCGCGCAAGCCTTTGGCAAAAGTAAGACCGGTTTTCGCGTTAACCTGAATTTGGCCTATTCCTTCAATATCATACTCGGTCGGGTCTTCAATCGTGGCAATATTAACCTTGCTTGTATTTAAAATTTTTAATATTTCATAAATCGTAGTTGTTTTTCCGCATCCTGTCGGACCGGTTACCAAAACCATTCCGTGCGGATTTTTTATGATTGCTTTAACTAATTTCAAATTTTCATTTGACAGCCCACTTTCATCCAAATTCACTTCGCGGCTTGAAGCCGCCAAAAGGCGAATTACAATATTTTCACCCTCGTTAACCGGAACAATTGAAACTCGCGCGTCAATATAATTATTCTGGTATTTAAATTGAAATTTTCCGTCTTGGGCGGCTTTATGCTCGTCAATCCTCATTTTTGCCATTATTTTTATCCGGCTTAAAATCAAATCCAAAAATTCCTTAGGCAAAACCAAAACTTGATGCATTACTCCGTCAATACGAAAACGGATAACCACTTCTTCGCGCGCCGGCTCTATGTGAATATCAGATGCCTTGTTTATGTAACCATATTCTAAAAACAAATCCACAATTTTTATCATTAATTCATCTTTTTCGATATTGCCCTCTTCTGTGTTTTTTATGCGCCGTAAAACATCATCCATATCCCCTTTAAGGCCGGCGCGATAACGCAAAAGAGCCTGATTTAAATCTCGCATTGTAATATAATACGGCTTTACTCGCTTACTGAATTTTTTTTCCAAAACATGAATCATTTCCAGATCCGTAGGATCTGCCATTCCAACTTTAACTTGACTGTCATCTCCGCTAAAAGCAATCAGTTTTTTTGATTTTGCCACCAAATCCGGAATGCTGTAAAATATTTTTTCATTAAACTTTTCCGCGCGCAAATTAACAAACGGATAACCGATATCAGCCGCGGCTAACTGCCCGAATTGTTCATCTTTTATTAATCCATTATCAATAATTAGGTCAATTACCGCCTTTTTCTTACTATGCGAATCCTTAACAGCTTTTTTAAAATCATCCTCGCTTAAATACCCAGGTTCAACCAATATTTTTTTTAATTTTTCATTTGTTATTTTCATAAATCTAAAATCATAGATCTAAAATCATAAATTACACATATTCTTTCATTTTTTCAATTACCTCCTTAATTGAAAAATTTGATTTTATTAGATAATCATTCGCGCCCAAATCCCTGCCTTTTTGAATATCGCTAGCTTGGCCTAAATTAGACAAAATAATTATCGGGATATTCTTTAAATCATTGTCAGTCTTAATTTCTTCCAAAACTTCAAAACCGTTTTTTTCAGGCATAATCAAATCAAGCAATATTATATTCGGTTTTTTTGATTTGATTTTATTCAAAGCCTCATTGCCGTCATAAGCGGCAATCACCTCAAAGCCGGCGCGCCCCAGACCGTCTTGATACGCTTTGGAAATAAATTTATCATCTTCTGCTAACAAAATTTTTATTTTTTTATTTTTTTTATTGTCCATATTATTTGTTATTTTATTTAGTTAAATTATGTTTCTAAGATATTGCCAAACCTCTTTCGCCTTCGCGCTCTTTCATTCCCTTAACTGGAATTTCTATAAAAAAACATGAGCCTTTATTCTTTTTTGACTCAAACCATATTCTGCCACCGGAAGACTCAACTATCATTTTGGAAACATAAAGCCCCAAACCGGTTCCTTCGGTAACTAATTTTATGGCATTATCAGCGCGAAAAAATTTCTCAAAAATTCTTTTTTGCGTTTCTTTTGGAATGCCAATTCCGTTATCTTTCACCTTTACTAAAAATAAATCCTTACTGCTTCTTTTTACTTCAATAACTATTTTGCCGCCATTAGCCTTTGAATATCTAATCGCGTTGACTAACAAATTATACACTACTTGGCGCATTAAATTTTGATCAAGTGGAATTTTAGTCAAATCATTATCAAAAATAAAATTTATTTTTACGTTTTTATTATCAGCCAAAGGCTTGGCTTCATTAATAACCGCGTTTACAAAATCTTTTAAAATCGTCGGCTCTGGCGCAACGCGCAATCTTCCGGATTCTATGCGGGTAACATTTAATAAATCATTAACCAGCCTTACCATGCGTTCGGTTGATTCATAAATATTATCCAAATATTCCGCTTGGTGCGGATTAAGCTTGCCAACTTCGCCATTCATAAGCATTCCGGTGAATAATTTAATAGCGGTAAGCGGAGTTCTTAGCTGGTGAGACGCGACTGACACGAATTCGGTTTTCATTATATCAATTTTTTTTAATGACGTTACATCGCGCAAAATAATCGCCCCGCCGACAATTTTTCCGCTCACATCTTTAACCGGAATAATAAAAATTTCAAAATAATAATCATTTAACTTAACATTTTCAAATCTAAAAATTTTTCCGGTTTTTAGAGACAAGTCAATTTTTTCAGATATTTCACATTCTTTAAAAAGCCCATACACGGCATTTAAATTTATCGCTTCATTTTTAAAACCGACATATTTAACTGCGCTGGAATTCATTAAAACAATATTTTTTTCAAAATCATACATCAATATTCCATCATTTAAACTTTCAATTAACGAGCTTGTTTTTGTGTTTTGGGAACGAATAATAGTTTGCAAGCGTGAAATTGATATTGAAAAATTAGCAACCATTGCGTCAATAAAATCTTTCTTTTTCATTGACTCCTCCCTATTATCACTAACAGTTAGCTGAATTAAACCAAGTGTTTCCTTGCCTATTTTAAGCCTATGTATAAAATCTTTTTTAAATTCCAGTTCACCGTTATTATTAAGCTTTTTCCCAAAAATATGAGGCTTAATATTTTTTATTATATGTTTTATTATTAATAATTCTTTTTGCTTCTCTTTTATAAAAAATTTAATTAAACTCGTTTTAGCGCTGTTTATATATTGTTCGCCAACCTCGTAATTTAAAAAGCTTGAATACATTACTTTCCCGGCTTCATCGGGATTTATAATAACAAAAGTAACTGTATCAAAATTAATAATTTTCGCTAAATGTTCGCTAAAAATTCTGATAGCGTCCTCAGTTTCTAAAACACTGGATAATTCAAGACCTAGAGATCTTAAAATATCTAACTCCTTGTTGCGCTTAATAATTTCAACTTCTGCCTGTTTTCGCTCGGTAATATCACGCACTACATGGATAATTTTTACTATATGTCCGCTTTTATTTTTAATTGAGGAGCTATATACTGACAGCCATTTATTAAATTTTGGCTCAAAAATTTCCACTCGCTTTTCTTGTCCGCTCTTTAAAACAGCCTCCATGGGACATTTTTCTATTGGTTGGTTTTTATCATGAAAAATTTTAAAACATTTTTTACCGATTAATTCCTTTGGGGATTTTCCAAGCATCGCGCAAAGCGATTTATTAACATTAAGAATGTCATGGCGAACGCTATGAATTGACACGCCATCGGCCATGGAGTCAAAAATTTTTGGCCATTCTTGTTCTGAAACTGTAATTTGTTCTTCCATTTTTTCTCTTTATATTAAAAATTAAATTTTTCTATGCTTATTTTTATTATTTATTAACGGCAACAAGATAATAAGTTTAGTTCCTTCTCCTTCTTTGCTTTCAACTTTTATTTCTCCCAAATGGCGGCTGACAATTTCTTTGCATATTGCAAGCCCTAGTCCCGTGCCTCTATTATCATCTCCCGCCCGATAAAAACGGGAAAATAATTTTGCTATTTTTTCTTTTTTTATTCCTATGCCGGTATCCGCAATGCTTAGCTCAATTAGATTGTCTTTTTTCTTTAAAATAAAATTTATTTCTTTATTTTTTTTCTCACCGAAATATTTTACGCTATTGCTGACAATATTCATTACCAGCTCTTCTATTTCTTTTTTGCTGCCGTTAAAAAATATATTTTTCTCTATATCGCTATTAACTGAAATATTTTTTTTCATGGTAATAATTTTAAAACTTTCAATTAAATCAAAAAGCAATTCGCTTAAATTAAAATTTTCTTTCTCAATTTTATCTTTTTGGTTTTCCATCCGCGCCAATTTAAGCATGTCATAAATAAACCTGGAAATCCGATCAATATTCTTTTCCAAATATTCAATATTTTTTTTATTCTTAACTTGATTTTCAAGCGTATGCAATTCCCCCTTAATAATTGTTAAAGGCGTTTGCAATCCATGGGAAATCTCCAGCATCATCTGTTTCTGCTCTTCTTGCAAAGTTTTTATCTCCAAAATTCTTTCTTTTACCTTTTTTTCCAAATCTATGGAATAATCTTTTACTTTCTCATATAGCTGCGATTTTTCCAAGGCAACGCCGGCCTGGACTGAAAAAGTTTTTAAAAGACTATAATCTTCGTTTGTATATATATCTCCTGACAGTTTTTTGCCCAACGCCAAAAGACCCATTAATTTATTTTCCAGCTTGATCGGCACGGTAACCGAGATATTAAATTTTTTGCCATAAATTTCCGCCATTTTCAAAGCCTTGTATTTTTCTGATTTTTTGTCTACGCTTTTTAATAAATTTGTTATTTCATTATGAACCAAATAGGTTATATCATCATCTTCAATCGTCTTTATAAAATCTTTAATAAAACCAAGCGGTTTAACTTTTAACACTCCGCCTGTATCCAAAACTATATTTTGTTTCGGCAAAATAATTCTCAAATCCTTGATTTTTAAAATACTTTTTAATTTTTTTGCAGACTCGCGCAAAAGCGTTTCTAAATCAATATTTTTATTTAAAATCTCGCTTAAAGAAAAAACCGCCTCTGAATAATCATATTTATCTTTAAAAAAAATCTTATCGGTTTTTTTTCTAAAATATCTTTCAATTATAGGTACGGTATATATACAAGCTATTGTGGTAGCTAAGGCGGCTGACATCATCGCAATATCTGTAAATTGTTGGAAAAAAAATCCCAATAAAAATACCAAAACAAGATAAATTCCAATAATAGTTGAAAATAAAACTGAATATATTATTCCGCGTTGAATGATTAGTTTTATGTCAAGAAGTTGGTGTTTTATGATTGCATAAGAAGTAAAACCTATAAAAAATACAAAAGAAATCGGGCCCAAACTATAAAAATTTTCATTATTAAATATCCAAGGAAAAATTATGTCAAATATAATTGCCAAAGAAATCGATATTACTCCTCCAAAAGCAATATATTTTATTTGTGTTTTCTTTAAATAACTTAATCCATTGAAATCTTTAAACAAAAAATAATTAATCTTTGTTAATATTAATAACATTAAAAAGGAAAAACAAATAGTAAATAAAAAATTTAGTCCGCCGCTTGGAACACTGTTTTCATAAAAATTAATATCGCTAAAAACATAACAATCTGGAAATAAAAACAAAGAAAAAAGAAAGAAAAAAGAAATAAATAAAATATACTTATTGCTTTTAACAATTTTTTTATTCTTATTACGAAATTTTTGCACAAAAAACAAAAAAAATATCACAGCTAATAATCCCCACAAAACATCAAATTTTGTTAACATTATTAATGAGTAAACAGTTTTTGAATTATTCGTTAACAAAACAAAAATTATCCATAAACAAGTAAGCAAAATAAAAATTGAAAAAAATATTGCTTCTTTTATTTTCCTTTTTTTTGTAAATAGATAAAAAGCCCAAATGACTAATATAATTGATATAATAATAGAAATTAAATCATAAAAAGACATATTAAATTAGATGTAAATGGGCGATAATTTTAATCGCCCATACTTAAACATTAATTAGAATCTTCATTCTTGTAATATATCACACTTGTCCAATTAAGACTTTGTTTATCTTTTAAAAAATTTTTTATTAGCCTTGAGAATTTAGAATCTTTTACTTTTAATAAAACAGACAAAACCGGATCAAAATATTTTATCTTTCCCTTTCTCTTTCCTTTAACAGAGTCAGAAACTAATTCTGCGTATAGGCTAATATTTTCAATTGTTGGTTTTAATTTGTTTTTTTTTATAAACCTATTTAAACCAGACATTCTGCAAACACCTGCGTAATACTTTTTTTTATATTTTTTTGTTAATTTTATAGTTTCCGAAACAAGTTTTCTGCCTGTCCCAGAATCAACAGCTGCCACACTGACAACATACAAACAAAATTCATCAGGATTATGCGTTTTATACGTATATCCATTATCTGTTATTTCATTAAAATTTCTAATATCATTAACATCTAGAGGATCAAAATCGCAAATTTGCAAATAAATATAACCGCTGATTTTTCCATTTTTTTCTGCTACAAAAAATCCTTTCGGAAATACAGTTAACCAAGCATTAAATTGTTCCATGGTAATTAATTCTATTCCGGAATCATTAAAACCGGCTTCATCAACTTTTTTAAACCCTATCCAATCTCCATGCTTTGCATTTCTAATTATTATTTCAGATTTTGGCATAATTTATTCCCCCTCCCATTATAACAAATTCTTTAAATCAGTCTCGTTTAATTACTTTCATTTTTACATTTTTTGCCTTAAAAAATAATTGACAAAATTTCAAGGCTTTTGCTGAATCAAATTCTTTACAGCTAAAAATGTCAATAAAAGTGCGATTTTTTTCTTCGTCAAAATGCGCGGTAATTGATGAAGTCTGAATAAACTGCATCACCGAATAACCCTCAAGTTTTCCCTCGCCAAAACGATCTATTAAAACATCACCCTGTCTTCTCATTTTTATAAAATCACAAAGCTCAATAATAAAATCCTTAATAATCTTTGGATTTTTGATTAAATCGCTATCACATTCGTATAAATTTATTACCGCTGATAAACCCCAATATTTTTGCATCATTTTTTTAATCTGAAGGGCTGATTAAACAACCCTTCAGATATTTTTTATATTAATTTAAAATTCCAATCATGAAAAAACATATTATTTATTTTTTCACACACCAACAACACTTCCTCGGCTGTTACTAAACAAAAATGCTTTATCCAAAGCCTAACCAATTCATCAGGCTCAAGCATGTCTTGATCAAAATTTAATTCATAAAATTCTTTACTTTTTCTCATTATCATATTCCATGCTTTTGAACCTGGTATTGGCAGTAATGGATATGCGTTAAAACCGTTAGCTCCCAACTCTTTTAATTTTTGCGCAAACACATAAGACTTCTCAAGCGACCGCTTGCTCTCACCCGGCGCACCCAAAGAAAAACTGGCATTAAACTTTATGCCATATTCTTTCAGGAGTCGCGCTGCCGCTAAAGTTTGTTCAATTCTTGCTTCTTTGTGAAGTTTACGCAAACAATTATTATCTCCTGATTCAAATCCAATAAAAACCTGATAACAATTTAATTCCGACAATTGCTTAACTGTAGTTTTATTAATTGCGCAGGCATTTACATATGCAAATCTTATTCCTAAACAATTTTTTTTTGGTCTTTTTTCATAGAAATAATTAAACCATTCAATTGAAGACAAAAAATCATCTTCACCAAACACCATTGAGTCCACGCCATAATTATCTCTAGCTCTAACCACATCTTCCCATACGCTAACTGGGTTGCGACCCCTCCAAACTGAATATATACAAGAACAAAATAGGCAACCTTTTGATTTTTCTCGCCAACGACATCCTCTTTGCGATGTAAAAGTTAATGGTTTTTGAAATGGCTGATCATAAATGCCACGCCTTTCTTGGTTGTTTAAATAATTAATAAAATAAGCATCCAAATCAAGCAAAGAATAATCAATAGACGGCAAACTATCCAATTTGGACAAAATTACTTTATTTACTTTTAACAAACCGTTACTGCGCCATATCAAATTATTAATCTCAAAAAAATCTTTCCCATTGATTAAGCCGTCCATTGCCAGCTCACCGTCTTGCATAACGATATAATCGATTTCCGTCCTATTTTTAAGCATCGTCTTTCCTAGATTACTGGCAAAATGACCGCCAAAAACAACCTTTGCCTTTAATGACTTAGCTAAACGAGCTAATTCTAAACTATTTTCATAAGTTAAATAATCCGGTGAAACTCCAAGCCATTCCGGGGAATAATCAATTAATGACATCTTCATTGCTTGCTGATCCATGAGCTGCTCATCAAGAATTAAAACATCTATATCTTTATTATTTTTCTTAATATACGATGCCACTGTCAATAATCCGAGCGGTGCCCACCAGCCCCAATCTACATCTAAACCAAATTTTTCATATTTTTTGTCTATTCTCGGTATTGCTAATGCTACTTTCATAATCATCTCCTCTCTTTTCTTTTAAATAAAAATAAAGCCAAAATAAAATAATAATAGACAAAGAGAATAAAGTTAATACTGTTGCCAAAATTAAAAGATCGTCTTTTGTTATTTTTGCATACCAAACAAAAAACAAAGTTGTTAGGAAATATATTGATATCAGTTTAATTTCAACCACACCTGGACTTTTTTCTTTAAAAATTTCAAAGACTTGCAACAAAAGCGCGAAAATACTGCCCAACATAAAAACAGAAAAAACAATTTCTTTAATTGGTAAAATTATCATTAATAAAATTGCAATAAAACAAAAAATAAATAATAAAAACTCTTTTTTGTTTATTCCTTTTCTTTTTATTAATTCATATGCGATTTTACTGCAAAAAACAAAAAGCAGACCATTCAACATCAGCAAAACTGAATATATTTTTGCCCCATAAACTAAAGAGGAAAGAAAAAGGAATATAAAATATAAATACATTGAAAGTGATAATGCTTTATGAGAATTTTTTATTTTTATTGTTTTTATCTGCTCCAAGAAACCAACAGCCTCAGCAATCAAAGAAAAAAAAACCATAAAAAAACTCAAAGTAAAAAAATTCCATCCAAAATTTTTATACTCAACTAAATTTGCTATACACATAAAACCTCCTTTTTTTAAAGAACAGTTAAGCCAAAAAACAATTACCCTCCTTTAATTAAATTATAACAAAAACCTGATGAAGAAAAATTAAAATATATATGAAGTATTTATAAAATAATTATAAAAAAACCGCTAATTAATTTTATTATTAGCGATTTTTTTTATTGTATTTTTTTACTATTTAAGCGGAAACATCTATCTTATAACCTCTCCCGCTTACCGTACGGATTAATTTTTTATGTTTTGGCAGATCAATTTTTTTTCTTAAGCTCATAATATGCGATTCAATCGTATTTGAAAACGGATCTACGTTCATATCCCAAACATGCTCCATGATCATGCTGCGGGACAAAACGATTCCTATGTTTTTTAACAAATAAGCCAGCAAAGTAAATTCTTTTTTAGTCAAACTTATTTCCTTCTTGTCTCTCCTGACAACGTGCCTGTCAATATCCAAGCTTAAATCGTCAATCTTTAATATTTCCTCCTCTATAACTTTCGGGCGCCTTAGCAAGGCTTTAACTCTGGCCTGCAGCTCATCAAGGGAAAACGGTTTTGTAAGATAATCATCGGCGCCGGCATTTAACAAATCAACCTTTGTTGTTGTTTCTGATTGCACCGAAAGCATAAGAATGGGAATGTTGTTTTTCTCGGCTCTCACTTCTTTGCAAACCTCCAAGCCTGTCTTTTTGGGCATATTATTATCCAAAATAACTATGTCGTAATTATTGCCGCGGATCATTTCTATTCCTGCCTCACCGTCCGCGGCTGTGTCAACGACATAGCATTCCGACTCCAGACTTTTTTTTAAAAAATCACAAATATCTTTTTCGTCTTCAACAACAAGTATGCGCATATATTTCCTCCTTAATTTATATTAAACGCGATTAATATAAATTAATATTAATAAATTATCTTATTATTGATTATATCATTTTTTTGAATTTTGGGCAAAAAAAATTTATTCGGATTTTAAATATAAGCAATTTTTTGAAAATTTTTGAAAATTTGTTGTTTAATATTAGCTAAAAATTATTTTCCTATTTACTTCTCAATAATTCTCTAGCAACTTTTCTATCGTCCCAAACAATTTTTTCTCCATTGGCAATACAAATTGCCTGTTCATTTCCTTTGCCGGTAATTAGAACAATATCTTCCGCGTTTGCCAATTGAAAAGCCTTTTTTATTGCCTCTTGCCTATCCATAATCATAAATAAATCCTTGCCCTGTTTTTTTCCGGCGCGTTCCGCGCCCAAAGCAACCTGATCAATAATTATCGCGGGATCTTCGTCATAAGGATCTTCATTGGTTACTATTACATAATCGCTATTAACACCTGCCAATTTGCCTAAAATCGGCCTTTTTACTTTATCTCTGCCTCCGCCGGCCGCGCCTAAAACATGAATAATCTTTTTATGCGGAATATTTTTTATAACTTCGTATAATTTTTCAACTGCCTTGGGCTCAAAAGCGTAATCAACAATTACTGTAAAATCTTGATTCTCATTGATTCTCTCCAAACGACCGGCTACTCCTGTAATTTTTTCCAAACCGTCCTTTATTTTTTTCTTTTGCAAATCCAAGGCCAAACCGACTCCAACCGCGTTCATGGCGTTAAGCGCGTTAAACTCGCCCAAAAGACACAAATTAACTTCTACGCCAAAAAATTCAAATGCTGTACCCTGATTATCGGATTTTATATTCGCAAAATCAATATATTCAACATTGTCTTGTTTTATAATATTTTCTTTATTATCCACATAAACAATTTTTCTCTCCGCCCAAAAATTTAAAAAATAATCAGCATGTCCGTCAAGCCCGTTAACAATAATGGTTTTTTTAAGCGGCTTATAATCTATTTTTTTAAAACCTGATGAAATCTTTTTAACTTTCAAATTATCATCAATATATTTTTTCCTGCATCTTTTTAGATGATTAAATAACTCCCCCTTTGCTTTTTTGTAATTTTCAAAACTGCCATGCGATTCAATATGTTCCTCGTAAAGACCGGTAAAAACAAGCAAATCATAATTAATAAAACGATGGCGAAACTGCCTGATTCCCTCTGAGGTAGTTTCAATAATGGCTGCTTGACAGCTATTTTTATACATCTTTTTTAAAATCCTTTGCGTAAAAAAACGGCCCATCATTGTCATTTTTTTATCATTCATCCATTCATTCTTACCGTCATTAAACATTGCCGTTGAAGTAAATCCGGTTTTTATTCCAGCCGATTCCAACATTTTCGCAATCATATACACGCTTGTAGTCTTGCCTGTTGTACCAGTTACGCCGATTATGATTAATTTTTCACTTGGAAAACCGTAAATAAAAGTAGCAAACCAGGCAAAAATAAAATGATAAATCGGCTGTAACAACTTAAAAAATTTCGCTGGTATTAGCCTTTTAATGTTATAAAGTAATTTATTTACCGCAAAAACACTTGACATAATTTGAATTTAGTGTATAATGTTATTAATAATATTTGTCATTGATAAATTTTTTAAAAAAGGGAACAAATCTTTATTTATTTTCAAATCAGCGACCATTGTCGCGCATCTGAAAATATACAGGGATTTTTCCCGAAAAAAATTTATCAATGCTAACTGCCGACAAAGGCAACAAAAAAGGAGGTACGCATGCACTTTTTTAATCAATGGCAACCCATCAACGATTTTTTTAAAATTATTGAAAGACCTACCACCTGCCCAGCGGCACATTTGCCGGCGACAAGAACATTATTATAGATTATCACCCCCGGTCCCTGACTGAAAAGGAGCAAAAAAATGCATAAATATTTCTTTTACTGACGGGATTAAAATATAAAATCCCGGTTCAAAAAAATTTTATAATTCCTAATCCATTTATAGTTTTTTATAAAAACTAAATGGATTAGGAATTTTTTATTTTAAAAAAACCGTTTTATTTTTCTTAATGATATATATATATTATACAAAAATTTATTATAAATCAAATCATAAGTCCCAAGATAATCAATTTCTTCTCCGCCAAAGCCTTTTTTGAATTTAGTCACTCCTTGCCATTTTTTTTCATCTACTCCGTAAAAATCATAATATTTATATCCTTGCGTTTTTGCCAATTTAATCACATGCCATTGCAATAAATTTGGAGCCATTACATTGCGAAATTCGCTAAGCGACGCTCCGTGCAAATATGTTGCCGTGTTGCCGAAAAAACAAACAATATCAACAGCTATTATTTTATTATTATATTTTGCTAAAAATAATTTTATTTTTAAATCATTATTTTCTTCATCATCTATGCTTAACATTTGTTTATAATAATTTTTTGAATGCAAACGAAATTTGTTTCTTTGTCTTGTTGTTTGCATTATTTCCCAAAATTTTTCAAAATCTGATTCAGGATTTTTAGACGCATTGCAATGCGTCTCTACGATTTTTACGCCTTTTTTTTCTGCCAATCTGATATTATATCTTGTTTTCTGTTTCATTTCTTTTAACAAATCGTCTTCTGGTTTTGTTAAATTTAAAACTAATGTTTTTTTCGGCTGAATATCTATTGTTTTAATCGAATTTTTTATTTTATCATTAGGTTCGGCGCGCAAAAAAATAACTTTTTCTTTTTTAGCAATTTTTTTAATTTCATTAAGCAATTTTAAAAAAGGTTCGTTATTATTATATATCGGTCCGTATGGACAAGAAAAATAATATTTATTAAAAAATAATTTCTTTTTTATCAAAA
>JAGLIO010000089.1 GCA_023142915.1 Candidatus Parcubacteria bacterium | reverse complement strand
ATTTGTGCACCCATAGCTCAGCTGGATAGAGCATCGCCCTTCTAAGGCGAGGGTCTTAGGTTCGAATCCTAATGGGTGTACCACATGCGGATGTGGTGAAATTGGTATACACGCTTGCCTTAGGAGCAAGTGCCGCAAGGCGTGAGAGTTCGAATCTCTCCATCCGCACAGTATGTTTAATAAGCAATCAAAAATTAAAGTTACGGTGGATAAAAGCCATCTTTTGACTTTGGGCGAGAAAATGTACCGTGAAAGCATTGAATTCGTGCGCGAGCTTGTAAGCAACGGGTATGACGCTGACGCGACAGATGTACATGTAATGATCGGCATCGACAGCATTACAGTGGAAGATAATGGAAGCGGTATGAACGAAAAAGGCTTAACGCAATTTTTTACAATCGGCTCGGAAGAAAAAAGAACGAAAAGCGTTTCTCCGCGATTTGGGCGCAAGCGGATCGGCCAGTTTGGAATCGGCAAGTTTTCAGCGCTGTCTCTGGCAGAACAGTTTATCGTCCAAAGCGTAAAAGGAAAACACAAGCATTCAGTAATGTTTGACCGCGCTGACTGGCGCAAATCCAGCAATTGGGATCTGCCGATCCAAAAAGAAAAGGCAAGTCCGCTAGACAAAGAAGGCACTAAGGTAATTTTAAAAAAACTTAAGAAAAAAATCAGCTTGACTGAAGCGGAAAAATATTTAAGGCAGTCTGTTCCTTTGCGCGCGAAAAAATTCAGCGTTTTTTTAAATAATAAAAAAATTTCCGCGAAAACCGCAACAGGCAAAATTATTCCGATTAAAATAAAAACAATGTATGGAATAATTGAGGGTGAAATAGTGGTCGCGCTGAATTCGCGCGATGTTGCATGTCCAGGTGTTGAATGCCGAGTTAAGCAGGTTTTTATCAAGCGGAGCCTATTCGGGCTGGACAAAAAATATCATCAAGGAACCCCAAGAATTACAGGAAGCGTAAACGCCGATTTCTTGCCGTTGATTTCCGCCCGCAATGATTTTACAACCGATAGCCCTGAATATAAATTATTTCATAGTCTAATGCGTACTGAATTGGAAAAAACTTTGCGTGATATAAAAAAGCAAAAAGACGTTAAAAATATTAAAAAAATCACCAAAGAGCTCCAGCAAATTATGGAGCAAGTAAGGAGCGCTCTAATGCTTAATCCTGATTTTGTTCCGCAAGGCAAGGCAGTGGCTCGCCTTAAAAAAGAAGGGCGGACAAAAATATCCGCGACAAGCGCTGATTTTTCCCCCGCCCCCGACACCTCCGCTGATAGCGACGGAGGGAAAAACGCGGCTGGCGATTCGCTAAAGCCGTCTTCTGAAAATTCAGGCAAAGACAAAAACAAACCCGAAGAGAAAAAAATAGATGTTAAGCCCTTGGCAATGAAGCGGATAAGGATAAAAAAATTGGGAATTTCCTGCGGAATTGTAAGCTTAGGCGAGCAAGGGCCGGAAGTCGCGCGCGAAGGCAACGCGGTTTATATTAATCAAGATCATCCTGTTTATCAAAAATTATACAAAAAGCACGATTTATTGCATTTGCATCTTTTACGTTTGCTGTCGCAGGAAATTGTTTTAATGAAAAAAACGCGCATCACCGCCCAAGAAGCGTTTGACTGGCAAAGCAAGTTATTAAAAGATGCGATGGGTGTTGAGTGAATTTTTTTACCGCGCGTAAACTTGATAAAAAAGAATCTATGCCAAAAAGCGAATACTATGTAATATCTTTGGGAGGGTCTTTAATCGTTCCTAAAACAGGAATTGATTGGAAATTTTTAAAACAATTTCGGGAGTTGATTATTAAAGAAATCAAGAAAAAGAAAAAATTTATCATTATTACGGGTGGCGGCAATACCGCGCGCGATTATCAAACGGCCGCCAGCAAAGTTACAAAATTAACCAATGACGATAAAGATTGGATCGGAATTCATTCCACCAGGCTTAACGCGCATTTAATTAAAACAATATTCAGAAAATACGCGCATCCGCGCATTAATAAAAATCCGCGCACAAAAGCGGATATTAGCGAGCATTTTCAAAAAAACGAAAAAATAATGGTTGCCGCAGGATGGCGGCCGGGCTGGTCAACCGATTATGTTGCCACAATATTGGCGGAAAGGCTTGGCGCGAAAACAGTTATAAATTTATCAAATATAAAATACGTTTACGACAAAGATCCGAAAAAATACAAAACAGCAAAAAAAATAAAAGAAATTAACTGGCAGGATTTTCATAAAATAGTCGGCAACAAATGGAATCCGGGCTTAAACGCGCCCTTTGACCCTGTTGCGTCCAAGCACGCCGAAGAACAAGGCCTTAAAGTAATAATCGCGGAGGGGAGGAATATTAAAAATTTAGAGAGGATATTTAAAGGAGAGAGGTTTGTTGGGACGGTAATAAAATAAAAAAATAAAAAATATACGCCGTAGAGACGCGCCGCGGCGCGTCTCTACGGCGTATATTTTTTATTTTACCCCAATAACCCTCTTAACTTTCATCAAAGTCTCTTCCGCAATAGGCTCGGCTTTTTTAGCGCCTGCTGTTAAAATTTCCGCGATTTGTTTGTCGTCTATTTTGTTATATTCTTTCTGAAAGTCATTTAAAAATTCCGCGACCGTTTCTGCTAAATCTTTTTTAAATTCGCCGTACATAATATTTGCGTATTTTTCTTCCAGTTTTTTGATTTCAATATTCGCTAGTAAAGAATAAATAGTTAAAAGATTGGAAATTCCAGGTTTTTCTTTAGGATTGAATTTTACTTTCGCGCCAATATCTGTTGTCGCTTTCATAATCTTTTTTATGGCAAGCTCAGGCTCGTCCAAAAGTCCTATTCTACTGAATTCACTCTCGGCGCTTTTGCTCATTTTTTTCTCGGGATTATCCAGACTCATAATACGCGCGCCCTGCTTCATAATTTTTGGCTCCGGGATTTTAAATATTTTTTCATAATCATGATTAAAACGTTTTGCCAAATCGCGCGCCAGCTCAACGTGCTGCAGCTGGTCATCGCCAACAGGCACAACATCGGTATTATACAGTAATATATCAGCCGCCATTAAAACTGGGTAGTCATAAAGCCCGATTCCGACATTAACATTGCCCTCGCCGGCCTTATCTTTAAACTGCGTCATTTTATTTAAATCGCTTACGCGCGCGCTTACCGCGTTTAAAATCCAACAAAGTTCCGTATGCGCCCGTATGTCGGACTGTTGAAAAATAATCACTTTTTTATAATCAATTCCGCCGGCAATATAAATTTTGGCAATCTCAATAATTTTTTTTCTTAAAATTTTAGGGTCATACTTAACGGTAATAGCATGATAATCAACCACGCTAAATATAGAGTCATATTCATCTTGCAAAGCAACCCATTGTTTAATCGCGCCTAAAAAATTACCAATATGCAGATTGCCGCTTGGCTGAACGCCTGAAAATATTCTTTTTTTAATATTTTGTATCATAAAGTTATTGTAATAAAAAAACCGCGATAAAAAGATCCCATATCATCTTGTTTTCTCCTCTCTTTTTAAAAAATGAAGGATTATTTTATGTTTAAATAATAGCACATTTTTCACAAAAAGTCAATATTTATTTTAGTAACTCCTCACTGACCCTCAGC
>JAGLIO010000088.1 GCA_023142915.1 Candidatus Parcubacteria bacterium | reverse complement strand
TAAAAAATACCAGTTTTGTTGATTCTGCCGGCTTAAGTTATTTAAATCGTTCTACCGCTTATGAGGCGGCAAAATTGGCAAAAGCGGCTTTTGAAAATGAAGATGTCAGCAAGGCGGTTTTGAGCGAAGAATATTCTTTTACAACGGCTGGCAACAGAAAAAAGACTATATATACCACCGATTCTTTGTTAAAAAGTTTTCCAACTAACGGCATAAAGCTGTCGGGCGGCAAAACCGGCTATACCGGCGCCGCCGGCTACTGCTTTGTCGGCAAATTTAATAATAAAGATAATCAAGAAATTTTTGTTGTAATTTTGGGCGGTGAAGATCATGATTATCGCTTTCAAAAAACCAAAGAGCTTGCACAATGGACTTATGATAATTTTGCTTGGAAATATTAATTAATAACAAAAATATATGGATAATGAAAAAATTATTATCGCCAATTGGAAAATGAAATTAAATTTGCAAGAGACATTGGAGTTGGCGAAAAGCATTAAAGCAAAATTCAAGGATTTGAAAAAAGGAGAAATCGCGGTTTGTCCGAATTTTATATCTTTATTGGAAGTCGCGAAAATTTTAAAAGGCGGTAAAATCGGTTTGGGCGCTCAGGATGTTTTTTGGGAGCAGAAAGGCGCTTATACCGGTGAAATTTCCCCCGGTCTTTTAGTTGAAGCCGGCTGCAAATATGTTATCATCGGACATTCGGAACGCAGAAAATTTTTAATGGAGAATTATGAAATAATCCATAAAGAAATTAAAGCAGTTCTGCAGGTTGAGGATTTGATTCCGATTGTTTGTATCGGCGAGAATTGGGACGAAAGAAAAACCGATCGCAGAGACTATGTTTTATATGATCAGCTGCAACAGGCCTTATCAGGAGTTGACGTTGTTGGAGATCAAAAAATAATTTTAGCGTATGAACCTATTTGGGCGATTGGTTCAGGAACCGCGATTGAGCCTTCGGAGGCGGAATACGCCCACAAAATTATTAAGTTGACGCTTAACAATATGTTTGGAATGGAGATGGTGAATAATAATTTTAAAATTATTTACGGCGGCAGCATCAATCCTAAAAATGTTAAAGGCTTTGTCGGTTTGGAAAATCTTGACGGCATGCTGGTCGGCGGAGCAAGCTTGGACGCGGATGAATTTTACAGCGTGGTAAAAGCGGTTTTATAAAAATAAATATTTATGTATAACATTATACCATTAGTACTGATTTTAATCGGCTTAAGCATAGTTATTATTATTGTCGCGAGAAAATTTTCAGTTTTGGCAAATTTGGATATTGACAGCATTCAGTCAGAGCGGGAGGCAAAATTTAAAGAGCAAATTGTCAGCAATCGCTTAAAAAGAAATTATTTTAGATATTTCGCAAAGCTTAAGCAGTTTTCAAAGCCGGCAGGACAAGCTATGGGCGGTTTTTTTATAAGATTATATAAAAAATTAGTTGAATATAAAGAAGATTACCACGAGCAAAAGCAATCGGAAATCATTAATGAAAATATCCAGGAAAAATTATTTTTTGAAATTGATGAGTTAATTGAAAAAGATGAATTGGAAAAAGTTGAGGCAAAATACATTAAAATTATCAGCCTTGACAGTAAAAGCATTAAAGCTTTTCGCGGATTGGGCAAGCTATATTTTGAACGCAAGGATTTTAACGAGGCTAAGCAAACTATGGAGCACGCGATTAGGCTTTTGGAAAATAATTATAATGCTTATGAATCGCGTCAAAATGAGAATTTGAACGAAGAAGAGAGAGCCGAAAAAGATGATGTTAGCAGAAATTTATCAGGAGCGTATTTTGATTTAACCTTTGTCTATAAGCAGCAGGAAAATTATACTGAAGCAATCGCCTCCATTGACAAAGCATTGGCGGTTGAAGCCAATAACCCAAGGTTTCTTGACACAAAACTTGAAATTAGTATAATGAGTAAAGATAAAGATTTAGCTTGCGCAGTATTTGAAAAATTAAAAGCGGCAAATCCGGAAAATCAAAAATTGGAGGAATTGGAGGGGCAGATAGAGGAATTATAAAAAAAAACAAAGAAAATGAAAATAATTTTTTTTATTTTTTATATTATTAATTGTTCTATTATTAAGATTTTAATTTAAAAAGGCTTGCCCCGCGAAGCTTTAGCGCAGTGGGGCCGTCGTAGCTCAGTGGTAGAGCACTTCCATGGTAAGGAAGGGGTCCGGGGTTCAAGTCCCCGCGACGGCTCATGCATTAAAACGCTGTATTTATAATTGCAGTGTTTTTTATTTTAATAATATTCGCAATTCGCAAATTAGCATATATTTTACACCGCCAGCATATACAGCCCGATCACAATCATTGCCGTTCCCATTATCTTTTGCAGCATTATTTCGCGGTCCAATTCTTCTTTTAAAATTTTCGGGAAGCGCGTTGATAAAAATATTACCAATAAAATTAAAAATATATACTGCGTGCCTTGTAAGGAGCTGATTAGCGCGACATTGCCCATTTTGATCGCCCAATTCAACATAATAAACGCTATTGCAGCTAAAAATCTGACTGACAAGAAAAATCCTAAATTTCTAGGAGTTTTTTGTCCTTTTTGATGTTTAACAATTTGCGTTCGCCATTCAGGAACAAAAAGAATTAAAAGCACTCCCAAAAACGAGCCCATTC
>JAGLIO010000087.1 GCA_023142915.1 Candidatus Parcubacteria bacterium | reverse complement strand
TTTATCATTACATAATAAGCGGCAAAAAACAAAGCGGAAACGATTGAATTGATAATCAGCCTTTGAGTAGGGCGGTAACGCGCGTGTACCGGTCCCAAAGTCTCGCCGAAAATTACTTTTAATTTTTCTTTGATTTCCCGCAAATAATAAAACCGAGTATGCTTAACCGAAATCATAATGCCGCCCATTATTAAAATTACAAAAGCCAAAAGCTGGCGTTCGCTTAAAGACTCTCCTAGAAAAATAAAAGAAAAAATAAAAGAAAAAATTGGAACAAGCGCTCCGACAATCGGCACTACGCGCGTAGCCTCTGACTGATGAAGGGCTTTGTACCAAAAAATAAGCGTAGCTAAAAATAACATTCCAGCTAATAAATCAATCCCCAATTCTTGCAAATTCGGCAGCCACGGTTCAAATATTAATAAAGCTATATTAAAAACGCTCCAGATGCCTACGTAAAAAGCGTAAATTATTGAGGAGTGAATTTTTTTGGAAAGCAAAAACTTATCAGCAACATAAACGCCGGCGTTGATGGAGTAGGAGATGATGGCAATAATGATATACATTTTGTGAATTTTTAATTTTTAAATGTGGGCAGTTTTCATAAAAATATTATATCATATTTTTTAAAATGTTGCTTAACGCAATAATGGTGCGTCTTGCGCAGTATAAGACAGGAGAAGACTACGCGAAGACTACGCGCTTGATTTTTTTAAAACTATATTGTAATATTAAAAGTAATACATAAGTACCCATAAAGATGGGTTTTATTTTAATGCTAAATTTAATTTAAATATGCGCAGAACTTGGCGAAAAGCAAAACCTAAACCTGAAAAAAAATTTTTCATTAACCGGCAAATTCGTGTTCCGGAAGTTTTTTTAATTGATGAAAACGGAGAAAATGTAGGCAATGTTAGCACAAATGAAGCTATTAAAAGGGCGGTTGAGCTGGAGCTTGATTTGGTCGAAGTTAATCCGACTGCAAAACCTCCGGTAGCAAAAATAATGGATTATGGGCAGTTTAAATATGAAAAAGAGAAAAAGGCGCATAAACAGAAACAAGCGCAAAAAAAAGTTGATACCAAGGGCGTAAGATTATCAGTAAGAATCAGCCAAAATGATCTTAAATTAAGGATTGATCAGGCGCTAAAATTTTTTAAAAAAGGGCATAAAGTAAAAATTGACCTAATATTAAAGGGAAGAGAAAGACAGCATCCTGAAAGAGCAAGAGAAATTATTAATGATTTTGTCGCGGTTTTAGAACAAGACAAAGAATTAAATATAGAACGCGAACAGGACTTGACAAGACAGGGCGGAAGGTTTATAATGATATTGATTAATAAAAAAGATTAATTTTTACATAATCAGGTTTTAGCCTGATTTTTATGTTACGAAAAGCTATGCCGAAAATAAAGACGCATAAAGCGACTGCCAAACGTTTTACAATCACTAAAACCAAGAAAATAAAACAACGCAAAGCCGGACAGGGTCATTTTAACGCCCGCGAATCAGGAAATATTACCCGTAATAAGCGCCGCGATATTGATACTGACAAAAGTTTAAATAAAACCATTAAAACATTAATGCCGTATAATTAATAATTTTAAATTTATAAAATGCCCAGAGTCAAAAGAGGAACAACTCATGTTAAAAAAAGAAAAAAGCTGCTTGCTAAAACCAAGGGTTTTAAGTGGGGCCGGAAAAATTTATTAAAACAGGCCAAGGAAGCCGTTGTAAAAGCCGGCGCGCATGCTTTTGTTGACCGCAAGAAAAATAAAAGAAACAGAAGGGCTTTGTGGCAGATTAAAATCGGCGCTTTTGTTCGGGAAAAAGGTTTAAGCTATTCTAAATTTATTCATGCCTTAAAAATAAATAAGATAGAATTGGATCGCAAGATTTTAGCGGATTTGGCGGTAAACAACAAAAAGATCATTTCTAAAATCGTTGAAACCGTAAAATAAACTCTTATGGAATTTATTAGAATATTTCAAATCATAATCGCGGTTGTTTTAATAGCCGTAATTTTAATGCAAAATCGCGGAGGCGGCTTGTCAAATGTTTTTGGCGGCGGAGGCGGGAATGTTTATATGACAAAACGAGGGCTGGAAAAGAAATTATTCGTGGCAACTATTGTTTTGTCAGTTATGTTTCTCTCAATCTCTTTATTAATTGTTATTTTATAAAAAATAAATTTTAAAAATTGCGTACTCAAAACTGTTATTTCCGCAAGCGGGAATAATAAATTAAAAATATATTTCGGACTCAAAAAATATTATTATAAAAATTAAGGTAAGCGCGAAAAAATTTTTCGCGAATAGTTTTAAAATAATTAAAAATTTTAAAACGTATATTTTGTTTGCTTTAAAAATACGAAGTGCCCTTTGGGTGAGAAAACAAGACGAGGATAATATTCATAATGATGATTTGGATAAAAAATTGGTTTTATCATTGTCAAAATCAAGAATTCCAAAACTGAAGCAGTTAAAATATATAAAAAATTATTTAAGCAAACAGGAATTATGGCTTTTACGAGGCAGTATTGCGATAATCTTATTTAGCGCGATTTTCTGGGGAGCATATTTTTACTTTACGCATTTAGAAATTGTTCCAAAGACGGGAGGCGAGTACACGGAAGGATTGGTTGGCGCGCCAAAATATATTAATCCATTGTACGCGAAAGTAAGCGATGTTGACAATGATATTAGCAAATTAATATTTTCCTCGCTTTTTAAACGGGATAAGAACGGAGAATTGGTAAAAGATTTAGTCGCGGATTATCAAATCAGCGATGATAAAAAAGTTTATTCATTTAAAATAAAAGATAACGTAAATTGGCACAATGGTACGAGGTTAACGGCAAATGATATTTATTTTACTTTTAGCGCGATTAAAGATTTGGAGTATAAATCGCCGCTAAGAGCAAGTTTTGTCGGCGTAACGATTGAGATGATTGATGATTATAATTTTAAATTGGTTTTATCCAATCCTTACGCGGCGTTTTTTGAATTATTGACTTTTGGAATTATGCCCTCAGAGCTTTGGTCTTTAATCCAGCCTGAAGCGACAAGTTTGGCTGGTTTAAATTTGGAACCAATCGGATCCGGTCCCTACAAATATAGCCAGATGGCTAAAGAAAAAAAATTAGGAACAATTAAGGAATATAAATTAACAGTTAACGAGGATTATTACGGTGAAAAGCCTTATACAAATATAAATTTTAAATTTTATGCCACTTTTGCAGACGCGGTTAACGCTTTAAACAATAATGAAATTGACGGACTAAGCTATGTGCCTTCGGAATTAAAAGAAGACATAATCACTCCGAAAACTTTTAATTTTTATGACCTTTATCTTCCGCAGACAACGGTAATATTTTTTAATCAGGAAAAAAATCCCGCGTTAGCCGACAAAGCCTTAAGACAGGCAATGGCTTACGCGATTGACAAGAATTTTTTGATTAACGATTTATTAAACGGCGGAGCCTACGGCGTAAGCGGCCCGATTCTGCCGAATAGTTTTGCTTATTATAATGAGCAAAAAAAGTATGATTATAACATATCCGAAGCGAAAAAATTACTGGATGGCATTGATTGGAAAATTACGGAAATAACCGCGGAAATGATTGCGGAAGCTGAAACACAAATTAAATCAGAAGAGGAAGACGAGGACGCGCGCGTTCAAGCGGAAAAAATAATTAAAGTGGGCGTTGGCGCTTGGCGCAAAAAGGATGGAAATTTTTTAACAGTTAATTTGCGGACAATTGACAAAGAAGAATATCAAAAAATTGTTGAGGGTTTAAAAAATTACTGGGAAGCAATCGGCATAAAAGTTGTTGTTGAAGTTATCCCGGCCAATCAAGCGCAAGCCTTGGTAATTAAGCCAAGGGATTATGAAGCGCTTTTTTACGGCCAAGTTCTGGGAGCCGACCCAGATCCTTACGCTTTTTGGCATTCTTCCCAAGCCAATGAACAGGGCTTCAATATCGCGAATTTTGTTAATAAAGATGTTGACAGGCTGCTTGAGGACGCCAGGCTAACAAGCGAAATTTCCATTAGGCAGGAAAATTATCAGAAATTCCAAGAAATAATAGCGGAAGAAGTTCCGGCAATTTTTATGTATTCCCCGCTCTATACATATGTTCAAGACAATAGCGTAAAAGGCTTTGATATAAAAAACATATTCGTCCCCAGCGACCGCTTCAACAACATAAGCGAATGGTATCTGGAGACTGAGAAGAAGTTGGTGTTTTAATTTGCCGCAGTGCTGGAATTGGTAGACAGGCTAGTTTCAGGTACTAGTGTCTTTTTAAGGCGTAAGGGTTCAAATCCCTTCTGCGGCACTTTCTCACCTGTCATTCCGAGGACGCGAAGCGTAACCCGGAATCCAGGAGTTCGAGATGTAAACAAACAATAGTAAATAAATATAGTTCGTGCTTTTTACCCGCCCAGCCATGAATGACTGGGCTAATCTGATAATTTTATAAGCCCGATAAATCGGGCTATGCATAAAGACATAATAATAAATATCCCGTTTCAACGGGATTAAAAAAACGTAGCCTAGGCATTCATGCCTAGGTGGTGAAGAGATAATTTGTGTATGATTATCGCATTAACTTAAATATACAAAAAATTAATAAATAACTAACAAAAAACATATGATAACAAAATATAAACCAAAAGCCTCGTCTGCAAGAGCGGCGAGCAATCAAAGTACAAAAAAAACCTATAATCGCGGCCGATACTCGAGCGCGAAGACAGGCGTTAAAAAAATAACAGCAAAGCAAGTTTTTCATAAAGATAAATTGCGCGTAATCGTCTTGGGCGGTTTGGAAGAAGTCGGGCGCAATATGACGCTAATTGAATACAATAAAGAAATAATAATTATTGATATGGGCTTGCAGTTTCCAGAAGAGGATATGTATGGCATTGATTATATTATTCCAAATATTTCTTATTTGGAAAATAAAATTGATTGGATTAAAGGCGCGATAATTACACATGGACACATGGATCATATCGGCGGCATTCCGCATATTATCGGCAAAATCGGCAATCCGCCTATGTTTACGGGAAAATTAACAGCAGGTTTAATCAGGAAAAGATGCGAAGAGCATCGCAATTGCCCGAATTTGAATATTTCCGAGATTGATGAAAATTCCACGGCGCAATTAGGCAAATCGTTTCGCGTGGAATTTTTGCGCGTTAACCATTCAATACCGGATTCTTTCGCGGTTATTATCCATACGCCTATCGGCACTGTAATACATACCGGGGATTTTAAAATTGATTATTCTCCTGTTAATGACAAGCCAGCCGACTTAAATCGTATAGCGCAGCTTGGCGGACAGGGAGTGCTTTTAATGATGTCTGATTCCACCGACTCAAATCATCCCGGCTATCAGGTTTCAGAATCTTCAATCGGCGATGAAATGGATAAAATTTTTGAAAAGATTTCCGGACGGATAATCATCGGCACTTTTGCTTCCCAGCTTTCCCGTATTCAAAAGCTGTTTGATTTGGCGCGAAAGCATAATCGCAAGATTTATCTACAAGGCCGCAGCATGAATGATAACGTGGATATCGCGCACAAAATCGGTTATTTAAAATTCAATACCAGAATTTTAATCCGCGATGCTGATTTAAAACGTCTGCCGGATGAAAAAATAATGATACTCGGAACCGGCGCTCAAGGCGAAAGCAACGCGTTTTTAGTAAGGGTGGTGACAGGCGAGCACAGGACAGTCAGCTTGAAAAAAGGCGATACCGTGATTTTTTCATCGTCGGTTATTCCCGGGAACGAAAGATCAATTCAAAATTTAAAAGACCAGGTAGTGCGCCAAGGCGCCCATGTTATCCATTATCAAATGATGGATGTGCATGCCGGCGGACATGCTAAGCAGGAAGATTTAAAACTGATGATGCGCTTGTTAAAACCGAAATTTTTTATTCCGATTGAAGGCAGTCATTTTATGTTAAGAGCGCACGCTGAATTGGCCGAACAAGTGGGAATACCGATAAAAAATATTTTTGTTCCTGATAACGGACAGGTGGTTGAATTGGCAATCGCGAAAAATCAAACTAAAATTAATGATAAAGCCAATTTCGGAACGATAAAAGCAACAGACACAAAAACAGGCAAGACGATTTTTATTAACGGTGAATTAACCAAAGAAAAGGTAATTACCGATTATGTAATGGTTGACGGGCTGGGCGTGGGAGATGTGTCTAACATAGTTTTGCG
>JAGLIO010000086.1 GCA_023142915.1 Candidatus Parcubacteria bacterium | reverse complement strand
AATACTTAAAAATGCCATTAAAAAAATCGGCAAAGATAAAATAGCCGTAATAAAATCCACTTTACTGCTTGGTGCTACAAATGAAATACAAAAAGAAAATCCAAATATTTTTGTATTTCATTCTCCTGAATTTCTTACGGAAGCTACCGCTGCCCAAGATGCTGCTAATCCGAAACGAAATATTGTTGGAATGGCGATTGATAACGCGGAGTATAAAGAAAAAGCGAAATTAATTCTTTCCATTCTTCCGGAAAGTCCTTTTGATTTGATATGCAGTTCCAAAGAAGCCGAACTTATTAAATATGGAGGCAATAATTGGTTTTATTTTAAAGTAGTTTTTATAAATTTGCTTTATGATTTGGCAGTTAAAAGCGGCGCCAACTGGGAAGCGATAAGAGATGGTATGTCAGCCGATCCGCGCATTGGGCATAGCCATATGACGCCTGTTCACAAAAGCGGTACTTTGGGCGGAGATGTTTATCAATTTAATAATGACAAACAAGATGAAGGCGGCCGTGGGGCAGGCGGGCATTGTTTTATTAAAGATTATGCGGCATTTATTGAAATGTATGAAAAATACGTTGGCGATGAAGCGGGGCTAAACGCTCTTAGGGCAATTGAAAAAAAGAATATTGATTTACTAAGTAAATCCGGAAAGGATTTGGATTTATTAAAGGGGGTTTATGGAGAAGATGTTTTAGACAGGAAATAAGAAGTTAGAATAATAAATATTTTATAAGAAATATGCGCAAAAAGATACTTATTTTTTCAATCGTTTATTATCCTTTTTGCGGCGGAGCAGAAGTGGCGGTTAAAGAAAATACCGATAGGATTAAAAATTTTCAGTTTGACATGATAACTTTAAGATTTGATAAGAAGCTAAGTAAATTTGAAAGAATCGGAAATATTAATGTTTATCGCATTGGTTTTTGCGGAAGCGGTGTTGACATATCTGATTTAAGCAGATTTCCCTTAAAAATAAATAAATATTTATTTCCGTTTTTAGCGTATTTAAAAGCGAGAAGACTGCACAAGAAAAATAAATATGATGTTGTTTGGGCGATTATGGCAAATTATTCAGGATTTGGCGCTTTGTTTTTTAAAGTTTTTCATAAAAAAGTTAAATATCTTTTAACCCTGCAAGAAGGCGACCCATTGGATTATTATAGGCAACGAATTGGGATATTATTTTTATTTTTTAAAAAAATATTTACAAAAGCGGATAGTGTTCAGGTTATTTCTAAATATTTGGGAGATTATGCTCGCGACATGGGGTTTAAAGGAAAACCGGTTTTGGTGCCTAATGCTGTTAATACCAAACATTTTTCAAGTGAATATAAAGAGGAAGAGCTTCGCGTTTTAAAAAAAGAATTAAAAAAAGAAAAAGATGATATATTTGTTATAACCACTTCAAGATTGGCAAAAAAGAATGCTATTGATGATGTGATAAGGGCTTTTGAATTCTTGCCAAAAAATATAAAATTTTTGATTTTAGGAATCGGTTCTGATGAAAAAAAATTAAGAGAACTGGCAAAAGAAAAAAAAGTAAATGAACGAATTTTATTTTTAGGCTATGTTGATCATAAAGTTATACCGAAATATCTTAAAATTTCCGATATATTTATCCGTCCTTCTTTATCCGAAGGATTTGGCAATTCTTTTGTTGAAGCAATGGCTGCCGGTATCCCTGTAATCGCCGCGCCAGTTGGCGGCATTGTTGATTTTCTTTTTGATCCTGATAAAAATCCGAATAAAAAGCCAACCGGTATTTTTTGCAAGGTTAATAATCCCGCGAGCATAGCCGATAAAATAAATAAGCTGGCAAAAAATTCCGGTTTAGTTAAAGAGATTACCGGGAATGCCAAAGAATTGGTTGTTAAAAAATATGACTGGGATATAATAGCGAAAGACATGGAAAGAGTATTTAAAAAACTTAATTAAAAGCGTGGATATCAAAATCAGAGAGTTGGCGATTAAATATAAAATCTACATAAAATATGTTATATCCGGCTGCACCGGAGCTTTTGTGAACTTGGCAACACTTTTTATTTTAACCGAATTCGTGCATGTTTATTATTTGTTATCGGCCATTGTGGCTTTTTTTGTTTCTCTGGCTGTCGGTTTTAATTTGCAAAAAAGATGGACATTCAGGGATAATAACAAAAAAGTATTTAAGCAAGTTGCGCTTTATTTTGTTATTACAGGCGCTAATTTATTAATAAATATGGTTTTATTATATTTCTTGGTTGAAAAATTGAATGTATGGTATATGTTGGCGCAAGTAGTAATATACGGCTCTTTGTCTATTTTTAGTTTTATTTCATATAAATTTTTAGTTTTTAGAAAAGAAGAGCGCTATGAATAACAAAAAGAATATTTTAATAGCCACGGGTATTTTTCCGCCTGATATCGGCGGGCCGGCAACTTATGTTGATACTTTGCTTAAAGAATTGCCAAAGCGCGGGATTGAGGTGAGGGTGGTAACTTATGCTAGTGGAAATCAGGAATTTAAAAATAATTTAAGTGATGATAAAATTTTTAGAATTAGCCGCGAACAAAATATTATTTTGCGATATTTTTGTTATTTTTTGCAAGTTTGGAAATTAATTTCGTGGGCGGATATAATATATACGCAAGGTCCAATATCATCAGGTATTCCCGCGTCATTTGCGTGCCGGTTGTGTAAAAAAAAATATTATTTGAAAATAGTCGGGGACTATGCATGGGAGCAGGGCAGGCAAAAATATGGAATCAAGGAAGGTTTAGATGATTTTCAGATAAAAAAGTATGATTTTAGAGTTGAGTTATTGCGTTTTTTGGAATACCGGGTGGCAAGAGGCGCGGCAAAAGTAATCGTTCCCAGCAATTATTTAAAATCAATTGTTTTAAAATGGGGGATTGTTGAAGAAAAAATAAATGTTATCTATAATTCTGTTCGGAAAGCAGAAATTATGAAAGAAAAAAAAGCTTTACGCAAAGAATTGTGTATTTCCGGAGCTGTGATAATTTCCGTTGGCAGACTTGTGCCATGGAAAGGCTTTGACATGTTGATTGATATTATGCCAGAGTTATTAAGAATTAATCCAAATTTTAAATTATTAATCGCTGGTAGCGGTCCGGAGTTAAGCAATTATCAATTATCAATTATGAATTATGAATTGCAGAATAGCGTTAAATTGCTTGGTAGTTTGGAACAAAAAATATTGTGGCAATATATGAAAGCAAGTGATTTTTTTGTTTTAAATACAGGTTATGAGGGTTTGCCGCATATTATTATTGAAGCTATGTATTTGGGATTGCCTGTGATAACAACTGATGTCGGCGGAAATGTTGAGGTTGTGAAGCCCGGTGAGAATGGACTATTAGTTGAATATAATAATAAAGAACAGATTAAAAACGCGATTTTAGAAATTTGGAAAAATAAAGAAGCAAGGCAAGAGATGATTGAAAACGGTAAAAAAGATTTGGAAAAATTCAGTGTTAAAAATATGATTGATAGTTTGGTAAAAATATTATAAAAATATGCGCGTATTAAATTTAAGTTTAGATTCTTCCATATTGGATAAAAATTCCGTAAGCGCGAAACGAATTTTAGAATACGGCGAGTTAGTTGAAAAATATTTTGTTGTTGTTCCAAGTAAAGAAAATAAAAAATTAGATTTGTCAGATAAAGTTAGAGTGTATGGATCGGGCGGAAATAACCGCGCGATGCAGTTGTTTAGTGTTTATAAAAAATCAAAAGAAATTATTAAGAAAAATAAATGCGATATTATTACCGCGCAAGATCCGTTTGAAGTTGGACTAATCGGACTATTGCTTTCAAGAAAATTTAAAATAGGTTTAAATATTCAGGAACATGGCGATTTTTTCAGCCAAAAGTATTGGCGGAATGAAAGATTATTGCATTTTTTTAGATATTTTTTAGGAATTTTTATTATAAAAAGGGCAGACAGCGTTCGCGTTGTCAGCCAAAGAATAAAAAAATATTTAGTTAAAGATTTAAAAATAAAAAAAGATAAAATTATTATTGTGCCTGTTTATACGGAATTGGCAGATATTAAAAAATCAAAAAAAAATAAAAACAGCGAATTTACATTTTTTAATTTAGGACGTTTTGTAAAACAAAAAAATTTGCCTTTATTGCTTAAAACATTCGCGCGAATTGTTAAAAAATATACTCACGCAAAATTATTATTAATTGGCAAAGGACCGGAAGAGAAATTGTTAAAAAATATGTGTTCTGAATTGCGAATTGAACCGCAAGTTGAGTTTTTGGATTGGGTTGATAATGTTTATGATTATTTTTTGCAAGCTGACGCTTATGTTTTGTCTTCAAATTATGAAGGCTGGGGGAGGGTAATAATAGAAGCGTCAATAGCGCGCTTGCCGATTATTATGACTGATGTAGGATGCGCGGGCGAGGTCGTAATAAATGAGGAAAGCGCGCTTGTTTCACCGGTTGACAATTTGGATAAATTAGCGCAAAATATGATGCGTGTAATAGAAAATCATGGGTTGAAAGAAAAGCTTGCGGAAAATGCTTTTAATTCTATAAATCAACTTCCAAATAAGCAAAAAACGCTGGAATTGTATAAAAAAAGCTGGGAGATTGCTTTGAAAAAATAAAATGGATTTTTTAGTAAATAAAAAAAAATTAAAAATAAATCCGGCGCAATTTATGCGCAGGGCAGGCTACGGTTTTATTATTGACAGAAAAACTGGAAATGAAACATTTGTCCGCAACTTAGGACGTGAACATTATCCAAGGTTTCATATGTATATAAAAGAAGATGAAGAAAAAATTAAATTCAGTTTGCATTTAGACCAAAAGAAAACAAGTTACGCGGGAACGCGCGCTCATAACGCTGAATACGATACGCCAATTGTGAAACAAGAAGTTGAACGGTTAAAAAATATGTTGAGGAAAATTTATTCATGCGAATGATTTCTACTTTGTTTTTAAGCCGAGGGATCCAAGAGGGATCCAGGATAAGCGTTATAGCCGTAGCCATAATGTCAATTCTTCTAATAAGGCTCAATGAATTGATTTGTTACTTCAAACTTTTATAAATTAAAGGCAAGGTTTTAAATTAAATTTTTATGCCGGAAAAAAAATATATTGCTATAGCAATAGTTATCGCATTGGCGATAATAACTCCATTAAAGCTTTTAGCGGGCACTACTGTTAGTATTAATCCGCCTGCCGTAGAAATCGCGACTGGCACGAGTTTTTCCATCCCCATTGAAGTTAGCGAGGCGGTTGATTTGCATTCTTTCAGTTTTAAATTAAACTATGATGATTCGATCATGGATTTTCAGCCTATTCCGGAAGTTGGAACTTTTATGAAAAGCGGATGCGGAATTTATAGCTTAAACGGATCCGTACTAAGTCCGGGAATTTTATATATTCATGTTGACAGAGAAGATTGCGAAGGAATAGACGGTTCAGGCGCAATAGTAACCCTTAATTTTATATCAACCGATAATGAAGGAATAAGCTCGTTATCATTTACTGAAAATAATTTATATAATTCATCCTCTACTCCCGAAGTCATCACCGCTGATTGGTTAAACGGAAGCGTGGCAGTTGCGGTTGCCATTGATGAAAATCCGCCAACCGATATTAGCGATATGGATGCGGCAGCTGCCGCTAACAGAGTTACTCTCGCATGGACGGCGCCTGAAGATAATGTGGCAACTGCTCTTTATGATATTAGATACGCCACTTCTACAATTTCAACATCAACATGGGACAGTTTGCTATATACTAAAAATACTGCAGTTCCGCAAGCGGCAAGTTCAGCGGAAGAATATATTATTACCGGTCTGGACAGTAATACCGCTTATTATTTCGCTATAAAAACTAGTGACGCGTCAGGCAACGAGTCCGGTATTTCCAATATAGCCGGCGCCACAACTCCTGATAATTCGGCTCCGGCTGATATTACAGACTTAACGGCGATTGCCGCCAGCACTACGGTAAATAGCATTGCCTTAACATGGACAGCGCCCGGAGATAATGAAAATCAAGGCACAGCCGCTCTTTACGATATTAGATGCTCAACTTCAACAATTTCAACATCAACATGGGACAGCTTGCTTTACACGCGCGCAACAACAACTCCGCAAACTGCAAGTTCTACTGAAATTTATATTATAACCGGCTTAGACGAAAATACAGTTTATTATTTCGCCATAAAAGCTTCAGATGAAATTCCAAATGAGTCGGCTCTTTCTAATATTTTTAACATTAGCACCGATACAGCTCTTTTGCCTGAGCCCGAATGCGGAGATGGAAGCTGCAATGGGAGTGAAACTTGTTCAAGTTGTCCGGCGGATTGCGGCTCTTGTGGGGGCGGCGGCGGAGGAGGAACGCCAAGCGACATCATTCCGCCAAATGATGCTGCTAATCTTAACTGTCAAACCGCGACTTCCTCGAGCCAATCAATTACATTAAGCTGGACAAATCCTTCTGATAGCGATTTATCCGGTATTGTAATTTTAAGAAGAACAGATCAATACCCAGCGAGCATAAATGACGAAATCGCGAAACAAGTTTATAAAGAAAGCAGCCAAAATAATGAATTAAAGATTTTTATTGACGAGGATATAATAATAAGCGTTACTTATTATTACGGAATTTACGCTTATGATAAAAGCAATAATTATTCATCAGGAATAAAAGCTGTTATGACTGCCGGATCATCAGGTAGTAATACGGCTTTAGCTGAAAATAGCCTGGTAATAAGCGATTTAGGCTCGAGAGTATATATTATTAAAGAAAATAAAATGCATTGGATACCAACTGAGGAGATTTTTAATTCGCATGAATATGAATGGGATAAAATTATAAAAATCAGCGGAAATTTAATGTTGGGCTATAAGGCAGGAGAAAACATTAAAATGTTTGGCGCGAAAATTGAAGTAATTATTGAACAAAATAATAAGCCAATATTCGCGTATAATAAGCCGCGTTTAGCAAGCCTTGAAAAAGAGCAAGAATTGGCGCTTGAATTAAGGCAAGAATTGGAAAATAATTATACCAAAAAGCAACTAAAAGGCATAGACGCTCATAATTGGCATACTATCACTAATTCTTATATCTACGGCGAATATCCTGTTGAAGCGATTGTAAAAGCAATCAAATTCGGCGGTAAAACAGTTCATCCAGACATATATTATCCGCTATGGAAAACCACAAAGGATTATTTTGATTATATTGATAAATAAATAATAAAATTGCGCAAGTCCACAACTGAAATTTTATTCCAAATTTTAATTATTTTGACGAAACACAAAAAAAGTGATATAGTGCAAGGTTAAAAAATTAAATTTATATGTTTGATAATATTAAAAAAATCAATCAAAACAGAAATATTTTATTGAGGCGCGCGCTTTGGGTGATTGTGCCGTTTTTGCTTGCGGTTTTGGTTTTGGATAAAGTCAGCTTAACAATAATTTTGGGAATATTGGCGATTTATTTTATTTTTGTTTTTGCAAAAGATAAAATTTGGTATTTGCTTGTATTGGCAATTCTCAGCCTTGTTTTTGGGAAAATTTTATATATCCCAATCACAAATACATGGATATACGAAGCTCGTTTCGCGGAAGTTTTTTTGGGTTTGGTTTTAATAATTTTTATTTTAGATATATTTTTAAATGATAAATTAATTAATTTAAGATTTGACAAAATCAGTTTTTGGCTGCTTATTTTTTTAATCGCGTCGCTTGGGTCGGTATATTTGGCAACTGACTTTCGTTTATTTGTTTTTGCCTTGAAAACTGTTGTTTTTAGTTTTTTAGCTTATTTTTTAGCATTGAATTTACTTGATGATAAAAAAAAGATTTTTTATTTTTTGTATAGCCTCGCAATAACAGGAATAGTTCTTAGCGCGCAAATTTTTTGGAAATTTTATCAAATGGGTTTTTCAGCTGATTTTTTTTTCAATCGCTCCAATATTTTAATTCCAATCGGTCCGATTGCCACGACAGCGGCGATTTTAACTTTTTTAGCGCCGATACTTTTGGCTTTTTATTTCCAGCTTAATGATTTAAATAAGTGGAAGCTGTTTGTATTTTTAGGGTTTTTTATGAGTTTTTTAGCGGTTGTTTTAACACTTGGAAAGGGCGCGATTATCAGTTTGTTTTTTGGCTTGTTTATAGTTTTTTGCGCGCATAAGCAAAAAAGAATTGCCTATATTTTATTTTTTATGTGGTTCGTTGCTTTGCTTTATTTTGGATTTCAGCCCTATTTTGCCGGATTATTTGAGCGATTCCAAATCACTTTGGTTGATGTTAATACAGAGTTTCGTTTAAAGGAATACCGGTTAAGCTGGAGCTTGATTGAAGACCATCCTTTGTTTGGGGTTGGCGTTGGACAGCAATTGTATTATTATAAAAAAATTCTTAATCAAGAGCAGGGTAATTTTGTAAATAATTTTATTTTACAAACGGTGATTGATCTAGGAGTTGTCGGCTTATTTTTGATGCTGTTTATAATTAAAAATATTATAAAAAAAATAAAAGATGTTTGGCGCGCAAGAGTTGAAAAATCAATTTTAGTTATCGGTTTTATCGCCGCTTTCGCAGCCGCGTTTTTAAACGGCATGGTTGAGGTAACGATTTACGCCTTGCCTTACGCGATTGTCTTCTGGCTAACGCTTGGAGTTTTTGTGAATGTAACGGAAAACGAAAAAAGCAAAATAGAAATTATTTAAAAAACTATGAAAAAACTATCAGTTATAATAATTAATTATGGCACAACTGCGATGACTGAAAAAGTTATCCGGAATTTTATTGTTAAAGAAAAATCTTTAGATTATGAAATAATTTTGATTGACAATAAATCTTCTGAAAAAATTAATGAAAAGATTTTTTTGGATTTGGGAGTTGAATTAATTAAGAATCAAAAAAATCTCGGATTTGCCAAGGCTGTTAATCAAGGAATAAAAAGCGCCAAAGGAGAGTATGTTTTATTATTAAATTCTGATGTATTTATTAAAGACCGCGCGATTTCCAATATGATTGAATATCTGGAAAACAATCTTGACGCGGCGATAATAGGTCCGAAAATGTTTTTTCCAGACAAAAAAGCGCAAATCAACGCCGGCAGATTTCCAAACTTAAGTAGAGAATTTTTACGCTTATTTAAACTATATAATTTAATTTCTAAATCCACTTTAATGAGTAAAAAGGAAATGGCAATTTTTGATGCGTGCGAAGTTGATTGGCTAAGCGGCGGATGCATGCTTTTTAAGCGAGAATTAATAAAGCAAATCGGTTTTTTTGATGAAAGATATTTTTTAGGAGTTGAAGATATTGATTTTTGCTATAGAGCGCGTTTAGAAGGTTATAAAAATATTTACTATCCAATATCAGAAGTAATTCATTATCACGGATACTCATCCGGAGGAACCGCGTCAATCAAGCGGATTAAATATGACAGAGATGGAATGACACGCTTTATGCGAAAGCATTTTCCAAAAAAAGTTTTGAGTTGTGTACTGATTAGGCTGATGCATAATTTAAAGATTTTTTATTTATATAAAATTAAATCAAGCATATCACAAAAAAAATACACACCCAAAGATGCGACGATTGCGGTTACTTACCTTTGCAATTCGCGATGCACGATGTGTAATATTTGGCAGGATAAAAATCCGCAGAGTTTAAGCAAAAACGATTTTTATAATCTAAGCCCAAATTTAAAATATATTAATTTATCCGGCGGCGAGCCTTTTTTGCATCTTGAATTGCCGGAAATTGTCCGCATCATAAATAAAGTCAGCCCAAAAGCGAAAATTATTATTTCCAGCAATGGCTTGGCAACGGATTTGATTATAAAGACGATGAAAGAGATTAAAAAGATTGACAGCCGAGTTGGCATTAGGATTTCAATTGACGGAATGAAAAAAACTCACGATTCAATGCGCGGAGTTAACGGGATATATGAATATGCCATTAAGACGGTTTACCGCCTTAAAAAAATCAACATTAAAAATTTAGGGCTTAGCTTTACAATCATGAATGAAAATGCCGCCGAATTAAAAGACGTATATAATTTGTCAAAAGATTTGCAAATTGAATTGGCTTTGGCTTTGGTACAGAATTCGGAAATATATTTTACAAAGAATGACAATCAATTAACTTATATTGACATGGTTAAAGATGGCTTGAATTATATTATTAAGCAAGAATTAAAAAGCGCGAATCCAAAGCGCTGGGGACGAGCTTTTTATAATTACGGTTTGCTCAAATATGCGGAAAAAGGGGAGCGTTTGCTAAAAAGCGGCGCCGCTTATGATTCTTTATTTATTGAACCCTCAGGCAATGTTTATCCAAGCAATTTGATAAATTTGAAATTGGGCAATATTAAAAAAGATAATCTAAATAATATTTGGCAGTCAGGCAAGGCGCGAGCCGTACGTGAAAAAATAGAAAAAGAAAATATTACGGAAAGCTGGATAATTTGTACAATCCGCGGTGAAATGAAAAAGAATGTATTTAAAGTTTTGTTTTGGGTGATGAAGAATAAAAAAATATAAGCCATGAAAATATTGCAAATAAATAAATTTTATTATTTAAAAGGCGGCAGTGAGCGCTATTTTTTTGATTTGTCTGAAATTTTGAAAAAAAACGGGCATAAAATTATTCCGTTTTCCATGCAGGACGATAATAATCTGCCAAGCAAATACACGAAATATTTTATTAAAAAAGTTGATTTAAATAAATTTAATTTAATTAATATTTTAAAATTTTTTTATAATTACGACGCTGTTAAAAGGCTGAAAAAATTAATTAAATACGAAAAACCGGATATCGCGCATTTGCACAATATCGCCCATCAGTTTAGCCCTGAAATTATTCGGATTTTAAAGAAAAACAACATTAAGATTGCACAAACTTTGCATGATTATAAATTAATCTGTCCCAACGCCAAGCTTTTCGCGCATAATCAAAATTGCGAAAAGTGCCAAGGCGGTAAATATTATAATTGCCTAAAAAGAAAATGCGTAAAAAATTCTTATTTAAAAAGTTTTATGGCTGCCTTAGAGGCGTATTTATGGAATCGTTTGCTAAAAGTTTACAACAAGGTTGATATGTTTATCGCGCCTAGCAAATTTATGCGGGATAAGTGTGCTGATTTTGGTGTTCCCGAGGAGAAAATAAAAGTTGTTTATAATTTTTATGATGCGCCCGTTAACGGCGAAATAGAAGTTAAAAATACGGAAAAATATATTTTGTATTATGGAAGATTGTCAAAAGAAAAGGGAGTAGATGTTTTATTGGAGGCTATGCGCAGCGTTAAAGGCGAATTTAAATTAAAAATAGTCGGTTCCGGACCAGAGTATAAACATTTAGAAAGACAAATTAATAAATTCAACCTGCAAGACAGAGTTTCACTGTTGGGACCGAAATATGGCAAGGATTTGCAAATAATTATCAACCAAGCAATGGTCGTTGTTTTACCGTCGCTTTGGCCGGAAAATATGCCCTATTGCCTTTTAGAGCCGATGGCAATCGGGAAGACTATGATTGTTTCCCGCGTAGGCGGTATGACTGAAATTATTAAAGATAAAGAAAACGGTTTTTCTTTTGCTCCGGGCGATTTTAATGTCTTGGCAAATATAATAAATAATTTGGAAAAATTTGATTATAAAAAAATTGGCGAAGAAGCTAAAGAAACAATAAAAAAGCTAAACTCAAAAAATCATTATCAAAAGATTTTAAAAGTTTACACTGAGTTAAGAAAATAGTCTTTATTCATCAAAAATTAAAAGACGCTTGGTGTCTTTTTTTTGTTGGATTTTTTATAAATTTTTACTTGAATTTAGAAGTTGAAAGTTGTATAATTAACTACACGAATTATTTTTAACAAGAATGCTATTATTCACAATATTCTTGTTAAAAAAAATTCTTGTAGTTAAACAAGTATGCCAAAAAACCCAAACCCAAAATTAACAGCAATTCTAATAATAGCCCTCCTAATCGCGGGCACTTTTTGCTATGTTAATTATCTAATAAACAAACCCTTAGAAATCCTAAAAAACTACACTATCCCCACAGAATTTATTCATAATAATACAAAAATAGCCCTTGCATGGACAGACGACAATGAGGGTGAAACTTTAATCATTCAATCAGACAAAAAAGAATATAACGGATTTAGTAGTGTTGATGTTTATTTTAGCATTACTAATATTTCAAAGAAAGATCAGGATATGGATGTTGTGGTTTGGGTCGGGAGTGAGAAGGTTAAGGTAAAAAATATAAATAGATTAAATGAAAATCAAAAAACCACCTCCAAAGAGATGGTTTTAAGCGCCTCAGCAGGCATGAGTGCCGGAATTGTCAATCCTAATAATAGTATAACAGATGAGAAAAATTTGTCAAGCCTTCGCCAAGGCTACGGCCTGCAAGCAAGCCCTAATACTTTAAAGGATGTGGAGGCACCGGGAATTGAACCCGGGAGGTCTGGATTGACAATTCCGACCTCGCAACCTGCC
>JAGLIO010000085.1 GCA_023142915.1 Candidatus Parcubacteria bacterium | reverse complement strand
CGGGTCAAAGGTTGCTTGCCACCTAACCGAGGCTTATCGCAGGCTGCTACGTCCTTCATCGTCTTCTTATGTCAAGGCATTCACCATATACTCTTAACGAGATTTTCCCACATTTTTGGTATGAATTAAGCAAAGCTTTTACGCTCGCCAATTCAAATTGAAATGTTAGAATCCGTTTGATAAAATCAAACGAAACCTTGCCTGAAATTGCAAGTAGGCAAGGATTTTTGGTTTGTTTTGTTTGCTAGCTTACTAGCGCTTGTGCTAAAAAGCGCTAATAAATATATTAAATTGTTAAAGTTCATTCATGGAAACTAACATCTAAAAACTAATTTAATTTCCAGATTCTAATTTCCTGATGTTGCTTTTTTATAAATTAAAAAAACCGCCTTAAAGCGGTTGAAAAAACTTAAAAAGGTTTTATACTCAACCACTTGTTATTTTAATCTTAAAATATTTAGCCATACGTAATTTTTATTAATAAAAAACTACTAAAACATAGTTATTATTATACAGTAAAATTATTTTATGTCAAGAATAAATTTGTTATAATCAATAATTTATAATAACTAAATAATTTAATTTAATATTAGCTAATTCTTGATTTATTTTCCACTGCCTGCTTTATAAAAAATTTATTAACAAACTGCATAATTTCTAAAATTTACTTAAAACTGAATTTATCCAGCAACTCGGGATTATCCATTTGTGATTGAGCAATTTCTTTAGTGATTTGTTTTTCTTTGTATAGTCTTTGCAAATCATGATCCATGCTTACCATGCCTTCTTTTGCGTTTGTTTCAATCACGGTTTTTATCTGCGTGATTTTATTTTCCCGAATTAAATTGGCAACAGCCGGAGTGTTAAGCAATAGCTCGCGAGCGGCAACCCTGCCTCCGTCTATTTTCGGCAGCAACCTTTGTGAAATCACGCTTGCCAAAACCATTGACAATTGCATGCGCACTTGGTTTTGCTGATGAGGTGGAAATATATCAATAATGCGATCAATGGTTTGGGAGGCGTTATAAGTATGCAATGTCGCTAAAACCAAATGCCCTGTTTCCGCCAAAGTAATTGTCGTGGCAATCGTTTCCAAATCGCGCATCTCGCCGACCATAATTACATTAGGGTCTTGCCTTAAAGCATGCTTTAAGCCTTCGGAAAAAGACAGCATATCAGAACCTAATTGCCTTTGAATAATAATGCTTTTTTTGGATTCAAACACATATTCAATCGGATCTTCCAATGTAATAATATTGCAAAAGCGATTGGTGTTAATATATTCAACCATTGATGCCAAAGTAGTGGATTTACCGCACCCGGTCGGTCCGGTTAAAAGAATCAAGCCTTGTTTCAAATCCAATAAATTATAAATAACCTTTGGCATGCCAAGCTCATCCAAACTGTTAATTTTGCTATTAATAACTCTGGCAACCACTCCGATATTTCCTCTTTCAAAATGCAAATTCACGCGATAACGATAATCATCAATCGCGTAACTGATATCCAATTCTTTCGCGGCTAAAAATCTATCCTTTTTGTCTTCGTCAAGCATGGAATAAACCAAAACTTCCATTTCTTTCGCGCTAATCGCTTTTTTATCCTCAATATAAATTAAATTGCCGTCTATTCTAAGCGCCGGCGCTAGTCCAGCCACTAAATGCAAATCAGAAGCTTTTTTTTCAACAGCAATCATAAATAATTCTTTTATTGTCATAGATTTTTAGTTAAAAATTAGAAAATTAAAAAATATAAAATTTTTCTTTGTAATTTATCCATAGTAGTCGGGAATATTCAAATTCCTTGACTATAAATTATAATAGCATATTTTTATAATTTAGTCTTGACATGGTATTGATTCTAATTTACAAAATTTTTCCTTGCATTTTCCAAAAAACACTGTATAATAAAATCATAATCAAAATTAAATAAACACCTGTAATAAATTTTTAGTGAGTATTTAGCTGATTTTAGCTAAAGAGGTGGCTAGAGAACTTTATCTCAAAATAAGAGAAAGGTTAAAATATGTTTTTTTTATGTCTGAAGACAAAAAAAATAAAAAAAATAATTTAAGCCATGATGAGTTTGATAAATTATTGGATGAACACAAATTTAAAGCTCCGCAAGCAGGAGATTTGATTAAAGGAGAAGTAATTTCAGCATCAAAAGCGGAAGTAAAGCTTGATATTGACGGAATTATGACCGGCGTTGTGCGCGGTCCGGAATTATATGAAGAAGATGAAGAATATTCAGGACTGAAGCCCAGTGATACGGTTGAAGCGACCGTTTTAGAGCCGGAAAACGAAAACGGCGAATTGGAATTATCTTTTAAATACGCTGGGCAGGAAAAAGCATGGGAGGGTCTTAGAACAGCTCATGAAAGCAAAGACACGATTAAAGTAAAAGTGGCTGATGCCAATAAAGGCGGCTTATTAGTAAAATATCGCCAAATTGCCGGTTTTTTGCCTGTTTCACAATTGGCGCCTGAAAATTATCCAAGAATTAACGGCGGCGATAAAGGCAAGATTTTAGAAAAATTAAGATCTTTCGCAGGCAAAGAATTTGAAGTAAAGGTAATGACTTTAAACGAGCATGAAGATAAGATTATTTTTTCGGAAAAAGACGCTTGGGGCGAAAAGCAAAAAGATATTATTTCCAAATATAAAGTCGGCACGGTTGTTGACGGCAGTATTACAGCGATTACCGATTTTGGCGTTTTTATCAGTTTTGGCGAAAACTTGGAAGGGCTTGTCCATATTTCCGAGTTAGCATGGCAGAGGATTGACAATCCGGCTGAGCTTTATAAAGTCGGCGATGCAATTAAGGCGGAAGTAATCAGCCTGAAAGATTCAAAAATATTTTTAAGCGCCAAAAAATTGCTTAAAGACCCTTGGGATGCGGTTAGCGAGAAATATAAAGTCCATCAAATTACCAAAGGAACAATTATTAAAATTAATCCGTTCGGCTTGTTTATCAAGCTTGACGATGATATTCACGGCTTGGCGCACATCAGTCAGATAGGCCTTGCGCCAAAAGAAAAAATTAATGATAAATTTAAAGCAGGCGAAAAAATGAATTTTGAAATTGTTTCAATTGAACCGAAAGAGCACCGCTTGGGCTTGGCTTATTCTGATGAGATTGCAAAAGCGAAGATTAAAAAGTAGGGTTATAGAATTTTGAAATAAAAAAACCGCAGATTATAAACTCTGCGGTTTTTTTATTAAAATTATTTTTGATTAAACGCTGCTTCTAAATTTTTATAAACAATATTTTTATAATTTTCACAAAAATTGTTTACAAATTCTTGGTTTTCAAAAAAATTTTTTAAATCATAAGCCAATTTTTTAGCGCTGACATTTTTTTCAATTTTTTCTTTAATAACTTTTACAAATTCATCTTGCGTTTTAATTCCTGCGGTTTTTTCAAGTTCAGCCCAATTCGGACTGATTTTATTTTGTAAATACCAATAAAGGTCATAAAAATCCCTGCCCTTAACATTGATTTCGTTTGAGCTGCCTTTAAACCATACCCTGTTAAGAATAGCGTTTATTTTACCGGTCATTAAATACTCAAGCGTATAATTTTTTGCTATAAAATTATATCCGAATTTAGAAATCGGTATTAGGTTTGTTTCCGGTTTTACAAAGTTGCTTTTACTAATTTCAATTTTTACATACAAGAAATCACTTTCTGAAATATTACTTGCCAATCCCAAATTTTTTAAAATCGGGAATTTTAAATATATTCTTATACTTGCTTGAGTTTTAATATTTACGTCAATTAAATAATTATTTTTAAAATATTTTTTTAAGTCATTCGCGAAAATTTCTAAATCAATTTTTGCAAAATCTTTTTTAAAATAATCAAAATCCAAATCTTCTGAAAGCCTTGGCAGATTATAGCAGACGCGCAAACATGAACCGCCGATAAAAATCAGATTCTTATATTTTTTATGGCTATAAATATAAGCCAAGACAGGATATTGCAAATACTCTTTTAAAAAATTGTTAATAACAAAATCAGGTATGTTTTGTTCCTTTTTCTTTGCCACAATTTCTTTTAACGTTGATAATAGCATATTTAGCACTATAATTTTTTAATAAATGATATAAGTTTATTTAAATTTTTACTTTTGGCAAGTGATATATATGAACAAAATTCCGCAAATTCATTTTTATTTAAATTTTCCCAGTTAACGCGAAGTTCTTTTATTACATTTTCATTTATCTGAGAATTTTTTATAAATCTTAAATAAACATAATCAAACACGGCCTTTGCCTTGCTGGCAACGTTAATTGGCGTGTTTTTAACAAATATTGTTCTGTATCCCAAGAATAATTCCGGAATAATATTATAATAACGAAAAGTGCCAAGTGAGTTTGAAAATTCTCTGGTGGTTTTTACGGTAATTGATGTTATGGTATAAACTGCGTCAGTTAAAAGCTGATTTTTTGCCATTACATATTCAAGCGAGAGATAAGATGGTTTTAAAAGAGAATTGGCGATATATTCAAAATAAAAATCTTTATTATTTTCATTTTTATATTTTTCGTTAAAAATATAAACTCCGTTTTTAAGAGCGATTAAGCGCTTTGTTTTTAGCCAATATTTAATATTATTATTAAGCGTATTTTCGTTTTTTTCAAAATTTCTTAATATATCTTTATTAATAATAAGCAATTTTTCGGTTTTCTTTTGAATGTCATTAAATTTCATAATATTTATTATTCGGAAATTAGTATAATTATTATACCAAATCCTAAATAAAAGTCAATAGCATTGCCAATTGTAAACACATATTGTATACTAAATTAAGTAATTAATTATAAATCTTGACTGAAATATCAGGTTATTTTAGCATCTGTTATTTTTTGTCTTTAATAATAAACCATGAAAAATTTATTTAAAAATTTTGGAATATTTTTTGTAATATTTATTTTGATTATCGCTTTGTTTAATTTTATGGGCGAGCCAAAAGAAGAATCGGAAAGAGTTAGCACCGGAGCGCTTATTTCCCGCATTAACAATAATGAGCTTGAAAAAATTATTGTTGAAGGCACGAAAATAGAGATGCACTTGAAAGACGGAAAAAAAGAAATCGTGAAAAAGGAAACAGGCGAGTCTTTGTCGGAGTTATTAAATAATTTTGGCGTGGAAAAAGAAAAAATCGCGGAATTAAATATTGAAGTAAGAGAAGGAGAGGGTTTTGATTATTGGCTGGCAACGCTTTTGCCGTTTTTATTGCCGTTTTTATTAATCGGCCTTTTTGTGTTTTTAATGATGCGCGGCGTGCAAGGCGCTAATTCACGAGCAATGATGTTCGGTCAATCACAGGCCAAGGAATTTACCAAAGATGAAAAAAATAAAATAACCTTTAAGGATGTAGCAGGAGTCAAAGAAGCTAAAGAAGAGCTTAAGGAAGTGGTTGAGTTTTTGCGCAATCCAAAAAAGTTTTTGGACTTAGGCGCGCGCATACCGCGCGGAGTCTTGCTTTTGGGAAGCCCGGGCACGGGAAAAACTTTGTTGGCGCGTGCCACAGCCGGCGAAGCTAAGGTGCCGTTTTTTCATATTTCCGGTTCTGAATTTGTTGAGATGTTTGTCGGAGTCGGCGCTTCCCGCGTGCGCGATTTATTTAAAAAAGCAAAAAAAAGCACGCCTTGCATTGTTTTTATTGATGAGATTGACGCGGTTGGCAGAAAACGCGGAGCAGGGCTTGGCGGTTCGCATGATGAGCGGGAGCAAACTTTAAATCAAATTTTGGTTGAAATGGACGGCTTTGAGCCAAGTACGAACATTATCGTGCTTGCCGCTACCAACCGCCCTGATGTTTTAGATAAAGCCCTTTTACGGCCCGGTCGTTTTGATCGCCAGGTTGTTTTGGAAAATCCGGATATTAATGAAAGGGAAGCGATTTTAAAAGTGCATGCCAAAAAGAAGCCTTTTGCGAAAGATGTAAGTTTGCGCCGGATTGCCGAACGCACGCCCGGGTTTAGTGGCGCCGATTTAGCTAACGTGCTTAATGAAGCGGCGATTTTAGCAGCTAGAAAGAATAAAAAAATTATTGATATGAACGAACTTCTTGACGCTATTGAAAAAGTAATGCTTGGTCCTGAGCGAAAATCACGGGTTATTACCAAAAAAGAAAAAGACATTACAGCTTACCACGAAGCTGGGCACGCGATTGTTGCGCATTATTTGCCCAATACCGATCCTGTGCATAAAATTTCAATTATCGCGCGCGGCCAGGCCGGCGGCTATACCATAAAACTTCCAACCGAAGAAAAGCACATGCATACCAAATCCGAGTATATAGAAGAAATCGCGGTTCTTTTGGGCGGGTATTTAACCGAAAAAAGCATATACAACGAAGTTACCACCGGAGCCACCTCCGATCTTAGGCGCGCAACTTCAATTGCCCGCCGCTTAATTACGGATTTCGGCATGAGCGAAATTTTAGGACCGCGCACTTTCGGCAATAAAGAAGAAATGATATTTTTAGGCAGGGAGATTACCGAACAGCGCGATTACAGCGAAAAAATAGCGGAAAAAATAGATGAAGAAATATTTACATTTATTTCCCGCGCAACTAAAATGGCTGAAAAAATCATTGAAGACAGAAAAGATAAAATTGAAAAAGTCGTTCAGGAATTATTAAAGAATGAAACAATTGAGAAGGAGAAATTTGAAAAACTAATGAAAGATTAGATTTTAAAATAAAATATAGAAATTTTAGAAAACAAAAAAACACCTGCCTTAAAATTTAAGGCAGGTGTTTTATTTTTTAATCTAAATCACGTTAAAAGCGCTGGTGTCAAAAATTTCAAAGCCTTCGCCTGTGTCAAGATAAATTCTGAATTCGTAAGTTCCGGCTTGGGCGTTGTCGTAGTAAGGATAAAAACTGCCATAAGACCAGCCTGTGCCAACATCTAAGAAGTCTGTTTCATAAGACCACATTTTTATGCCAGAGCGGTAAAGTTCGGCTTTCCAGCGATGGTCAACGTAAACATTTTTTATTTTGGTTAAAGCGTAAACTTTGTCTCCGACGCTAAATTCCGTTTTCGGGTCAATCGGAATTAAATTCCAATAATCTTCAGCTACGCCGTATTCCCAGCCCGTACAAATCGTAGTGGTGCCGATATATTCATAATCGCTAATATCGCCTAAAACATTAAATCCTTTTGTGTCTAAGAGTTCATAGCCGCTGCCCGTGTTAATGTAAATTTTAAATTCATAAGCTCCGGGCTGGGCGTTGTCATAGTATGGATAAAAATTTCCAAAAGTCCAGCCGGATCCTACCGTGTACCAAGGTGTTTCATAGTCCCAAAGCTTAATGCCTGCGCGGAAAAGTTCGGTTTTCCATTGGTGGCTGACATAAATATTCAGCACTTGCGACATGGCGTAAACTCTTTCGCCGGGGTTAAATTCGGTTTTAGGGTTAAGCGGAATTAAATTCCAATAATCGCTTCCTTCTCCATATTCCCAACCCTCGGCAATCGTGGTGTGGTCGTAAGTGTAATCCTCAATAACTCCGGATACCGCGAAAGGAGCGCTGGATAAAAATTCATAGCAATCACCTGTGTCAATATAAACTCTGAATTCATAATCCCCTGGTCGGGCATTGTCGTAGTAAGGATAAAAATTAGAATAAAGCCAGCCCGCGCCGACATCCAGCCATTCGCCTTCATACTCCCATAATTTATTGTCGGAACGAAAAAGCTCTACTTTATAGCGGTGGTCTCTGTAAATATTTCCTACTTGAACCATTAAATAAATTCTATCTCCGGGCGCGTATATTTCTTTATGGTTAATCGGTTTTAAATTCCAGTAGTCGCCTCCCACTCCGTATTCAAATGTTAAGGAAGTGGTTGCATGATTAAAATTATAATCATTTTCAGGATAATTAATATTAAAACTGGCTTCTCCTAAAAGTTCAAAGCCTTCTCCCGCGTCCAGCCAATATTCCGCTCGGTATTCGCCAATCGGCAAATTATAATCATAAGGCGTGAAATTGGAATAATTCCAGCCAAAAGTTTCGTCAGGAGTAAATAAAGGATTAGTAAGCTCATCTTGCAGGATGGTTCCGTTATAAAGGCGCAATCGCCACTGGTGAGGTTCATAAATTGGTCCGACTTGCGCAAAAAATTGAACTTTCTCCCCAACTGTAAATTCGCTTTTTTCGCATACAAGGCTTAAATGCCAATGTTCGTCCGCGCCGTAAATCCAATCCTCTCCTACTCCGGTTTTTACATTTGAAAAGTCCGGAAGCGCTAAAACTGGCAAAGAAACAGCGC
>JAGLIO010000084.1 GCA_023142915.1 Candidatus Parcubacteria bacterium | reverse complement strand
TTTGGAGTCAGTGAGGAGTTACGAGTACAAATGTTGACAAATATCAAAAGATATTCTATTCTAAATAATCGTTATGAAAGACAAGCCATAAATTTGTGGCTAAAATTCTTAAGTCTGAACTTTCCATTCGTTAACATTTTTTACAGATAGCTTTTTTTTCAATCTCTTCAACTTCTCTTTTTCCTGCTCAACAATTTTCCCGGGAGCGCGTTCAATAAAATCTTTGTTATCTAATTTATTTTTTATAATTTTAATCTGTTTTTCTAAATTAATTTTTTCTTTTTTAATTCTTGCGTTTTCCTTTTCTTTATCAATTGCGCCGATTAAGTAGCTAACAATATCTCCTGCAACTACTTTAATTTCTCCGGCAATCTCTTTGCCGCTTTTTTTAATTTCCAATTCCTGAATACCGGTACGCATGCCCTTGATTAAAGCTTCGTTTTCCTGAATCAAGTCAACGTGTTCGCCGGCGTAAATCACGGCCTTAATCTTTCTTGCTGGTTCAATTTTATTCTCTGCCCGCGCGTTGCGGATAGCGGTAATTACTTCTTTAATAATTTCAAAAGTATCAGTATCGGTTTGGCTTGTATTAAAAGCATCATATTTTTTTGCGTCAGGCCATTTTGAAATAATCAAATCTTTTTCCAAATTTAACTCCTGCCAAATCACTTCCGTTATAAAAGGAATGAAAGGATGCCATAATTTAAGCAGGTCTGTTAATATTTTTGATAACACAAAACCTTTTTCATCCTTTTCATTAAATTTGCTAGCCTCAATATGCCAATCAGCCAATTTATTCCATGTAAACTCGCGCAACTTTTCTCCTGCCTGAGAAAACCGATAATTTTCCAAATCATTATTTACATCATTAATTAAATTTTGCATTTCCCGCAAAATTGCTTTATCCGCAAGTGTTATTTTTTTAATATTAATTTTTTGAGTCGCGATTTGCGAGTTGCGAGTTGCGAGAATATATCTTGCCACATTCCAAAGCTTATTCACCATATTCCTAAACCCGGCGATTTTTTCTTCGCTTAAATTCATGTCATTTCCCGGAGTGGAGCCGATTATTGTTGACAAGCGCGCCGCGTCAGTGCCGTATTTTTCAATCATCTCTAAAGGTTCAATGCCATTGCCTTTGGACTTGCTCATCTTTTTTCCTTCAGCATCGCGAATAAGGCCAGTAAAATATAAATTTTTAAAAGGAATTTTTCCTGTTCGGTACAAACTCAAAATCATCATGCGAAAAGCCCAAAAAGGCAAAATGTCCCTACCCATTACCATGGTATCACTGGGATAAAATTCTTTAAAATCATCACCATCGGGAAAGCCAAGCGAAGTATAAGCCCATTGCCCTGACGAAAACCAAGTATCAAAAGTATCCGAATCCTGTGTCCATCCCTCGCCAACAGGTTTATCTACTCCAACATAAATATCTGATATCCGACTTCCGACTTCCGACTTCCGATATTTATACCACGCCGGAATCCTCGGACCCCACCAAATTTGCCTGGAAATGCACCAATCATGAACATTATCAATCCATGAAAGCATTACATCTTTAAACTTTTCAGGATAAATGTTTATCTTTCCGCTTTCAATCGCTTTGCGCGCTTCTTTTTTTAATGAAAATTTTTTATGGTCAACATTAATAAACCATTGTTCTGAAACCAAAGGCTCAATCGCGGACTTACAGCGTTCGCATACTGATAAATTGTTAACAAAATCCTCTTCACGCTCTATAATTCCTCGTGTTTGCAGTTTTTTCACTATCATTTCCCGCGCCGCTAACACGGTTTTGCCTGAAAATTTTCCAAAGCCTTTGTTAATCTTGCCGTCTTCATTAATTACTTTAATTATTTTCAAATCATTTTTTCGCGCCATCTGCCAATCAGCTGCTGAATGCGCCGGCGTTACTCCAAGCGCTCCGGCGCCGAATTTCATATCAACATTTCTGTCTGCGATAATTTTAATATTTAATTCAACTCCGCAAAAATTTGTCTGATAAATTTTTCCAATATATTTTTTATAACGCTCGTCTTTAGAGTTTACAGCCACCGCCGTATCCCCCAATTTGGTTTCCGGCCGTGTCGTGGCAATTGTAATCGGAAAATTTTTATCATATTTAAAATAATATAATTTCGCCTGTTGTTCTTCGTGCTCAACTTCAACATCAGCCAAAGCGCTCGCGCAGCGCGGACACCAATTAATAATTCTTTCTCCGCGATAAATCATTCTGTTGCCCTGCGCGTCAACTTCGTTATACATTTTAACAAAAGTTTCTAAAACTTGTTTAACGATTTTTGGATCTAGCGTAAATTTTTCCCGGTTCCAATCGGCAGACAAGCCGATTTTCTTTTCTTGTCCGCGCATATACTTCGCCCGATCAATGCAAAAGTCATAAACCTCATTATAAAATTTCTCCCTTCCCAAGTCATGGCGGTTAATATTTCTTTCTTTTTTTATTTTCTTTTCATAAACTACCTGAGTCTGAATACCGGCATGATCTTTCCCAGGCAAAAGCAAAGTTTTCTTACCCAACATGCGCTGATAACGGCCCATTAAATCCATAACAACATAACCGGAAAC
>JAGLIO010000083.1 GCA_023142915.1 Candidatus Parcubacteria bacterium | reverse complement strand
GGCTCATAAGCCTTTGGCATTTCTTTTGGCATAATGTTGTTTTTAATAATTAATTAATTTTACAAATATTTTTCTTTAATCATAGCTATATGTTATCACAGGCGGATTGAAATGTAAATTATCTATTTAATTAATCGGCTTTGTTCTCCTCCGGATAATTTTAAAAATATCAGCCATGTTGTCTTTTATTTTTTTATTCTCAATCACAACGCAAAGCGGCTGGCTGGTGACTATGATTAATGTTTTATTTGAAAATAAATAGAGCACAATTTTACTTGCATTTTTAATGATATTGCTGTAAAAAGATAATAACGAAACTTTAAAAAAGGAGGAATTCAAATGCTAAGCATTATTCGCAGTTTATGGTTCTTTAAAAAAGATTTATTAGTTATTAGCAGACCGCATACTTTTTTGTATGCCTTTATTTTAACTATTGTCGGGCATAAGTTTATAGAAATAACAAACTGGAAAGTTGTTTTGCTTAACGCGTTTCTCTTTGCCGTGATCGCTTCCAGTATTATGATTTTCAATGACATCGTTGACAGAGAAAGCGATTTTATAAGAGGTAAAACTTTTGCATTTCACCAGCACAAGGCGGTGTTTGTCTTTTGGTTAATTATTTCTATTGTAGCGTTTGTTGTGGCAATAATTTTATGTTTTTATTCTTTTGAAGTGTCATTATTCTGTTTGTTTATTTGGATAACTGGGATAGCGTATTCCTATCTGCAGAAAATGTATATTATCCAAAATATACTGGTATCACTTTGTTCTGCTTCTCCTGTTTTATCAGGCGCAATATATCAGGGAGATATAAACATTAATATTGGACTTATTTTTATAAGTCTTTGTTTGGTAATTCTTTCTCGTGAAATAGATAAATGGATGTCTCGGGCTAAAACATCGTCTAGTTTTGGGATATTCTTTATACCTATTTTATTATTAATAGTGTAAAAAATAATCTTCGCAATAACCTCCGTTGAATTTTAACGGGGGTTTTTTATGCAAAAAAATCAATCAATGCCTTCTCCCTTCATACCAATCAAACATATCCCTTCGCAATTTAGCCATTCTTTTTCCGTCAGGGTGATAAAAAACTAAGCCTTCGGCTTTTGCTTCTTCAAGCCCAAGATTTTGATTAAATAATGACGGCAGATCTTTAAACCAGTTTGAAATTGATTCAAAATCCTTTGGATACTGATTTTTTATCCAACTTCGCCAATGAGATTTTCTTGCCAAATAATTAAACGGCACAAATAAATTCCCTGTTATTTTGTGTGGGTTTCCATTAAAAAGCTCTCCCACCAATTCTCCGTAATAATCTCCGTCTTCAAGTCCGCTCAGCCAGCCTTTTTGGATAGCTTTCGCGATTCCCTCCATGCATGCCCCATCCCATCTGCTTTGAATTATTGATGGCGGAAAAATAAATTTTTCATTTTTTCTATTAAATATTCGCGCTATTTTTCCGTTCTTAATTCGCAAACAAACATTTGTTCCATCAATTTTATCAACCGCCTTTACACCGGCGTCACAAAAAACCCATTCATAATCAGGGTCAATTTTGGAGGTAAGCAAATAATCTTCGCCAACCATCTCGCGTATAAACGGCGTGTGTAGTTTTGGAAAATCTTTTATTTCTTGCATAATATTTTAAAAATTAATAATATTTATTTTTTTATATTAGCATAAAAGCAAGAATAAAAGTAGTAACCTTGACTTTTTTCTTTTTTTATGCAATGATACATAATCGTTGTTTTAAATTACTAACTGCAAAAAAAAGGAGGGGCATAATGATAAATTTTCTTATAAAAAACAGATGGATATTTTTGGTAATTTGTATGGCAATTTTTATTCTAACAGCAGATAAGAGTATGAGTATGCAGGAATGGCTCATACATACATCGGGAATTGCCATTTCTCTTTCGGCCATTTTTATTTTAGGATATATTAAAAAGAGACAAGGATGAGAGAGAAAATTTTCAACATAAAAAGACAAGCCTCGCAAATTTGGAATTTGGCGGGGCTTTTTGTTTTTTACGCAAATCGCGCAAAAAATAAAAAAAATTGACTTCCTGAAAAAAAAGTGTTATGTTTAATGCTAGTTAAATAAAAAAATAAAATTTAATAAATATGCCTAAAAGAACATTTCAACCAAGCGTAAGAAAAGCTAAAAAAAAGCACGGATTTAGGGCAAGGATGTCTACTAAAAACGGGCAAAATGTTATAAAAAGCCGCAGAGACAAAGGAAGAAAAGTTTTGACCAAATAATTCTAAAAAAATATGCTTCCTGAAAAAAATCGCTTAAGCAAGAAAAAAGATTTTGACAGAGTTTTTAAAAAAGGAAAATCAAGCTTTGACGGTTTATTGGGGGTAAAAATGCTTAAAAATGAACAAGAATTTACCCGTTTTGGAATTATAGTCAGCTCCAAAGTTAGTAAAAAAGCGGTAATCAGGAACAAAATCAAAAGAAGAATAAGAAATATAATCGCAAAAAATTATATTAACAACGCAGATGCGAAAGACGTGATTATCATTTCCCTTCCAAAAATACTGGGCAAAAAATATAATGAGATTGAAAAATCTCTTGGCGCTCATTTTAAAAAATTAAAGATTTAATTAGTATTAAAAATTTTTTAATAAAAATTATTAAAATTTACCAAAAAACCTTATCACCTGATCATGGTTTTTTTCGGTTTTTGCGCCCGCACGGTTTTTGCCGTTTTTCTCCGACATGCTCTGAATACTCAATTCAAGCTTTAACAAAACACGGCGCAGTTAAAGGAATAATAAAATCAATTTGGCGCGTTATCCGCTGCAACCCTTGGAATAAAGGCGGATACGACCCA
>JAGLIO010000082.1 GCA_023142915.1 Candidatus Parcubacteria bacterium | reverse complement strand
TATGTTTCAAACTTTTTTTTATCAGCCGATTTTAAATTTATTGGTTTTTTTATATAACATTGTCCCGGGACATGATTTGGGGCTGGCTATTATTGCTTTAACAATAATTATAAAGTTGATATTGCTGCCTTTATCAAAAAAATCTTTAAGGTCGCAAAAAGCATTGCAGGATTTGCAGCCCAAAGTTGAAGAATTAAAAAAGAAGTATAAAGGCAAAAAAGAGGAACTGGGACGGGCGATGATGGGATTATACAAAGATAATAAAGTAAATCCCATGTCGTCTTGTTTGCCCCTGTTGATTCAGATGCCGTTTTTATACGCTGTATTTTGGGTTTTTCGCGACGGTTTTGCAGGCGAGTCATTGGATTTGGTTTACTCTTTTATCAGCCGTCCGGAAGCGATTAATACTGTCTCGCTTGGATTTATTGATTTGGCAAACAAACAGCCGGTTATCGCGATTCTAGCCGGCGCGGCTCAGTATTGGCAAACAAAAATGTTAATGGCAAAGCGTCCAAAAGTTAAGAATAATACCGCTAAAGATGGAGATATGGATATGGCGGCTATCATGAATAAGCAAATGATATATTTTATGCCGGCAATAACCGTGTTTATCGGCATGTCTTTTCCAGGCGGTTTGGCGCTTTATTGGCTTGTCACAACCGTTCTTACTGGCGTACAGCAATTGTATGTTTTTAAAGATAAAGAAAAAAAAGACGAAATTATTGAAGCTGAAGTTGTTAAAAAATCAACAAAATTTTAAAATAATCTTTTCTTTCCGACAATTAAATTAATTTTTTCATCAGCGAGCTTGATTGTTGCCGGGCATTTCACTTTCAAGGTATTGTCTAAAATCAGAGGAGAATATTTATTTAAAATATTTAATTTTTTAAAAGAAAAAACGCTTTGCTCAGAGCTGTTTTTTTTATTAAAGAATATATTTTTACTTGCCTTTGTTTTTATAAATAAATCCAAAGCGCCGTCTTGGGCGTTTATGTCAAAATTTTTCGGCAAGCTCTTAATTATCGGCAAATTAATAATGTTTATTTCCCCGGGTTCGGAAATTTCTATTGAATAAGTGCTGTCTATTTCTATAATTGTGTTTTTTGTATTAATGTTTGCTTGAGTTAAAAAATAGTTGTCGCTTACAAGCCCCAAATCCAGTGTTTTAATTCTGCGGGTTGAAAGCATATCGCAGGCCGATTCATTGTGGCCTAAGCCCAAATATTCCGCTATAGTATTGTTTTTTTTGTTTATGGGAATAAAACCAAGCGGTATTTTTTTAAAACAGCTGTTATCGGCTATAAAACCGGCTAAAACAGAAATTGCCTTATTTAAAGTGCTGTCATCTCCCACAATCACTATGGTTTTAGCGCCTTTTTTTAATTCGTTTTTCATTGTGTCCGCAAGCGAGCTCATTATGCTTAAACGCGTTATTTTTCCATTTAAACCAAGGTCAGTAATACGAGTTTCAATTCTAGCTAAAATTGACTCGTATTTTTTTTGATTTACAAAATTGTCATAAATATAGATGTACATTTTGGTATATTTATTTTTTTTCTATATTTATTTCTTGTCCGTTCATGGAACATTTGCCGTTTAATCGCGCGCCTTTGGCAATTGAGAGGATTTTGGCGTTAATATCACCTGTGATTATTGCGGTAGATCCGATTTCCAAGTATTCATCAATTTGAATATTTCCTGTAACTTTTCCGTTAATTTTAGCATTTTTCGCTTTAACGTTGGCGGTAATTATTGATTTTTCTCCAACCAATAGATAATTATCGGTTTTTACGCTTCCTTCAACTTCTCCTTCAATAATAATATTGCCTTGTCCATGAAAATTCCCCTTAACTTTTATTGACGGGCCGATTACTGTCTCGGCTTCTTTAATGTTTTCATTGTTGTCTTTGTTAAACATAGATTTATATTTTTTTATTTAATATTCTTAATTTAAGAATAGTATATAAAAATAAAATTTACAAGTTTTTTT
>JAGLIO010000081.1 GCA_023142915.1 Candidatus Parcubacteria bacterium | reverse complement strand
ACAGACTGCGATGACGCGGATTGTTCAAGTTATCCGGCTTGCGCGTCGGCTGACATTATTCCTCCAGAAGTAAGTTCTTTTAGCATCAGCCCGACAACAATAAACACAAATCAAATAATAACAATAAATTGGACAGTATTAGACAATGAAGCGCTAAACAGAGTGGAGCTTTGGCGAACAACAGATTTAGGCGGAGTTCCAAACGCAAGCAATTGGGCAAGAGTAGAAACAAAAACAGTTTCAGGAATATCCGACTTTGGCAGTTTCACAGACAGCATCCCAGCTGCCGGAACATACTGGTACGGCATGCATGTTGTTGACAATGCCGATCCCGAAAATATTGGATATGAGCCAAGTCCTCCGGGAGAGATTAAAGTTATTGTTAATTCAGATGTTGTTTGTTTTGATATTGACGAAGACGGTTATGACAATTGCAATATCGGCGAAACAGGAGACGACGGCAAGGAAATAGATTGCGATGATGTTAACCCAAACAGATATCCGAACAATACTGAAATCTGCGACGGATTGGATAATGATTGTAATAGTTCAACATTAGACGGATCAGGCGAAACTGCCCCGCTAAACGATAATCAAAGCGGAGTTTGCAAAAATTCACTCAAGATATGTGGCGGAATAAGTGGATGGATAAACGATTATTCAACCGTTGCCAATAATGAATATCCGACAGAAACATTCTGCGACGGATTTGATAACAATTGCGACGGAATAACAGACGAAGGATGCTCTTGCGTTGATAATCAAACCCAAGTCTGCGGATCAGACATAGGCGCATGTCAGAAAGGAATTCAAACTTGCGTTTCAGGAAGCTGGGGTGCGTGTGTTGGTGAAATAACGCCAGTAGCGGAGGTGTGTGATGACATCAAAGACAATGACTGCGACAATAATACAGACTGCTCTGACGCGGATTGTTCCGCTGATCCTGCTTGTGCAAGCTGTACTGATGAATGTTCAATAGGAAGTTTTGGCTGTATGGGATTGAACTCGGAATGGACTTGCGGCGAAGCAGGCGACGGGGATGATTGTTTGGATAAAGTAATTATTGCTTGTAATGCTGGCGCAGGGGAAACCTGCAACTCGGTAAGCGGAGTTTGCGAAAGCGAGGGATGCACGGATGATTGCACCATCCCATCAAGCGAATGCGTAACAGTTGATTCATTTCATAAATGCGGAAATTATGACGCAGACGCTTGCGCTGATTGGGGAGCAACATATTATTGCGGTTTAGGCCCAATTTGCGCTAGTGGAATATGCCAAGCAGATCAATGTCAAGCTAAGGACAAAACAGGTGTTATTCAATGCGTAAACGGCTATGGAGGAGTAAATTGCGATGAGTATCCAATTTACAACACAGCAGCTGTTAATTATTGCCAAATAGGCAGTCTTTGTTATTCTGTTGGTAGCCATTTTATTAAAGTAGATGACCAGGCAGTATGTTATAGTTGCGGCGGCGGAACAACTTTGAATTATATTCCGGTAGAAGGAAGCGCGCATAATCAATCCGCGGGTTTTAATACTACTGATATTACCCAATGCACAGGCACCGGTTTTCGCGTGGTTTGGCCATGCCCGGCTTATGACAGTTGCGCTGACTGTGACGATTGCGCCAGCCCGACCGACTGCACAGACGGGCTTGACAATGACGGTGATGGAGATGTTGACTGCGATGACAGTGATTGCCATATTGACGCGTCCTGTCCGCTTGTACCGATAGTTTTATTGCCGGCCAGTGACAACGAAAACTACGCGCAAAATAGTATTTTTACGGTTAGGGTTCAGATTGATTTTCATGTTAATTCAATTTTTGCCTATATTCAAAATCCTGATGGAAATAATATTAAAATTTTAACTTTGTATGACGACGGAGCGCATAGTGATATGGCAGCCGGAGACGGAATATATGCAAATACATGGACTGTTGCAGGCGCGTCTGCTCCACATTTTCTTGATCTTTGGATGTCAACGGTAAACGGTCCTTTGAGTTTGGATAATGTTGGAACATTTAATGTTATTAATCCTTGCGATGCAGAAGAGACATGTTGTGATTTTGAATCTAATGTTGTGAATTGCCCGTATGACTCATTTGATTGGAGTCATAAAGAAATTCCAAGCGCTATGCCAGCAGGAAGTGATGATTGGATGACGCCTGTTAAAAACCAAGGAAGCTGCGGATCCTGCTGGGCATTCGCGACCGTTGGATCTGTAGAAGGCACATACAATGTTGAGCAAAATAATCCTGATTTAGATATAGATTTAGCGGAAAAATATTTAGTTTCAAGCTGTTTTGGAGACACGTCAACTGCTAATTGCTCTGGAGGAGACCCCAAAAAAGCGATAAATTATATATATGAAGAAGGAATTACGCCTGAAGATTGTTTCCCGTATGTTTCACCGTATGAAGTTGATTGTTCCAATAGATGTAGTGAGTGGAATACGCGACTTTGGAAAATAGGAGCATATGGAAAACCTGACAGCCAAGCCATAACAGTGGACAAAATGAAAATTCATTTAACTAATAATGGCCCTATATCCGCGTTGATGCAAATGCTACAATCCGGAAATGGTTTTGTAGAAAGTATTTTTAAATGTAATCCTGATATTACCCCTATTTCTATTTCTACTTTAGACCACGTTGTTTTAATAACAGGATATAATGACATTGATAAATATTGGGTTGTAAAAAATAGCTGGGGTGCTGGATATGATGGAAACGGATATTTTAAGGTTGGATACAATGAATGCGGCATAGAAATGTATATTAGTTATCCGATAGGAGTAATATCTCCATAAAATTTTAATATTAAAAATTAATATAATAGTTATCTATGAGAAATAAAAAAAATAAGAAAAATTATTTTAATAAAAAATTATTCGGTATTTTATTTATTATAATATCAATTTGCGTTTGTACAAATTCCGTTAAATCAATGGCTCAACCATCTCCAGAATTGCTTTTCAGACCTGCGCCTAATCCGGCAGCAGCCTATTGTGAAGATTTAGGATATGAATATTCTATAAAAAGCACAAAAGAAGGCGACTATGGAATGTGCCTTTTGCCTGACGGATCAGAAGTTGAAGAATGGAAATTTTTAGAAGGCAAAACAGGAGAAGAATATAGTTATTGCCATCAGAAAGGATATAGCATTAAAACCATATCTGGAGAAAAATGTAATTATAGCGCTGAATGTGCTGTATGCATTCTTGATGATAATACAGAAGTAGAAGTTACTCAATTAGTTAAGCAGGAAAAAGAATTAGAAAAAAGCCAACTAAAAGATGGTTCCATGGAGAGGGAAATAAAAAAATTTGACATAAAAATAATTATCGCCATAAGCGCAATAGCAATAATTATAGCCATTATGGCAGCGGCTTATTGGTTTTTAGTGAGAAAAAAAGAAAACTGTAAAAAAGAAAAGAATTAATATATAGTAGAAAATAGCTAACAACGCGACAAAACAGATTATGTATTAAATGTATTATACATCTTCTACATAATAGCTATTGACATAATAAATTAGAATATAGTATAATGGGAGTATATGAAATTTTATAACCGTAAAAATGAATTAAAAAAATTACAAGAGATTAATCAGCTGGCTAAAAAACGGGCGCAGATGACAGTAATAACAGGCAGAAGGCGTGTTGGTAAAACCGAGTTAATATCCCAATTTTTAAAAAAGAAAGACAATTGTTTTTATTTTTTTGTTGAAAAGAAAAGAACCAGAACATTGCTAGAAGAATTTACAGGAATTTTGCGCCAAAAGTTTTCTTTTTTGTCAGCTCCTTTTACTGATTGGTCGGAATTTTGGCATTTTATTTTTGAAATCAGCAAAAAGGAGCAATTAATAATAGTATTTGACGAATTTCAAAATTTTAAATATATTGATCCGGCTAATTTTTCCATAATCCAAAAATATTGGGATCAAAATTATAAAATTTCAAAGTTGAATTTAATATTTATAGGTTCTATTATTTCGCTGATGGAAAAAATTTTTATAGGTAGCAAAGAGCCGCTTTTTGGAAGAGCTAGCCACAAAATTTATCTTGAGCCATTTAATTTTTTAGTGGTAAAAGATATTTTAAAAGATCATAAAAAGCAATACACTTTTGATGATTTATTAAATTTTTACACAGTTTTTGGCGGTATTCCTAAATATTACGCGGAATTAGAAAACCAAAATCAATTCAGCAGGAAAGATTTTTCAGTTATTATAAAAGATATGTTTTTAGAAGATAATGCCGCTTTCAAATTTGAGGGTTATGATTTGTTGAGCGATGAATTTGGAAAAAATTATCAAACATATTTTTCTATTTTACAGGTTATCGCGTCAGGTAGCTCTAAGATGAGTGAAGTGGCCAACAGAGTTGGAATTCCAGCGACAGCCCTTTCCCGTTATTTGGATGATTTACTTAATAAATTCAGGTACATAAAAAGAAAGTCATCTTTGTTTTCCAAAAAACCAAAAAATAACCGCTATTATTTAAATGATTATTTTTTAACATTTTGGTTTCGTTATATGTTTCAATATAGAACACAAATAGAAATTAAAAAAATTAATCAATTAAATAATTTTATTAAAAAAGATTTGAATAATTTAAAGGGATTAGTGTTTGAGGACATAGCGCGTGATTGGATTCTGCATAAAGACAGTAAAGGAGAATTTATTTTCCCAATAGACAATATTGGTTCATTTTGGGATAAAAAAAATCATGAAATTGATTTAGTGGCTTATAATGAACAAGAAAAGAAAATATTGTTTTTAGAATGTAAATTATCGCCGAATAGAATAGACGGTAGGTTAGTTAAAGAATTAAAAGAAAAGGCAGAATTTGTTAAATGGATGAAAAGCGCTCGGAAGGCATATTTTGGCGTTTGCGCTGCCGGAAAGATTAAGATTAAAACAAAGAAAGCATTGCAAAAGTCGGGCGTTATTGTTTATGACAACATGTAAGCGGTTCATGGGATTATTTAAATTATTAGAATAATTAATTAAACCAAATTTTTATTATTTTTGTTAAAAGCAATAGTCATAAATGCTAAGCAATAGCAAAAAACAAACAAGCAAAATTCTAAAAACCAGCCTATTCGCAATATCGGTTGCTTTCGCTTGCCTTTTTTTATTTAATTTTTCTCCCGCCCCAACCCAAGCCTCCCAATGCGAACTCCTAAACTCAAGCCACACTGTCCAAGAAGGCTTTGGCGCGGCATACAACACTCTCTCAGTCGCCAAAGAAACGCTGATAACCGCAGACTGCGCCCCTGATTCAGCAAATATCACAATCGGCAACGGACAAACAACCATGTATATCTACAAATACGGCTATTTTTGGAAAAA
>JAGLIO010000080.1 GCA_023142915.1 Candidatus Parcubacteria bacterium | reverse complement strand
AATCTGTCAACATTGGTAATATTAAAAATTCTTGTCAAAAAAAACACCGATTCATCGGCGCTAAAATTTATTTTTTCATTATTAATTTCATATACATACTGCCCTGTTTGTTTTACGCCTGATCCAAGCGCGGTAGAGCGAAATACATAATAAGAACTTTGAGCCTTAGCCGCGAATGGCAATGCTGAAAATAATGAAAATACAAAAACAAAAATAAAAGGAATTAAGGTAATTTTCTTGTTCATATTATTTTTTTTAAAAAAATTAATAAACCCTCCAATTCCTCCTTGATTTATTAACAGTATAGCATAAATAAACTTAAATTTGTATTAAAAAAATATACATCGTAGAGACGCGCCGCGGCGCGTCTCTACGATGTATATTTTTTATTTTTTATAAATCGGATTCATCTTTCTTAACCTTTTTATTATCGGCGCTAAAATTTTTATAGTTTTATCTATTTCTTCTTTTGTGCTGCTTTTTCCCAAAGTAAAACGAATAGAAGTATGCGCTATCTCCACTTTAATGCCCATGGCAATTAAAACATGCGAAGCTTTAAGGCTGCCGGAAGCGCAGGCGGAACCGGTTGAAACCGCTATTCCTTCAAGGTCAAGGCTCATTAAAACAGATTCTCCTTCCACTCCTAAAAATGAAAAATGCGCATGCGCCGGCGTTGAATTTTCCCTGTCTGTATTTAAAATCACATCTGAAATATTTTTTTGTATTTCCGATATTAAATAATCTCTGACGATGGCAACTTTTTTATTATTTTTTTCTTGTTCTCTGCTTTCCTCCCCTTTTTTTCCTTTTCCAAGCAAACTTATAGCAGCGCCCAAACCGACTATGCCTGAAACGTTCAATGTGCCGCTTCTAAAATTATTTTCATGATGACCGCCTGTTTGGAGCGCTAAAAGCGGAATATTTTGTTTGCGATATAAAACGCCAACGCCTTTCGGACCGTAAATTTTATGCGCTGACATAGAAAGCAAGTCAATATAATTCCATTTTACATCGCAATTTATAAAATTTATTGCCTGAGTGGCATCCGTATGAAAAATAATCGCACTTGGCTTTTCACCCCTTTCTTTGGGACGCGTTTTTTTCCAATCATTTAATCTTTTATTATTTATTTTCTTGATAGCTTTTCCAATCGCGCGAATCGGCATAATCGCTCCCACTTCGGAATTTACCCACATAATTGAGACCAAAACCGTATTGGCTTTGATTGTTTTTTTAAATTCCTCAATATCAATCGCGCCATTCTTTTTTACAGGCAGATAAGTAACTTCCACGCCTTGTTTTTCAAGCTCCATAAACGGCTCCAAAACAGCATCATGCTCCACAAGACTGGTGATGACATGCATATCTTTGTATTTTTTACCTTGCTTAAGCAAGGCGTTCATAACGCCTTTTATTGCCAGATTATCAGACTCGGTCGCGCCTGACGTAAATATTATTTCATCAGAATCGCAATGCAAAAAATCAGCCACTTGCGCGCGCGCTTTATCAGCGCCTGCCAAAGCCTCTTGCCCAAAACCATGAATTGAAGAAGCATTGCCAAAAATATCGCTAAAATAAGGCGACATTGCCTTTAAAACTTGCTTGTCAACCGGCGTGGTTGCGCTATGGTCAAAATATATTTTCATAATAAAAAAATTAATATTAAACCGCCGCCACTTCTTTAACCTCTGGCACGGCTTTTTTAACCTCCGCCTCAATTCCTTGTTTCAAAGTAATCTGCGCCATCGGACATCCAACGCACATTCCCATCAATCGCACTTGAACCTGCCCGTTTTTTTCATCCCATTTAATAAACTCAACATCCCCGCCATCAGCCTGCATACTCGGACGAACTTTGTCTAAAGCTTTTTTTATTTTTTCTTCAATATTATTTTGCATAATTTTAAAAATTTAAAATTAAATAAAATTAATAGCGGCAAAATGGAAAAATTTATTTAATTAAATTAAAAGCTGTAAAAACATATTTGAATTTATGATTTATGATTTGAGCCTGAATTTCCATTTTTTGTCATGTGTTACTCATACCTTAAAGCCTCCACAGGTTCCAAGCGGCTCGCCTTGCGAGCAGGGAAAAGTCCAAAAACCAAGCCTATAAATGCGGATACCCCTATTGCCAAAATAATCGACATTAAAGAAACAATAAAAGCCCAATCATAGCCCAAATAATTAGCCACTGTCGCTATAAAAAAGCTAATTATTATTCCGCCCATTACGCCAAAAGCGCCGCCTACGAAAGTTACTGTTATTGATTCAATTAAAAATTGCATCATTATATTATAATTATTAGCGCCAACCGCTTTGCGCAGACCGATTTCTCTTGTCCGTTCGCTAACCGCGACCAGCATTATATTCATGATGCCAATGCCGCCAACGAGCAAAGAAAGAGCTGCCATAGCGGCTAAAAAATATTTCAAAGCGTCAGTAATTGTGGTAATAACATCAAGGGCCTCAGCTGCCGAGCGAACGCTAAAATCATCGCTATTTCCGCTAGAGTCATCAATGTCATGCTGTTGCCTGAGTGTCGCCTTAATATCATTAATAGCTATGTCAATATTTTTTTCATCGTCAATTTTCGCCCTGATTACACCAAGGTGATTTACACCGGCAATAAGCTTTTGCATTGTACGCAAAGGAATAAAAATCTGGTCATCATAATCCTGCATCGCAACTGTGCCTCGCTCCGCCATAACTCCTATAATTTCAAAGCTGTGTTTTTTGATTTTAATTTTTTTGCCAACCGCTTCTGAGTCGCCAAAAAGCTCTTTTTTAACAGTATATCCCAAAACCAATCCGCGGCTTAAATTTCTTTCTTCTTCTTCGGTAAAAAATCTTCCGTTAATTAATTCCCCTCCTTCTGTCTCTATATAGCCATGCGTAGCACCGCTTAAATTGGTATCATAACTTTGAGAACCCCAGCTTACCGCGCCCACTCCCTTTGTATATCCAACAACTGATACCACATTGGGCGCATTACCGTTTTTAATTAATTCCAGCATATCTTCATATTTTAAAGTTGTAATAACTATGCCCATCATTGCCGCTGGCGGACCGTCATCACCGGCGTTTCCGGGCATTATGCCGATTAAATTAGTCCCTAAACTTTCAACCTGATTTAATATCAAACTTTGCGCGCCAGCTCCAACCGCCATAATTATTATTACCGCTCCAACGCCAATAATAATTCCAAGCATAGTTAAAAAGCTCCTGCCTTTATTTGCCAGAAGCGCTATTACCGCTATTTTGACGGCTTGAATAAAATACTGCATAAATTTTATTATTTTAATACATCGCCATCACGCGCTTTTTTGTGATTTAAAACCGGCTTATCTTCTTCAATTTTCCCATCTTTAATTTTAATTATTCTTTTCGCATGCTCAGCAGTAGAGGTTTCATGCGTAACTAAAATAATCGTATTGCCAAAATCGTTTAATTTCTGTAAAACTTCCATTATTTGAATTCCGGATTTTGAATCCAGATTGCCTGTTGGTTCATCAGCAAATACAACTGAAGGGTTGTTAACCAACGCTCTCGCAATTGCAACTCTTTGTTTTTCTCCTCCGGAAATTTGATTTGTATAGTAATGCAGGCGATGACCGAGACCTACGCTTTTTAGGGTTTCTTTAGCCCTCTTATTAATTTCTTTCTTGTTTTTTGAATAAGACAAAGGCAGTTTTACGTTGTCCAATACGGTAGTCCTAGGCAATAAATTAAAAGATTGAAAAACAAAACCAATTTTTTCGTTTCTCATCACGGCTAATTCATTGTCGCTTAAAGTGGTAACTTCTCTGCCGGAAAAAGCATAATGTCCGGAACTTGACCGATCCAACATGCCCAAAATATGCATCAATGTGGATTTTCCGGAACCGGATGGACCCATTATTGCAACAAATTCGCCTTCCTTAATACTAAAAGAAAGGCCGCGTAAAACTTTTGTCACGACCTCGCCGGTTTTAAATTCTTTTTTAAGGTTATCAACTTTAATTAGCATAAACTATTTTTTACATTATTTCATTAATAACAAATTGAGTTATTTTTTTAATACACTCTATTGCCTCCTTACACTCCGCTTTGGAATAAACAGTAATTTCAAGAGAATATCTAAATTCAATATAATATATATTTAAAGACAAAACTTTAGATTAACGATTGGCAAATGTCCAAAGAAACTACTCCTGATAATTAAAAATCGGGCCGAATACTATTACTTTATCTTCTCCGTTTTTATAAATAAGCGCCAAGAGTTTGGTTTTATCAATGCTGTAAACAGAATTTTCATCGTTAATATTGATATTAAAAACTTTATCCGCGCTCTTTTCAACTGTATAACGCCTGGCAAAATCATCTATGGCGCGGCAATCATTATCGGAAATACTCAAATTGCTTAATTCCTTTTTTATAATTTCCAACAGCTGGCTAAGTTTTTTATTAAAATCTTTTAGCTTAATTGAAGCCACGTTAGTGTCTTCATTGACCCTGAGAATGCTCAGCATTTTAATCAGCATAGTATTGCGCGCGATTAATTCTTCAATAAAAGCCGGATTTGCTTCAACATAATTATATAAATTGCATGTATTGCCGTTAGACCCAAATCCTCCGCTATATTTTTTGCTGTCATAATACCCTGCTAAAATATCTTCGTCCAAATGCAAATTAACCCAAGCGCCTAAACTTGTATTAAAATCTTTCTCCTGCTTCCATGTTTTATTTTTAGTAAACTCCGGAAAAAAAGCGCTATTATAATTTAACATCGGCTTTATAATATCCAATGTTATCCAATATAAATTATTATTCCATGTGTAATTATTAAAAGAGTCCAGTTCCCTTCTTATGCCGCTGGCAATCTCATTATAATTTTGATAATTTATATTATCAATAAAATACTCGGTGCGATAATAATCTTCAACCGGATAAACAAGATTGATAATATCCATGCCAATTCCGTTGCAACGATATTTTTCTTCTTTATTTTGCTGGCAAATTGTTTTATCGGCGTTTTTAGACGCTACTTCTTCATTATAAACCAATTCTTCGCCTGTTAATCTTTTAAACAAATAATCATTCGGCCAATATTCTGACTGCAAAAGCCGCATCCCCAAATAAGGGCGCGTTATAACATCGTCCCTGTCTAGGCTGCCTTCTATTTCTGAAAAATTATATTTGGAAACCTTTGTTTGAATTTTATAAATATCTTCTAAGCGATTTGGATTATCCAAGGAAAATATCTCAGAAATATCATAATCCTCTCCAAAAAGTCCGCGCGAAACATCATCATAGTGCAAATAGGTCAGCTCTTGTCTTAAACCGCTAAAAAATGAAATAAATTTATACACAATCGCCCATTGATTTTTTAAATCCTGGTCGCCATACAAATCCTTGGAAATTGAGCAAGCGGCGTAAAAATTTAAAATCCAATCGCTTTTATCAAGCAAACAATCTTCGCAAATATCATCTTTGTAATACAAGGGAAATTCTGACTTTAGCCATTTTAAAGCAAGATAAAAATTATTTAATTTAGCGTTTGCTTTATAATTCTCAGGAACAAAAAAATTTTCATAATCCAATTCATAAAGAAAAACCGGAGATTTTTCGCGGTTAAGCGCTTGCCTAATAAGCTCAACCTCTTTCTCAATATCAACTCGCATATACGCAGGTGTTATAAAGCTATATTTATCAGCTTCTTTCAAGCTGAATTTATTAGGATCGGAAAAACTCACATCTTCAATAATTTGCTCGCCAGTAGGCATTAATAATTTTAAGAGAACTGTAAAATAAGCCAACTGCAATCGCTGACCCTCTAAAACCGAATCGTTTACCGGACCTAATTCGTTATAAGTTCTTTTATAGCGAGTCAATGAAATGTCATACATTGTTTTTCCAAGGTTCCAAATATGTTCATAAAAAACGTTTTTTTCAATCTCTTTATTTATTTCCTTTAAAGTATTTTGATAATAATAAATTATAAAATCATTTGTAATAACTATCGGCACATCTTGCGCGGCTAATGATTGGTAGCTGGAAAAAAAATCTGCGCTGTCAAAAACGTCTTGTTTTTCTATAATCGCGAAACCGTTTTTATTCAAATCTTCCAAATACGGATCCAAGTTAATTTTTCGGGAAATTTCATAATAATTTTTAACATCAATTTTTATATTCAATGGCAATTTATAAGTATTTAAATTTGGCTTAAAATCATTTTTTGGCTTTTCATAAAAATATCCGAAACTGACATTTTCCGCAATCAACACTTCGCTTGAGGTGCCTAAATTATATTTATCATCTCCGTTGCTGCTGGAAAAAATCGGCAGTTTATTAACTGAAGATGTGGAAATTTCTACCGGTTTAACTGCCGCGGTATTATCCGTATTCTCTTTTTGAAAAAAAACAGTATAAGCAATAAAAAATAAAAGCAAAACAATAATTATACAGCCGATAATTATAAAAATATTGCTGTTGGGATCGGAAACAGTTGACCTGTTTCCAAAAATACTCTCCTTGCTCTTTATTTCTTTTTTATTATCTTCTAAAAACATGTTTATATTATAACATAATTAGGCTTAAACACGCAATAAAAAATCGTCCCGCCCTTCCGTGAAAGGCGGGACGATTTTTAAAATGGAACAAAGATTTTATTCCCTACGATTTTATCAAACTATACTTCCCGTTTACTCTGGTAAACTTATCTTTATCCATTAAAGCTAAAATTATCGTTGCTTTCTTTACCATTCTTTTTTCTAAAACTCTTTTTATAATCTCTTCCCTGTCCAGCGCGTCCTCTTCGGATTCATTAAAAATTTCCTCAACCACATCAATAACCGTTCCGTTTTTATAGCCCCATTCCTTAAGGCCGTAAAGCCCTCTTCCAACCAAAACATATTTATTATCTAAAATTAACTCATTATGAACTGTTGCCGGATTAGCCGTTTTGCTGTCAAATCCGATTTCATTTATTCTTTCCGCTATTTTAATAAAATGCATCGGCTTTTTTGTATTTTTAAAAATCAAATATATTTTATCATTAACGGTTTTTGGCTTAATCTCTCTGGAATTATGCATGCCCCAATGTCCGAATTTATTTTGTTCTATTTTTTTAGCCGATTTTAACAGCGAATAAAGAGTTTTATTTTCATTAATTATTTGAGCGTTTTCATTAAAAAATTTATTTTTCAAAACCCAAAAGATATCCAAACTGCCGTTAATTTTTATTTTTTCTTTATGCTTAGAGTAGCTTTTTAAGCCAAATATGCGTTTAATTATTTCTTCTGTTTTATAATAAGCTTGTCTATCTTTAATATAAATTAATAATTCCTCAATTAACTCTTGCAAATGGCCCAATTCTTTAAATTTTAATTTATACGAATTTTTAAAATGCTTTGAATTATTATATTCTTCAAATTCATTATGAAGCAATTTTGTAATTAAAAAATTCAAATAATTTTTATGAATAAGCTTATTTTCGCTTTCAACCTTAAAGCCGTCTATTGAAAAATCAGTTAAAGTTTCCAATAAATACTCTTTTTCCATTAATCCGCCATGTTCTTCCAATAATTGATAAATTACCTTTTTTAAAGTGCTTATATAAGAATCCAGGTTTTTAAGCTGCTGCAGTTTTTTTACGCTGGCAGATTCTATCTGTCTAATCCTTTCCCTTGTAAGGCTATGAACTCCGCCGATATTTTCCAAGGTTTCTTTGCTTTTGCCGTGCAAGCCATATCTTCTAATAACAACATCGCGCTCTCTTTTAGACAGCTCGCTGAATAAATCATTAATTATTTCCACAGCGTCAAGTTTGGCAACCTCCTCTGCTTTTTTATTATCAATAATTTGATCTAATATAGATACATTTTCCATACTTTTAAAGCGTATCAAGCCATGGGATACTTGCTTAGCATAAATTATTTTAATTAATATTGCCAATAATATAGCACAAATTTTAATATTAGTCAAGACTAGTTGCTGGAAGCGAACTAAACATATTATAAAACCACAAATTATTTGCTAATATTAAAAAACTCTTGGGTTGCCAAGAGTTTTTTAATATTATATTTTTTCAACAAATACTATATAAATATTTTTTAAAAAATCAAATTCTTTTTATTTTTTTCAAAAAAATCCAAGCAATAAATCCGCCTGTTATGGCAGTTGCTAGCTGCGGCCAAGACATCATTTGCGCGACTTTTGCCATTAACTCCTGCTTTATCAAGAGCTTGCTGATAATATTTAAACTAAAATACAGAAAAGCAAATTTTAATATCGCGCCGACAACTAAGCCGACCCAATAACCTTTTAAATCATTTTTAAAATAATAATAAACCCTGTCAACCGTAAGCACAAGCATAACATTTGCCATCATTATAAACGGAATTATCGGCGCCAAAACCGGTGAAATCAATCCGCCTGCCAAAGCCATTAAGCTTGGAATTAAACACAACACAAGCGCGCTACGAACCCCGACCATAAATAAAACTATTATTAAAACGGCATTAACAATTGGACCGGTCAGCCATTGAACATGTATGAAAAAAGGAGTGAACACGGCAATGCTTGCCAGAACTAAAAAATTAACCAGTGAGGCAACATTTGGTTTTGCTAAAACATTTTCTTTAATATATCGCATATTTTAATCTGTTACTATGCTCGCCTTGGCAACATAGCCACGCAAGTCGTCAATTTTTTTAGTTAATGAATTAATTTCTTGAGCGCCTCCTTCTACTGCCACCACAATTAAACCGGTACAATGATCCACGCAGCTTTTTTGCAAATTAACTCCCAGCCTTGCCATAATCAAATGCCCGTTTTCAGTTAACATTTGATTTAAATCTTTCGCGTTCATTTGCCTATCTTTAACCAAAATTGAAATTGTTCCAATGTGTATTTTTTTCTCCATATATTTTTTAATCGCTAATTAAATTTAATAATTTCTCCTGCATTCTTAATGATAAACGCTCTTGTTTTAATTCTACGATATTAATAATTTTTTTAAAATAAACAAATATTTTATTTTCCTCGCCCGCCATAGCTTCAGCGACGGAGGGCTTATCCGCTCTTCTATTTTCTTCAAATTTATTAACAACCTTGCCGAATAAATCGCTTTCTGAAATTTTTATCGCATCCCTGCCATGAAAATCGCTTTCATTCTTTACAATATAAACCGCTTTTGCCGCCGCGACAGCCAAAGCGCTATGTTTATTAGAAGCAAAATTATCTATTTTCTCATCACTCAAATCTTTTTCCTGTTTTTGCAAAAACGCGAAAAAATTATTATCTATAAAATTAACATAATTTTCAACTCTCGCAGGCTGATAATAAACCAATCCTATTGATAAAATAAAAGACGCGGCAACAGCAGAGGCAAAAACAATTCTTTTGGTACTTAAAAAATCACTTTTTGGCGCAATACTTAAAAACTTTTCAAATTTTTTAAGTTCTTTTTTGCCAGCATCATTCTTCAAATGCTTACAAACCGCTTCCTTAGCCTCTTTATGAAGATTAAACCATTTGCTAGCGGCAATTTCATCTTTATCTTTTAATACTGTCTGCTCTTCTTTAGGCAAATAAACCAATACTTCACCCAATAAAGACGAAATATTTTTAAGATTATTTTTCTTACCCGGAATTTTCTTGGTTTTAATTATCTGAACCGCTTTCTTGCCATGATTTGCAATATTAAATTCCCGCAAAAGAAAATCAATTATGTTTATTTTGTTATTTTTGTTAAGCATGGGGATTATAAAAATTATAAATATATTATAACATATTTTTTTGAATTTCCAAAATAAAAAAGGGCAGCGCTTGGCACTACCCCTATTTAAAAATAATGTTGACGAAAAAATTATATTTCATCCAAACTCTCTATTACTCGTCCAGCAACCTTATGCATCGGCTTCGCAGTGATTCCTTTGCCTAAAACAATAACATCATCTTTTGATAAATTGTTTATTATCATCTCGTCTATTAACAAAACCAGTAACCCATATCTGAATGGAAGTATATTTATATACTTCCATTCAGTCTCGTATCTTAATTGTTCGCTCATTCCAAATCCAGGAGGTTCTGGTAAAATATTATTTTCAAAACCAAATGTTTTCATTTTTTTTCTAATCTTTTCTGTATTTTCTTTTCGTGTATGTATATTGTCTATATTGGCAATTTTTATTTCATATTCATCTAAAATATATTCTGCTCCGCATATTTTATGTACGATGCCGTCTAAAGGTCTATACAATTTTTCTGGATAAGATGTAAATATTGCCATTTTAACTATACTGCTTAAATATTGAATTTGTTTAAACACCATTCTGTCAAAAAATAACTCAAAGTACTTAGTGCAATATTTTGTAAGTTCAAGAGGTGTTAATCCAACAACAGTTAAACAATATGTGCTGCTTAAGTATACAGGACCTTTCTCGCCTTGATTATACCCTTCTTTTAATGGCTCATATTGTTTTAGTAGCCCTCTTTGATCCGCTAACCACTCATAAAAATTAGGCGAATCACCAAAAAACAATTTATTTGAATGAACAGCTAAAAACTTTTTCATTTTTGCCTCCTTTGGGTTGTTGTTTATTTAAAACAATATAATAGTCTAGCACTATTTAACAATAAAGTCAATAGTTCTATCAGTAACTCCTCACTGACCCTCAGCC
>JAGLIO010000008.1 GCA_023142915.1 Candidatus Parcubacteria bacterium | reverse complement strand
TCCCAAGACTGCAAAAATTGGCTATGCTTTTGCGCTTTTAAAAAATTATTATATTTTTCCTTATCTTTTAGCTCAACTATGTTCATCCTAATTTTCATTATTAATTACTAATCGCCTTCAACGCCGCTTTTATTCTCTCCCCGCTGTCTTTTATTTTTGAGTCAACTTGGCGAAGCGCGTCTCGCGCCTGCATCATTGAATAACCCAAAGCCATTAAAGCGTCAATTTCATCTCCTGAGGCAAGCACTCCTTTGTTTTCCGCGCTTTGCTCGCCATTCGCTAAGCGCGCCACCTTATCCCGCAAATCCAAAACAACCCGCTCTGCAGTCTTCTTTCCAATGCCGGAAACTTTTGTTAAAAGCGAAGAATCTCCGCGCGCGATTGAATCTTTTATGTCTTCTGTACTTGCGATTCCCAAAACTCCCAAGGCTGATTTCGGACCAATACCGCTAATTGATAATAATAACTCAAACATTTCCAGCTGATCCAATGCGTTAAAACCAAACAAACTAAGCGAGTCTTCACGAACATTTTGATATATATAAAACTCTGTTTCTTGTTCAATATCCAATTCCGCGTAAACCGTTTCATTTACAAAAACTTTATAACCGACATCGCGAACATCAAGAATAATATATCCTTGTCCTTTATTTTTAATTTTTCCTCTTAAAAATGAAATCATATAATATTACAAATTACAAATAAAACACAAATTCACAAATATTAAAAATCAAATTTGTAATTAATTAATTTTTCTCCTCACAACGCTAAACTCCGGCACATCCTTGCTTACCTCCATAATTACAACCATACCCTGCCCGCCATGCGCTTCTTTTATTTCTTCTCCGGTTTCAGCATCTAACATTTTTTCCACCGTCATACTTATTATATCATATTCGGGCAAAACTATCTCGGTTTTATCTCCTAATTTTATACAATTATGCACTTTGATAAAAACTTTATTTATTGTGTATTTCACAACCTGCCCGCAAAACTCCCAATCACTTGTTTCATGCGATTTTTCTAAATTCTGATCAGCCTTTTCCCCCAACAAAAATCCAGTTGTATAACCGCGGTGAACAAGTTTTTTGTACAGCTCATTATAAAAACAATCTATCTCTTTTTTATTTATGGATTTTAAATTATGAACCGCGCGCGAATATATTCCAGCGACAACCGCTTGGTAATAAGCGCTTTTTGCCCGTCCCTCAATCTTAAAACTGCCCACCCCAGCATCCGCTAATTCCCGTAAATATTTAATCAAACACAAATCCTTGGAATTCAAAATATAAGACCCATGCTTCTCCTCAACCAATTCAAAAACATCCTCCTCATGATTCTCCGCGCAAATAAACTTTTTGCTTTTGATTTTATAATTCCATCTGCACGGTTGAACGCAATCTCCTAAATTAGCGCTTTTATCCAAATAATATTTAGACAAAAAACATCTGCCTGAATAAGCCATACACATAGCTCCGTGGACAAAATATTCCAATTCCAATTTCGGTACTTTTTTATGAATTTCTTTTATCTCAGCAAGCGTTACCTCGCGTCCCAAAATTACTCTTTTCACGCCCCGCTCAAACCAAAATTTAGCTGATTGCCAATTAGTACAATTTGCTTGAGTTGAAAGATGGACAACACACTCCGGCCAAATATCTTTTATTAAATTCAAAACCCCTGGATCAGAAACTATCAAAGCGTCTATCTTAATTTCTTTAAGTTTTTTAATATACTTCGGCAGTTTATCAAGATGACTATTATGCGCGAATATATTTGCTGTTATATATATTTTTTTACCGCGCTTATGGCAATATTCAGTTGCTTCTTTAATTTTTTCTAAATCAAAATCATTTATGCGAACACGCAAAGAAAAATCAGGAATACCGGCATAAACAGCATCAGCGCCAAAAGCCAAAGCGGTTTTCATTTTATCCAAATTTCCAGCCGGCGCAAGCAATTCTAATTTTTTTAATTTATTTTTTGGCATATTTTAATTATAACTAATAAATATTAAGAAATCAATCAAAAAACCAGCCTTAAATAAGCTGATTTTTATAAATTTAAAATACTTAACACTAATTTTTCCCCATTATTTTCTTAATCTTGCTAACAATTTCCTCAGTAGTAAAATGAGCCTTTACCAAATAATCATCAGCGCCCATGTCCATTGCCTTTTTAATATCGTCATCCTGCCCTAAATTTGAAAGCATAATTACCGGCACTTTTGAAATCGCTTTATCGAGATTTGATTTAATTTCATTTAATATTTGAAAACCGTCAATCGCCGGCAAAATTATATCCAATAAAATTATATCCGGCTTTATCTGCTTCACTCCTTCAATCGCCTGTCCGCCGTCAATTGCTTCATAAACCGTATAACCCTCTTTGGTTAATTTTTTGCTGCAAATTTCGCGCAAAAAAGCGTCATCTTCAACTAGCAGCACTTTTACTCCCAGCTTTCTTGCCTTAGAGTCTTCCCTAGGAATTAAAACCTCCATATCCAGATTATCAGTCGCCGGCTTACCGCCATTTTTAACGCAAGCTCTTACTTTTTTTAACACATCCAGCGGACTGAATTCGGTTTTAATTAAATGGTCAACCGCTCCCAGTTTTTTTGTTTTTTCAATTTCCACGGGCTGTCCTGAATTTGATATTATAATTACCGGAATTTTAATATTGTTCTCTTTCATTTTTTCCAAAACCTCATAGCCGTCCATCTTTGGCATAACAATATCCAATAAAATTATATCCGGCATCCATTCGAGCGCCTTTTTATAGCCTGTTTCGCCATCATAAGAAGACTCAACCTCAAAGCCTTCTTTTTTTAATTTGGTGCTTAACAGATCAACAAGCGAATGCTCATCTTCAATAATAAGAATTTTTGTTTTTTTCACAGAATTATTGTCCATAATTTTAAATTTAATATAAATAAATTATTTTGTTTCTTTTTGCTTAATTGGAATTGTAAAAACAAATTCAGTACCCATGCCTTCTTTGCTGTCAAAAATAATTTCACCGCCATGCTTTCTAATTACATTCTTTACGATAAACAGTCCGAGTCCCGAACCTTCGGTTTGCATGCGCATAACATTATCCGCGCGAAAAAATTTAGAAAATAATTTTTCCTGATCTTTTTCAGGAATACCGACTCCGTTGTCTTTTATTCTAACCTTTAAAAATTCGTCCCCCAACTCCAAACTAACTTCAATTTTGCCGAATTCCGGCGTATATTTAACCGCGTTCTCAAGCAAATTCTGCAAAACCAAATTCATTTTGCTTTTATCAAAATATATTTTAGGCAATTTTTCAGGCTTATTTAAAATATATTTAATATGCCTTGACTCAATTTGATTTTCCAAGCTTTCAACCGCGATATTTAAAGCCTCTTCAAAATCTTCTTCAATAAATTCATAGCCAAATCGCCCTTCTTCAATTCTTGATACATTAAGCATATCGTTTACCAGACTGATTATTCGTTCATTGCTTTGATAGCCTTTGAATAATATTTTTTCCTGTTCTTTGTTTAATTTGCCGACATCGCCGTCTAAAACCATTCTAATAATCCATTTTACCGCTGACAAAGGCGTTCTTAGTTGATGCGCGGCAATTGAAATAAAATCTGATTTTAGCTTATCAATCATTTTTTCCCTAGTCAAGTTATAAAAAATTTTCATAACTCCCAAATATTCATTTTTATTATCAGCCACTTCCGCGGTAATTACCTTAAAGGTTAATTCCTGATTTGCAAAGTTTATTGACACCTCTTCTTCGCTTGCCAGGTTTTTTTGATATTTAACCTTTTTTATTTTAAACTCCTGTTTAATAATGCTTTTAAAATTTTCCATTGAATAATTGTTTTTCTCGGAAATTTTTTTGCCTAAATCGCTTTCAATAAAACCAAAAAACTGCTTAGCCGCCGGATTAATTAAATTCAATTTATTTTCTTTATCAATGACAATAATCGGATCAACGAAATTCGCTATTATAGCGGAAGTTTTATCTCTTTCTTTATTCGCTTGTTTCCTGGCTGCCTGCAAATCGCTAAAAGCCCTGAATAAAGATTTTTCCGAATTTTCCAATTGCTTGATTTTTTGATTAAGCTGATTATTGATGTTTGTTACTAAAAGATCGTGCTTTGCCAATATTTTCGCGCTTTGATCAATTTTTTCCGCCTGTTTCTCACCTTGTTCTTTTTCATAAATTAATTTTTCAGTCTGCGCCAATAATCTTTGTTCTCGCTTTAATAAAAGACTAGAGCCATAGCCGGAAACCACCGCTATTACCAAATAAAAATTTGAGGTAATTAAAATTTTTATCATTTCAAACCCGCCAGCGCGCAATTCCAGCATTTCAAAAACAGACAAGCTTTCACTTTTAAAAAAGAAATAAAAAATTTCATTAAAATAATCAATTACAAATGAACCGTTTACCAGGGCGGCTGAAATTATTGCCGTAAACAACGCGCCTCTTGTGCCGAAAATTATTGAAGCTGATATAATCGGCAAAAAGTAAAAAACACTCGCAACCGACCTGTCTCCTATCAGGTATAAAATAACGGTAAAAATAATCAGCTCAATCGCAATCTGGCTTATACTTAACAATTTTAATTTTTGCTTTGAACCAGACTTTTTTATTTCGTTTAAGTAATAATAAAGACAAGCATTCGTAACCAAAAAAAACAAAAGTAACAAACCAATTGAAAAAAATGAAGATTTATTTGAAAATAAACTTATTAAAGAATTGCCAAGCATGCCTATCAAAAAAACAGCAACCATATAAAACCAACGGGTAGCTATTATCCACTCGTTTATTTCCAATTTACGATTATAATTATAATCCATACTTATATTATACAATATTTTTATCGCCGCTTTTGCGTTTTTTGTCTGCTCTTTTCTCCTTATAGCGTTTAATGGATCTAATAAGATGATCTTTGACTTTATCAATCGCTTTATAAAGATCTTTTTCAGTCTTTTCTACCCTGATTAATTTTCCGGGAAGATTCAAATTAACTTCCGCGCGGAATATCTCTCCTTTTTGCTGGCTATTCACATCCATTGCCACTTCCACATCGCAATTTATGACCGCGACAGAGCCCAAATATTTTTCCAGCATATCCATTTTTTCCTGGATATAACCTCTAATCGCGTCGTTTAACTCAATTTTAGTCGCTTTAATGTTTATTTGCATAAATTTTAAATTTAATTAATAAATTACTAAAAAAGCCTGGCAATATCTTTATAAGTAATCAATAGAATCAAAATCATTAATAATATAAAACCGATGTAATGAATAGCGCCTTCCAATTCTTTTTTTACCGGTCGTCCGATAATTTTTTCCAAAAAAATAAACAATATTCTTCCACCGTCCAAGGCGGGAAAAGGCAAAATATTGATTATCGCCAAATTAATTGAAAGCAAAGCGGAAAAATTAATCAAATATGGCAAGCCCATTCTGGCTGCATCACCGGTGATTTGCGCGATTCGCACCGGACCTCCAAGCTCAACGCTTAAGCCCTGTCCCGTAACCAAGCCTTTAATAAGTTCATAAAAAGCAAGGGCTATATACCAAGTTAAAAATAAAGTTGTTTTAATTCCATTCCAAATTGCTTGAAAAAAGGAATACTTGACAATACCGGTATCAACTATGCCGACGCCGATGCCGCCTCTCTCTGTATCCTCTCTTAAGCGAGGCGTTAATTTTAATTCCAAATCATCTTGCCCGCGCTTAATATGATAAATGATTTCCTTATCAATGTTAGCATCCACGTAATCCTGCAATTCCGCGCTATTGGAAAAATTATTGCCATTGACGCTTAAAATTATATCATTTACTTCAACGCCGCCACGAGAAGCGATTGAATCAGGCAATACTTCAATTATCTGTATTTTGCGCTCAGTAACTTTTGCGGAATGATCGGTTTCGTCAATCGTCTGGGGCAAACCGATCATTAAGCCGAAAGAGATTAAAACCGCTGCCAAAACAACATTCATTGAAACTCCGGATACAAGTATTAAAAATCTTTGCCATGCAGGCTTATTATGAAAATGATTAGGATCGTCAGTTGAGGCATCATCCTCGCCCAAAGCAACAAAGCCGCCCAAGGGCAGCCAATTAATTGAATAAATCGTATCGCTTGCGTCCGTAATCTCTTTATTGCCACGCGTTTTTTTCCATTTCCCGTCTTTATCCTTGTAAATTCCAAACGCACGCGGCGGCATGCCAAAACCAAATTCCTTCGGTCTTAAACCAAAACGCCTTGCAACCCAAAAATGCCCCATCTCATGCGCGAACACCAAAAGAGATAATACTGCTATAAAAATAATAATTGTTATAAACATAGGATAATAAATTATTAAATTGTCATTATATCTTGTTCTTTTTTATCTTTGACTGCTTTTAAATTTTCATTTTGTTTGGCGATTTCTTCATCCAATTCTTTGATAAAAAGAAATTTTTCATCTTCCGTAATATCTTTGTATTTTTCCGCCTGTTCAATCACGCTCTTAACGTCATCGCGAATATGGCGGATTGCAATGCGAGCCGCTTCATGCTTTTCGCTTAATTTTTTCACCATTTCCCTGCGGCTTTCTTCTGTCATTTTCGGAACTGTCAGCCTAAGCTGGCTGCCTTCGTTAACTGTTGCCACTCCCAAATTCGCGTCCGCAATCGCCTTCTCAATATCTTTGATTACGCTCTTATCCCAAGGAGCAATTGTAATGCTTTGTCCGTCCGGCACTGTAATTGAAGACAGGCCGTTTAAAGGAGTTTTTACTCCATAAGCGCTTACGTAAACACCGTCAAGAATGCCGGGATTAGCGCGTCCAGTTCGCAGTCCGCTGATTTCTTTTTTAAAAAAATCAATCGCCTTAATAAATTCTTCTTGTTTGGGTTGGGTGTATTGGTTCATAGATTTTAATTAAAAATTATAAAATAATATTCGCAGGAACAGGGCAATGCCCTGTTCCTGCGAATATTATTTCACCTGCCGCCAGACTCCCAGATAAATAATTCTCGGGTCAACCGGATCAATTATTAATTTTTTTCCGGTTCGCGTTGTGGTAATTTTGCTTGGCGTCCAGTTTTCGCCTCCGTCAATTGAACGATAAAAAGTATTTCCGGAAATATAATAAATTTCTTGCGCGTTTAGAGGATTTACCGCCACTGATTCAACCGCCGCTTTTTTTTCCGGAGGAATTAGCTCAATTTGGCTCCAAGTAATACCGCTATCGTCTGACCGCAAAATTCCTTTTTGCGTGGCAATAAATATTAACTTTGGGTTTTCTTTAAACAGCAAAATCTCTCTGACAATTGACTCCAGCTTAAATTCTTTTAAAGCCTCGTCAAATCGCTTCCATGAAATTCCGCTGTCAATGGATTTATAAATATCGCTGCCGTCTATAATAGCATACATTACACGGCTATCAACCGGATCCATTTCCAGTTTGGTTATTCTCTTTTTAAAACGATAAATTGTCTGCCAGCTTTCGCCTTGGTCGGAACTTTTGATCAAATCTCCTCGCATCACGGTTATAAAAATATTGCTGCCGTTAAAATGGTCAACCAAAACCGCGTCAACCAAGGCCGAAGAATGATTGTCAACATAAACCTGCTTCCACGTGCGCGAACAATCGGTTGTTCTGAATACTTTATTTCCACCGGCCGCGAAAATATTGCATTTATCCAAGCTGTCAATATCAATTCCCCTAACGGTAATATTGCCCAAGCCTGTCGCTTTATGCCAATTATTTCCCGCGTCATAAGTATAAAAAAGCCCGTTGCCAACCGCTCCGTAATAAACAGCATTGTGATCATTCGGATCAATCTCCAAAACAGAATAATTCGCGCTTGCCAAAGTTCGTGGCTTGCCAGTATTGGTGGGAATTAAATTTTTCTGCGCCCAAATCTGCCCCTTATTAACGGTTTTAAAAACACCACCGTCTATTCCGGAAATATCATTTGCCTTTTTAGGCGCGCCAATACAACCCGAAAAAACCAACATAACGGCGATTAATAAAAAAACAAATAAAATATTTTTTTTACGCATATATTCAAGTTATGCCCAAAGGGCACTAACAGTAGTCGGGAATATTCAAATTCCTTGACTATTAATCAAAAAGCCAAGGCAACTTCCTCCAAGGCTAATTTTGGATTTACGTTAGCGACAATATTTTTTTCGGCGCGTCTTATGGCTTTTGCCATGCGCAAAATATCAAAAACAGATATGCGCGCTTTAAATATCTTAAGCTTGTCAAATTTAATATAATTTTGGATTAAATTATTAAAACTGTATTCCAAAAGCAGATAATCCCTTAAAACGCCCTGCCAAGCCTGCAAAATTCTTCTTGCCAATTTAACTGATTCTTGATTGCTTAGTTTAGGCGCGAACAGATTATTAATTCCTGAAAAGCGCTCATTGATATTCTGCTCTTTAAAATCAATAAATGTTTCAATTTGTTGTTTATAAAAATCATAAGTCTCGCTGTTTTCCAAAAACTTAATTGCCAAAGCCGGTCGTCCAAGACAAACACGGGATAATTCTTTGGCCTGTTCTCTTCCGATCTTGCGCGCTTTAACCAAATAATCATAAAGAGCTTCAATGCCAAGCGGATTAAAGCGCAAAATCTGGCTGCGCGATACAATGGTAGCCGGCAAATTATCCATATCACTCGCTATTAAAATAATCACTACTTTGCTTTTAGGCTCTTCCAATGTCTTTAACAGCGCGTTAGCCGCGGACAAGCTTAAACTGTCCGCGTGCTTAATAATCCCAATCTTATAACCGCCCATAAAAGAGCTTAAACTTAAAGAATATATAAATTCCCTGACTTGCTCAATTGAAATATTTTTTTTATCTTTAGCTTTTTTAATAATATGAAAATCGCCGTGTATTTCGCTGATTTCCGTCTGCCCTGAATTATTTTGACTAGAATCTTTAAACTGGCGGCAAGACGAACATCGCCCGCAAGGAAGCTTTTTATCAGCGCCTTCGGTTTTGCATAATAAAATTTTAGCAAAACTTTTTGCCAAAGTTGTTTTGCCTAAATTATCAGGTCCGCTAAAAATATATGCGCCTGAAACATGCTTATTATTAACGCATTTTCCCAAATATTCAGTTATGTGCTGGTTTCCAACTAGCGGCCAATCAAATGTAAAATCAGTATTATTCATCTGATTTTATTATATCATTGCTGTTTTTGTTTTGCAAATAAAAATTATTCAAAAAAATCCGGCAAATCTGAAAAAATCAAATTTGCCGGAGTTAAGATTTTTGTAAAATTAAATTCCGCAACCGGAGGCATTATTGTTAACTTGATTAACGGTATAACCAAAACCGGGAGACGCGCTTTTGTCTGACAATTCGATTGAACATTCAGACGGCTCAACAATAAATGCGGCGCAAATAGCATTTAACAAAGCGTCCGGACTGCGCTGAGTATTTACTCTCTGACCGTTAACAATAACCGTTGGCGAACCCTTGATGCCATATTGTTCTATTTCGCTTTGGTGAATATTAAAAATTGGAAATCTGCCGCTAATCCATGTGGATTTATCCTCGTAAGAAGCATATATTCCGAACTCCTGATCAATTCTGTTGATGCAATTATTTAATTCAACGCTTTCAGCCCCAATTTCATCCAAGCACCTCTCATTATCACCATCCTCCAAAAAACATTCCAAATAAGCAAGATACTCTGTCATGTTGTTTTCCTGAATGCAATATTGACGCAATTGTTCATCAACTTCAATTTTGCCGTGCATGGCATAATCAACAAACTTAATCTCAAAATCAATTAAGCCGTCAAGCAATTTTACTACCGGCAAAATCGCTTTTTCTATTTGCGTGCCGTAAGGACAATGGCTCATAACAAATAATTCCATATCTGGCTTATCTGTCTTTTGTAAATCTTCAAAATCCACCGACGGAGCGCTTGGCGTTGGTTTCGCAATCGGCTTATTTATATCCATTGCTTGCGGAAAAAATTTGGTAACAGCTTTATCGGTATAAGACGTTACTTCTTGTCCGCTAGACATTACCAATATAATTTTGTACATATCTCCCTCAAGCGCAACATTTTTGATTGTAGCGGTTGTTCCCGCTTGCATTAAAGTTCCGTTTATAAAATCCAAAATTTTTTTCTTAATTTCGTCCGATACCGCGTATTTTTCATTTACCGGAATAGAATTTAAATCATTATTGGTAATTCCCAATCCATGCTTGCGCATAATTTCAAAAGCGTCTGCCGGACGGCCTAAATATATCAATTTTAAATTTTCCGGATGAACATAATATGCCTCGCCGTTAGCCTCAACTCTCAAAAGTATGCAACCCAATAGGCGTTGCGGCGCGCGAACTTTAAAACTGCCATAATCATATTCGGAAATACCTACGCCTAATTCCCGCATAATTTGAAAAGCATCTGCCGGACGGCCAAGATATATACGCTGTCCAGCCGCCGGCTCAATATACCAAGCTTCTCCGTTTGACTCTACCTGCAGCAAAATTTTGCCTCTTAGTCCAGCTGCTAAATTTCCCGCGTTAGCAGTATCTACTAAAACAACCGCCGCCGCGAATAAACATAAAACTAAAATTATAATTTTTTTATTTAACATATTTTTAATAAATTTCTATTTCTTGATTAGATAAATTCTGAATATTTTTTGCAAAAAAATCTTTTGCAAACTCTAAATTCGTAGTATAAAGTGTTTCTGTGTCTTGATTTGAGTTAGATTCAACTCCAAAAATTTGAGTTTTTAAAAATTCATAGCTTGGATTATCTTTTTCGTAGCCAAATATAAAAGTTTTTGAAACTCCGCTATCTTTTGATTGCGAAATATATTTTTCAATAATTTCTTTTTTCGGAGTATAATTTAATCGTTCATCGTCCTGTAATTTTTCAAGAATTGCTTGTATTAATATGATTATTGTTGTTAATCTTTGTTGTCCATCAACAATGTAAAAAGGAGTATAGCCTTTACCGTCTATAAGCCATAAATCATTTTCCCATTGTGAGTAATTTTTAACTTTTTCTAATGTTAAAACCCCAGTATAATGGACTTGACCATCAGATAAATTTTCTAAATCTTCCCAAAAATCATTTAATTGTTTTTTTGCCCAAGAATATCCTCTTTGGTAATCAGGAATTCTAAAAACATTACTTTCAAATATTCCTGCAATTGCTTTTAATCCATTTGAAGCCATATTAATTTATTTAAATATAAATATTTATAAATTTTTTGTCACTGATTTTGCGTGGTGGGGACAAATTGAAAAAACCATATCTCAAAAAAAATTTAAGGATTAGGTGAATTAAATTGTTTTATTATTGATTATAAATTAGCAAAAAATACGGCAAAAGTCAATTTGAAAAACTGCGCAAAAATCGCCAACCCGCCGCCCAGGCATGAATGCCAGGGCTAATTTGATAATTTTTTAAACCCGATAAATCGGGTTATGTATAAAAACGTCAATAAAAAATATCCCGCTTTTAGCGGGATTTAAAAAATGTAGCCTAGGCATTCTATGCCTAGGCGGAGAAACAAGGTAGTCGTTTTAAATTAATAGATTTTATTTTAACGATTACTGCAAAAAAACTTCAACAGGCAACGATTTAATCGGCGCATTTCCTTGCTTTAAAAAATTCAATTTTTCAAATCCGATTACTTTGCCTTTTTTGTCTTTATTCAAAATAACTTCATCGCCTGTTTCTTCGGAAATAAATTCTTTTTCAGGATTGCCAAACCAAACATTCAAAGTATTGCCCAGTGAATCATAATGAATTTTAACTGTTTCTAGCTTTTGTTTTTTTGCTTTTGCCATATTTGTGTCCCTTCTTTAATTTTATTAGTTATATAAACTGTTATAATAAATCCCTGACCGTTTTCATGTTTTGCGACAACGCATAAATAATTTTTACGATATTTTTTATAATAAAGAAAAACTTTTTTATCCGAACTGCTGACTCTTACTATGTCCGGCGAGCTTAATGTTTTTTGCGCTTCTTTTTCCTTGCCTTTAATTGACGGGTGTTTAATAACTGTAATTTTTTGCCAATATTCTCGGGTTGTCTTTATCTGCTTGCTTAGCGCGGACTTAATTTGAAATAAATTTTTATTATTATCATTCTTAATAATCGCCTGCATATTTTATGTTTTTTGATAATTTTAAATTGATTATTAATTATATTATAATAGCCTATGATTTTTGCAATCATAGCCCATCATAATAATCAAAAAAATCATAGCTCAAGGACACCCAAGCGCATTAGCTACTGCAAAATAATTAAATATTCAACGATTCCACTATCATATTAAAAATATTTTTAAAACGAAGCATATTATCCAAACCGACATTATAAGAAATAATAAAAATTTTATTGCTTGAACTTTGCGTTAAATAAGCGATTAATCCGTCTTTGCTTTTAATTCCATTCCAGCCTGTCTTATACATTATTTGGCTGCCTTGTATGAATGATGTATTTAATTGTTCTTTATACCATTCTTCCAAACTCTGTCTTTTTATATTATCTTGAACAATAATTTGCATATATTGATTGTTGCCGGCTCTGAATAAAACCGAATTATCGCCGTCAACATCGGTTTTTAACCAAATATCCGGATAATAAATTGAATACTTATGGCTGTCATTCGTATATTTTTCTATATTCGGATTAACTATTATTTCGCCTGATCCTGCCGGATTATATAATTTTTTCAACTCATCCAAGTCTTTATAGCCATCTCTATCACTATCGCCTGAATTAATATTGCAATCTAAAATTATTTCTTCCAAATCGCTTAAACCGTCTTTGTCGCTGTCTATTGCTGGAATATAATCTATTTTTCCACTCTCATTAATTTCTATTTCTTCCTCGCTACTTGTAGCAACAAAATCATCGCTGGTAGTTGCGAATGTTATTTCTCTTGGCGCTTCTCTTTCCCACTCTTCAATTTCTTCTTTGATTTCTTTTTCTGTTTCTTTTTCTTCCGATTTTGGGATATTTATTTCATCCTTAACAACATTATTATTTTCTTTAGGTAAATTTTTTTTAACAGGCTGTTCTTCTTCAATAAAAAAATCATCATTTTTTAACTCGGGATTATTATCCGGTTTTAAAACAAAAAGATATAAAGCGACTAAGGCGCCTATTAGCAAAAGGGCTCCGACTATTAAAATTATCATGCCAATGCTTTTTGTGTTTTTCTGTTTTTGCCTTATCCCCAAAAACCTCTTTGGCATAGTATGAATAATCATCTTTTTTTCGTCATTGCCGTTTTGTGTTTTTTGTTTTTGAACAGATTTATTAAAATTTTCCATAAATAAGCTTAAATCATTTTTTTATTTCAAGCAAGCGTCCGCTTCCCAAGGGATTATATCCTCCGGCAACTTCATCGCCGTCAATATGCCCATCACCGTCAGTGTCGGGATTTTTCGGATCAGTTTTGTATACTTTTACTTCCTCGCGATCAAACAAGCCGTCATTATCAGTATCAACACTGTCTATTGCGGTACCCAAGCTCCATTCTTCTTCATCAGTCAAGCCGTCGCCGTCGCTGTCTAGTTTTTCTAGCGGCATATTCTCTTCTCCTGTATCATTTATTACATCTTTAACAACGTCATCAGGGCTTTTTTCTTTTATTTCTGTGTTTATTTTTTCATTTATCTCTTGGGTTTTAATATTTTTATCAGTTGTTGATTCATCGATAATTCCCCTAATAAAACGATTATAAGCCCAAAAACCTCCAACACCCAAAAGGATTAAAATTAAAATAGCAAAAACTAAAAAAAATATTTTTTGATGGCTGTTGTTATTTTCATCATAACGTTGATTATTGTTGGGATTCTCCTGTTTTTTCTCAAATACCGGCGGTTTTGGACTGGGTTCAGTTTCGGCAAACATATCCTCTGCCGTCTCCCGCTTATTTCGCGGATTGGCTTTGTTTAAATCATTCCCTGTAGCCGCAAAACTGCTTTTATCTTGAACATTATTCTTATTTTCTATCTTTTTTTGACCAGCCACGGGTTTAACAGCGGCTGAATTTTTATTATTGTTGGCTAAATCATCAAACATAAAATTTTATTTTAAATAATAAATTAATATACTGCAATCATTATAGCAGATATTAAAAAAATAATATAATTAATAATTTACGCATAAATATTCTAATTTGATATTATACAAATCTTATTTAGTTTAGCAAATTAATCAATGTAAGTATTTTTACTTTTTTCTTCTTGTTTATTATAAATATAACTTTGCAGGCTAATATTCAGTTGCTCCAATATCCCAGCTACCATCGGTTTGAGATGATAATGTAAAATTAATAGCATCAGGCAAAGTGCTGAAATCAGTGCCTTTTGTTAAAAATATTTTACTAAAGTCTGTTCCGAGTGTTTTTCCTGCGCCAATAAGAGCAGAACCTGCTAGCGGATATACATCGCTGAATTTAATATCTTTATAATAAGTCGGACCGCTTTGACCATCCCAGTCTATTGTTGGTTCGCCTGAGAGTTTGGGGTCGGTGGTAATTTGGTTTGAATTGAAAATGGCAAGGACACTGTTGCTTCCGTCAACAGGATAAAAATGATTATAGTCAAATGTCCATCCACTATATCCTTCTACTATATCCCAATTTATTGCATGACCACCTGTTCGGTCATAATGGATAGACGAGTTGTTATAAATGTATACATTGCTAAATTCTTCCGGCTGTGAAAAACACCAATTAGCTTCACAGTCTATCATGGTATTGTTATAGACTTTTACAGAACCATATGGATTGCCAGGATCTATTGGCGAGCCAAGCTGGATGCCGTATTTTCTATTTACTACAACATTACCATAAATTTGTATATCTGCGTTGGAATTATCCCCGCCAGGATGCTCATCAAACGCTCTTATTCCAATATGGCTTGAACCACTAAATGAATCATATATACTTGAACCCCAATCAGACATTGTGACAAAATTATACCTAACAATGCTTGTTTTGGCATCCCATCCATGATTTGAGGTATTAAGGGCAATTGATCCTGTATCTCCAACAATATTATATTCACATAAACTATTAGGGCATTGAATTCCTTCACCGTAAATATCATAGACGATATTATATCGAATAATATTATCTTCTACAAGATAATTTTCCGCCGTTAATTGAATTGCTGCTTCCCATCCGGATCTCAAACCATATCGATACAGCTCCTGTCCTGTATTAAAAACATTCTTCGTAACTGTAATATTATTTCCGCCTGTTAAGGATGATATGGAAATGCCACCCGCGCCAAAATGATGAATATAACTTAAATCAAGAGTGAAATAATTTCCATTAGATAAAAATATGGCATGACCATAGACTCTTTTAATTTCTATATTTGAAATACTGCAATTATTGCGCTTGAACTCAAAAAATCGATTGTAAAATAACGGACCGGTTGTACTGTTAGAAGCCGGAGCTACAGAAAAGTTTGAAACCAGTCCGTCAAAAATGGGTTTAGCTCCCGAACCATACGCATCTATATTTACGATTGGATTAGTGGCGCCAACAAGAAACCCATGACAAACAGTTTTGTTGACCGCTACTGTATTTACACTCCAAGTATCCCCCCTCTTAAAATACAAATTAACTGTCTTGCTGCTATCAACGCTGTCAATCTTATTTTGCGCTGTTGTTTGTCCCGCGACATATCCAACTTGATTAGATGAAAGCCATTTACATGGAGATGCTTGAGAGCAAACGCTTCCTCCGCCAGACATTGAAAAATACCAATTATGATCGGCTGTGCTGTCACCGCTCACCACAACCTTTTTCGCCACTGGCTCATATCCGACATTCCCAGCATTATCAACAACATGCATGCCATACCAATATGTTCCGGCG
>JAGLIO010000079.1 GCA_023142915.1 Candidatus Parcubacteria bacterium | reverse complement strand
CCATTTTGGCTCCGCCTGCAATTACAACGGGAATAGAACAGCCTGCAGTAACTTCGCGGAAACTTTCCACAGAACCGGTGTAAGAAACTTTAACAATATCAGCCCCCATCTCATTTCCAACTCTGGCGGCGTGCTGCGCAAGTCCACGAACATAATTGACGCTTTTAATTTTTAAATTTTAAATCAAAATCGTGAAAAATGTATAAAAATTAACAAGTTTTCACGGTTATGTTGACAAAAGCGTGAAAATAATATATAGTGATAGTGTATGACAAAAGTTTTAAATGTATATAACAAAATAAACTCACTTAGAGAGAGATATTATAAAGCTGCTGCTGCTAAAGAGGCTCTTATTAAATTGTTGTCAGAAACTGAGATTGTTGAGCAAGTATATAATTCCAATGCCATAGAAAATAGCACCCTCACATTGGAAGAAACAGAAAAGATATTATTGCAAATTGATTTGGATCGGTATGTTACAGAGAGGGAATTGTTTGAAGCTAAAAATTTAGCGCGAGTAGTGGAATATATAGATAAAAAGGCGAAAGAAAAGGAATTAAATTTGGATGTGATTTTGTTTTTGCATAAAATTTTGATTTCCAATATTTGCGATGGCATAGCCGGAAGATTCAGAAAAGAAAATGAATTTGTGAGAGTTGGAAATTATATCGCACCAAATCCAAAAGAAATAGTTAAGCTTCTTGAGGAAATGTTTGTTGATTATAATTCATTAAGCCATGAAAATGTAATTAAGCGAATAGCAAAACTGCATCTGCAATTTGAAAACATCCATCCTTTTATTGACGGCAACGGACGCATTGGCAGAGTTGTTAATAATTATTTACTAATACGAGAAGGATATGTGCCGATAAATATTAAATTTATTGACAGATCCGCGTACTATAAAGCATTTAAAGAGTTTGATAAAAGCGGAGCTACCGGTAAAATGGAGGAGATAGTAGGCAGGGCGCTTGCTAATAGTTATTATAAACGCTTGGCGTACTTGGAAGACAAAAAAATTATCACATTATCGGAATATGCCAAAATAAATAAATTTTCGCACTCAAACCTTATTAATAAAGCAAAAAGACAAACCATTGAAGCTTTTTTAGAAAAGAATGTTTGGAAAATCGGGGTTTAATAAAAATTTTTTTTGCTTTTTAATTTAAATATGCTATAATTATCCACAAGAGTAGGTATTATACTGTTTATTTAAGACATTACAAAAAAGTTGTTATTTATAACTATTTTATTGTGGTGTTTTAATTACAGCTTAAATTTAACACCATTAGGGAAAACAAAAATCAGCCTCGCGTCAGAGGGGCTGATTTTTATTTTTGCTATTTTATTGTAATGTGCTAAAATTGATGTATTAAAAATAATTTATAAAAATATGCATGAAACAATAAAAATAGGAGTATCTGGTAATAAAGGCAGTTTTTCTGAAGAAGCCGCTAATTATTATTGCCAAAAAAATAATATTAAAGATTATGAACTTAAGTATTTAATTGATGTTGACAGCGTATTGCGGGCAATAAAAAATAAACGAATAGATAGAGGCGTTTTTCCGATTGAAAATTCAAACGGCGGAATAGTTTACGAGGCCGTATATGCTATGAGCAAATATGTTTTTAATATTGAAAAATTGTTTGAGATTGATGTCAGGCATAATCTATTAGTAAGAAAGGGCGTTAATGTCAGGGATATAAAAAAAATAACTTCTCATCCTCAAGCGTTAAAACAGTGCAGGATGTATTTAAAAAGAAAATGGGAAAAGATTGAATTGGAAGAATATAGCGATACCGCTCAGGCAGCTAAAGATTTAGGGGAAGGCAAGCTAGATGCTTGCGCGGCTGTAATCGCGCCGCGCAAGTGCGCTGAGCTGTATAATCTGGAAATTCTAGAAGAAGGCATTCAGGATTTAAAATTTAATTTTACTACTTTTATAGTAGCGGTTTAATATGCAAAAAGATAAAAAAATAAAAATTGCAATAATCGGTTACGGCCGTTTTGGGAAACTGCTCGCAGATATTTTAAAACCATTTGGCGAGATTTATATAATTAGCCGTCAAAAAATAAATGGAGCGGAAAGCAAACAGCTGAAAAAGCAGGCCATAAAACAAATTAATATTAAGAATTTAGATAATATTGATTGGGTTATTCCTGCCGTGCCGATTTCCAGTTTAGTAGGTGTACTTAAAAAGATGAGCCCTTATTTAAAAAAAGGCTCCTTGGTTATGGATGTTTGTTCGGTAAAAGTAAATCCATGCAGGTGGCTTAAAAAATATTTGCCGAAAAATGTAGAGTTATTAGGTTCTCATCCAATGTTCGGTCCTGATAGCGCTAAATCCGGATTAAGCGGATTGTCAATAGTGTTATGTCCGATTAGAATTAAAAAAAACAATTTAAGCAAGGTGATAAAAGTTTTTAAAAAATTAAAAATTAAGATTATAATTACGACTGCCAGTGATCATGACAAGCAAACAGGCAATAGTTTGGCTTTGGTGCATTTTCTCGGTCGGGCTATGGCTGCGGCCGGCTTAAAAGATCAGGAAATTGACACTTTAGGCTATCGCCGCTTACTAGCTGTTAATGAAACCGTAAACAATGATACATGGCAGCTGTTCCTTGACATGCATCGCTATAACCCTTATACTGATAAAATTAGAAAAAATTTTATTAATATATTGAATGAATTGGACCAAAAGATAAAAGGAGGCAAATATGGCGGAAAATGATAGAAATAAGTACAAAGCTGTAAGTTCAGCCTTGGAATTGATCTTTTTAAAAGCAAATAAATTAGAAAAAAAAGGTTTAGATGTTATTCATTTAGAAGTTGGCGATCCGTATAAACCGACGCTGGACAGAATAAAACAAGCCGCAAAAAAAGCAATTGACTCTAATAGAGTATTTTACGCTCCGGCAAGCGGTTCTGACGATTTAAAAGAGGCGATTATAGAGAAGTATCGCCGCAAACAATGTAAAATTTGTTTTGAAGAAATTGTTGCTTCTCATGGATCGCGCCCGGTTATTAGCGGAGTTTTAAAAGTTTTAGCTAAGAAAGGCGATAAAATTTTTATTCCAGCGCCTTTCTATCCTTCATTTCTAGGATTAAGCAAGCAGAATGGAGCACAAGTTGTTTTAGTTGATACTCGGAATTACGGTTTTAAGCTAAAGGCGGCGGAATTACAAAAGAAAATAAATGAGATGGGGATACCTAAGGTTTTGATATTAAATTCTCCGAATAATCCGACAGGAGTGGAATATGATCGGTCTGAAATGGAAAAAATTTGCGTGCTGGCTCGTAAATATGATTTTTGGATAATTTCAGATGAATGTTATCAATCTTTTAGTAAAAACAAGCATTTTACGATGCGCCAAATTTATTCTAAAGCCATAGTTATTGATTCATGCTCAAAAGAATATTCAATGACAGGCTGGCGGATTGGATGGGGGCTTATGTCCGAAGATATAGCGGCAGAAGTTAAAAAATATTTAGGTCTTTTTGTCAGCAGTTTATGTACAATTTCAGAAGCAGCCACTATTGAAGCTTTTAAAGAAGATGGCGTTTATAATTATGAAGTCCAAAAAAACATAATCTGTGATTGGCTGGATAAAAAAAGAATTGATTATGTTAGACCTGAAGGATGTTTATATGTATTTCCTGATTTTTCAAATTATCTAAAAAGCCGCAATGGTCCGCAAAATTCTTTAGCTTTATCAGAATTTTTATTAAAAAAAAGCCAAGTGGCAGTTGCCCCAGGCATTGCGTTTGGGGATTATGATAGTTATTTAAGATTTTGTTTCTGTGTGGACGAGAATAAGTTTAAAGAAGCTCTATGTAGGATTGAGAAAAGTTTGGTAAAAGCGTTAATTTAATGACATTATTAAAAAGGAGGTAACAAATGGAATTATTAACAGTTGCTGGTAGGCATTGTTCGTTGGCTGAAATAAAAAAAAGAGATAAGGATGATTATATTAACGAATATACTGTATATTTAGGATTTTTTTACAGCCCAAAGTTAGGTGTTCCTTTGGGTGACGAGCATGTTATTGTACAGTGTATAGAACAAAAAATTGATATTGCTAAAGCATTGTCCATATCAAAGGAAGAAAAGCCATTATTGACAATTATAAGCAGGCGTCGTTTAATGGCGGAAAGAAAAAGACAGACAGGAAAGGATGACTATGATCCATGTGAGACTGGTTTTTTTTGGGGAACTATGGGCATGGGTTTATACGACGAGCATGTTGTTAAAGAATGCGTGGAAGCAGGAATTGATGTTGCTAAAGCATTAGTTGCTCGGCTGCCAGATGAGCCAAAAAATATTTTTCATCCGTTAGATAAATCAATGATAACTATTTTATATAGCGGAGGACTGGAAGAAGAAGTAAGAAGCGCGCTTAAAGAAGCGCCAATTACTTTTATCTCGGAAATAATAATTCAACATAATCCGGCAGAAGTCCCCTTAATACAAGTTGAGGGTGAAAAAAGAGATAAGGTCGGCATAATACTAGGTTTACTCAAAGCCACGATAAAACACAACCAGCATATTGTATATGCCAGTAAGAGGCAACCTAAAATTCTATAATATTTGTTTATCAAGGGTTAGTCAAGAAATCGGCTAACCCTTTTTTAATGGAAAAATAATTTTTGGTTTAATTATGTTTGTTTTTATTTTTGCTATTTTTAAGCAGATATACTATCGCAAAATTTTTATTCAAATAAAAAAGCGGAACAGTCCATGGTTCCGCCTTTTAGTTTTTTGAAATTAAGCAATATTTAACAGCTATAATTCAGTATGCTATATTATTTCTATAAGTATTAAAATAATTAGTAACTATGGAAATGAAAAAAGATATTTAAAATTTGCCGTATTTATCTAAAACAGCTTGCTGATAATTATTTGGAGATTTATGATGATTTAGTGGAGAAGATTTAAGAAATTTTTAAATATTTTCTTGAAATTTTAGCATTATTATAATATACTAAACAGCATGACAAATAAATTATAGTTTAAACAAATATACAAATATATATGACAAAAAAATTGACTATTAGAAATAGCGCGGCGGAATTTTTGATATTTACTTCTCAGGCAGGAGAGGATGGAATTGAGGTGCGGGTGCAAGATGAAAATGTTTGGCTAACCCAAAAGTTGATTGCCAGGCTTTTTGATGTAAGTATCCCAAACATAAATGAGCATTTGAAAAATATTTTTTCATCAGAAGAATTAGACGAAAATTCAGTTATTCGGAATTTCCGAATAACTGCCAAGGACGGGAAAAATTACAATACCAAACACTATAATTTAGAAGTAATTATTTCGCTTGGCTACAAAATAAATTCTGAGAGAGCAGCGGATTTTAGGCGATGGGCGACAAAAGTTTTGAAAGATTACGCAATAAAAGGGTATGTTTTGGATGACGAACGATTAAAAAACGGAGCATATTTAAGCAAGCAATATTTTAAGGATTTAATTTTTGAAATTCGCGATATTCGTGAAAGCGAAAGAAATTTTTATCAGCAAATTACGGATATTTACGCTATGGCGATGGATTATGACATGAATTCAGAAATTACAAAAACATTTTTCGCAACCGTTCAAAACAAGCTTCATTATGCCACTCACGGCAACACTGCGGCGGAACTTATAACTAAAAGAGCTGATTATAAAAAAGATTATATGGGGCTCATGACTTGGAAAAAAGCCCCGCGCGGAAAAATTTTAAAATCCGATGTCTCAATTGCAAAGAACTATCTTGATAAAAAGGAAATAAGATCGCTCAACAGGATTGTAACAATGTATTTAGACTACGCGGAACATCAGGCTGAAAAAGGAATTCCAATGACAATGAAAGATTGGTCAAAAAAATTAAATGTTTTTTTGAAATTTAATGAAGAGGAAATTTTAAAGGATGCCGGAAAAGTAACAACAGAAATCGCCAAGGCGTTTGCAGAAAGTGAATTTGAAAAATACAAGCCAATTCAAGATCAGCTATATGAATCTGATTTTGATAAAGAAGTTAAAAAGATTTTGAAAAAAAATAAATAATATTTTGCAAATTTTAATTATAAAAAAGGCGAAATCCGTTCATGGTTCCGCCTCTTTGTTTTTGGGATAAGTTGTTTAGCTTAATCCCAGTTTTTTAATTTTTTTCATCATTAATTTGAGCTGAATCTTTTTTAATGTAGGGGCTTGGTCCTCGGACAAATGTATTTATATACTTGTCTTCTTTTTTTTCTTGTTGTTTACTTTTTGACCAAAACATCCATGCCAGAAAGGCAACAACAGTTATTCCACAAATACCACCTATCCGAAAGGCTATTTCTGCTTTAATCCCCATAGACAATAAGATAATCCAAGTTATTACAATTGTAAACACGCCTATTTTTGGAATATTGATTTGTTCTTTTGTTTTTAACTTACTCATTGCTTTGTACCTCCTCTTTCTCTTTAATTTTTTCAACTCTTTTCCAATAAGCATCAGCAATGCATGAAGGAATAAAGTATACCAAAAACCACAAACCCAAAGTTACGAAAAAAAGAATTAATATTTCTTTCATTTTATTTTTTCTTCTTTTATATTTGTTGTTAATATCAAAGACCATACATTTATTCCAAACAGAATATCATATCATAAAAAGAAATCACGAAATTGTCAATAATATTATAATACCAAATGTTTTAAAATAGCTAAAATAAAGGATTTTTGTATTTTTTCATCAAAAATATTGACAAAATTAATATAGCGTGCTATTGTGTTTTTATGGATCAAACATTATTAAAGCTTTTAGAAGAAGCTAATTTTACAAACAAGGAGGCAAGGGTTTATCTTGCTTTGCTTGAGCTTGGGCAGGGGAATGTTACGGAAATCGCTAAAATAACCGAGCTTAAGCGGCCGATTATTTATGTTGTTTTGGAAGGCTTGATTAAACGGGGGCACGCAAGCGAATTGCCAAATCAAAAAATAAACATATACCAGGCGATTGACCCGTCAATTATTCTTAATAAACTGCAAACCACGACTAAAAATTTTTCAGAAATGTTGCCGGTTTTTAGAACGTTAAAAAGCAAAGGCAAAAAAAGACCGAGAATAAGTTATTATGAAACATTAAAAGGTATTTGGAATGTTTATGAAGAAATGAGCAGAGCCCCAAAACCGTTTTTTATTTCAAATTATCATATAATTGAAAAATATTTTCCCAATTCAATTGATACATGGATTAATGGAATAAAAAAAGGATTGTATAATCCGCAAAGCCGCCATTTAGCGCCTGATCATCCGAGAAATATTGAAATTGGCAGAGAATTTTTAAAAATCGGACAGGAATACAGAATTTCTCCGGAGTTAAAAGACGCTAATATGGATTTTACTATTTGGTATAATAAACTGGCCATAACTTCTTTTGAAGACGAGCCGTTTATCGTTGTCATAGAATCAGAAGAGCTAACAAAATCAATGTTGCCGATTTTTAATATTGCGTGGAAGATGGGTAGAAAATTGAAAAAATTATAAAAATATTTTGTAGATTTTAGAAATTATGATATAATATTTATATTAAAAAGGATTAATATAGCAATAAAATCGTTTATTCTTAGTATTTTAATAATATGACAACTAAAAAAACCAGTAAAAAACCAAAACCCCCAAAAAGAATTAAAATTCCCGCCAAGGTTCTTAAATATTTGGAAAAGGCGGGAGTTAAGCATGAAATTTTGGAGCATAAAACAGTCTATACCGCGATTGACGCGGCAATGACGATTAAAAAGAAATTAAACGAAATTGCCAAGTCTTTATTGGTTAAGGCTGACAAGGATTATTATTTGGTTTTGATGCCGGCTGACAACAATCTTAATTTTGAAAAATTAAAAAAAGTAATCGGCAAAGTAAAAGCCAAAGAAATTAAAACCATAAAAATTCCGGGAGAAAAGATTATTGAAAACGCCTTAAAAATTAAAGCTGGAAGCATTACCGCTTTTGGCAAACTGCATAAGGTCGGAGTTATTATTGATAAAAAGTTTGGGAAAGTTAAAAAAGCGGTTTTTGCCGCAGGCACGCCTAATTATTCCATTGAAATGGCAGTTAAAGATTTTATTGATTTGGAAAAAGCGATTGTCGGAGTTGTGGGGAAAAAAAAGAAAATTAAAAAACAGGCAGTGTCTAAGCCAAAAAAGAAAAAAACCGAAGCAAAGAAAATGGGCGTGAAAAAGAAAAAATAGATTCACTTACTCATCTTACGCACAATTCATAATAATCACTCTTTTTGTCATTTCGACCGGAGCGCCAGCGGAGCGGAGAAATCTTTAATATATTTAAACCTTTCCCTAGATTTTTGTTCAATATATTTTTATTTTAATCCTTTGTTGTAATTCATATATTATAGATTTCTCCGCTCCGTTCCGCTGTCGCTCCACTTCGGTCGAAATGACAAAAATTTTGTATAATTTGTAATTTGTAGAAATGTTAAATATAAAACTGGAAAAATTTGAAGGGCCTTTAGCTTTGCTTTTGCAATTGATTGAAAAAGAAGAGATGGATGTAACGCAGGTGAGTTTGGCAAATGTCGCCGATCAGTACGTATCCTATATCCGCGAAGCAAAAAATATTATTCCAGAAGAAATGGCGGATTTTTTAGTTGTGGCGGCAAGACTTTTGCTGATTAAATCAAAAGCGCTTTTACCGTATCTTTATCCGGAAGAAGAGGAAGAAATTCAGGATTTTGAGGATCAGTTAAAGATGTATCAGGAGTTTTTGGCGGCAACAAAAAAACTTGAGCGTATTTTAGGCAAGAAAAAATTTATGTTCGCTCGCGAGTTTAATAGAAAGGCGGCTTTAAGCCAGACAAATTTATTTTCTCCGCCAAAAAACATTAAAGTAAAAGATATAAAAAACATATTCAGTGATTTATTGTTTCGTTTGCGGCCGGAGGAAAAGCTTGAAGAGGAAACTTTGGATCATAAAATAAACATTGAAGATAAAATTATTTCCATTCAAAATAGCTTGCTTAATCGCATTAAAATGAGTTTTGATAATATAATAGCGGAAGCGAAAAATAAAACTGAGGTTGTTGTCAGCTTTTTAGCGGTTTTGGAGTTAATGCGCCAGCGGGAAATAATGTTAAAGCAGGACGGGCTTTTTAAGGAAATATTAATTGAAAAAATTTAATGGATATAAAGTCAAAAATTGAATCTTTATTGTTTATCTCTGCAAAGCCTATGTCAATTAAGCAATTGGCGGAATTAATTAAAAAAGATAAAAAAGAAATTGAAAAAGCCGGGCTTGATCTAGTTGATGAGTATAAAAATAATAAAAAAGGAGTTCAGATAATCAAAAATAGCTCTAAATTGCAAATGGTTTCTTCGCCGGAAAACGCGAAGCTGATTCAAGAATTTATTAAAGATGAAACTACCGGCGAGCTGTCGCGTCCAAGCCTTGAAACTTTAACTATAATCGCGTATCGCGGACCGGTTTCCAAGATTGATTTGGATCGCATCCGCGGCGTTAATTGCTCTTTGATTTTGCGCAATCTTTTAATCAGAGGATTGATTAAAGCGAAAAACGACAGTAAAAAACAGGAAACTTATTATACGATTACATTTGATTTTATCCGTTTTCTCGGCATTAACGATGTGCGCGAATTGCCCGATTATGAAAAATTAAGCAAAGATGATACGCTTGACAGAATGTTGAATAACGAACAATCAAAAGACGAGCAAGCAGGCAAATAAATATTTAATAAAATCCCCATGCATAAAAATCCATTTTTTTTAATCCCGACTTTTATTGCGATTATATTTATATTCGGCTCTTTGTTTTTATTTTACAGTTTGCCAACGCAAAGCGCTTATCAGGAAACAGAACCGGATATCAAAAATTATGAGTTGGAATTTTTAGAATCAGAGCCGGCAGGATTGCGAACAAAATCTATATCCAGATTAATATTTAATCCTTTGCCTGAAAGTAAAGAAACGAAAATCGGCGCGGCTGCTCCGCAAAAAACAACAGAAGCGGAAGACCCTTGCGTTAATCATGGATCAGCAGTGGTTATTGACAGCCAAAGCGGAAAAATAATATTTAGCAAGGATGCCAACAAGCAAAAAGCAATCGCCAGCATTACCAAATTGGCTGTTGCTTTGGTATTTTTGGATAATAACCCGGGATGGGAAACTGAATATGAGATTAAGCATTCAGATCGCGTTAATGGCGGGAAAATTTATTTATTCAGCGGAGAAAAGGTTAGAGTTAAAGATTTATTTTATTTGAGCCTGGTTGGCTCAGCCAATACAGCGACTTTGGCTTTGGTAAATTCAAC
>JAGLIO010000078.1 GCA_023142915.1 Candidatus Parcubacteria bacterium | reverse complement strand
ATTTTCGAGTGGGAAACTTGGGTTATAATTTAACATCTTGTTTGTATAAGATTTGATTAATTGCTGATCGATTATATTAAATTTGAGATGAGATAACTCTTAAATCTGATGCAATAAGAGATGAATAACTATAATAGATGCTCAGAATTTAAGATGACCTTTATGAGGAATGTTACATGTATAAAGTTGAAATAGACAGATTTAATAAGAAAATTGACGAGCAGAGAATATATCCATCTTCTAAAAGAGCTTTACATCACATTGTTGAAATGTTTTTTTACACCGATTATACAAATATTTCTAAAGAAAGGAAGTCTAAAGTAGAAAAAGATTTTAAATTAGAGTGCATAATGATCAAAACAAAATATTATAAATCTGATGTTAATAAAGTTGAGGAAATAATTAGTCAAATAGAAAATAGTTTATTCACCATACTTGATAAATCAGTTGAGGAAACAATGTTGGAAAAAATTGCTGGAAAACTTGGCCCACTAAATTTAAATTTTAAAAAAATTTCCTAATAACTATTCGTATTGTTTTTTCTGACGCCTATAAAAACTATACTAATGCTGATTAAGGGTTCTGAAATATTTGAGCATGAATCTGCCATCCCGCAGTCAACGACCCCGGACGGCTCTACGCTCTGTCCGAGGCATCGAAAATGATGCTCGAGGATTTACATTATTTCAAAATTGCTTTCATTCTATTTCCAATTCATGCATAAAATTATTATGATTTCCCGAAAATTTTATATTTGGAATATTCCCAATTCTGTTTTATTGATTTTTTATATTTTACCAATTCCCTCGTAGATTTATAACTTTAAAATCAAAAGAACTAGGTACTGTAATAATTCTAGCTTGTTCTAAAAAATATTGCTTTTTTTCATTAAAAGGGTGGTGATCTCGAAGGTTTATTACTAATTTTTCATTTTGAAATATGTCTAAATCTTTATTGCCATAAAATGGATTATTACACACTACTTTTGAAATCCATTCTTTATCCATATATTTGTGCATTAAAAAACCTTCATTTTTTAATTTGATGTTCATTTCTCTATAATTTTTTTGTATAAAATCTAATTCTGTAGGAAAAATAAAATCCGGTGTACCTAATCCTACCTTATCATAGAATTCTAAGAACTTTCTATTATCAAAAGGGATGTTTCCAGTAATAAAACTAATTTCTACATAATCTAGGGTGTTATCCGAATTTTCTGGATGAACATTTGGCTGAAACGCAATTGAAAATATGTTATTTTGTGCTTCAGCAACAAAACAAGCGAGTTCTCTATGATGTGGTTTTACAATTCCTGTTTTCGAGTATCTTCTATTTTGCTCTTTTAATGCTTGAATAAAATTTTTCGGTCCATAACCGAACCATGAATAATTGACATTATTTTTATTGCATACTTGATTTATTAAAAAGCTGGGATTATCAGAATGATAATAACCTCTTCTAAAAATAAAATAGAAATTTTTTAATATATCCCATAATTTTTCTAAAGTAATGCCCATTTTATCAACCGAAAAAAAGTAAACTTTATTCGTGAAGCCGAAAAAATCCCCATATAAGGAACATTGCATAGAATTATTTGTTTCAATCTGAAAATAAGGAACTTCGTTATTTCTGAAACGAATATTGGGATTCATAATAGTACCTAATTGAAGATATTCATCTTCTAAAATTTTGTCTTCTATGATAGATTCACTTGAAAATTTTTCATTATCATCCATTATTTCAAGTTGATGTGTCTCGTTTGATTTAGAATTCATATCTTGAAATATCAAATTTTCATTTTGGAATTTATTTTTTTCATCTTGTATAGTATTCAAATTTTCAAATTGAAATTGTCCAGATCGCTCTTGATCAAGCCATTTCATTAAATCTAAACAAAATTGTTTTTTCCATTCATCTTGGTCTTTGTATCGTCTGAATAGGCAAGTCTTTTCAGTTTCAATTTTATTTTGAAATTCCAATACTTTTTCAAGTTGTTCGCCAGGATCTTCTAACATATTATTAGGAATATCCCTAAAATATACCCAGATATCGGTGCTATTTTTTTGTGATTTTTCAAATTCTTCTTCAAACCCAGATGAATATTTTCCTGTAGAACTTCCCCATCTTTTCCATAAAAGCATTACAACAAGGCGACTTTTTTTAAAATCTTCATTTATTTTTTCCTGAGGACGTCCCATTGCTGGTAATGTATCTTCCCAACACATGCCCTATAAAAGGATTCCCTTTGATTTTGCTTTTAATTATTAGTTAATTGAGCCTCTGGCAAAATGGA
>JAGLIO010000077.1 GCA_023142915.1 Candidatus Parcubacteria bacterium | reverse complement strand
AAAAAAGGCAAAACCGCTAAAAGAGCGGCTAAAGCAACAATAAGAGCGGCAAAGACGGTAAAGGTAACAGAGACAACAGCATCAACTACTGCCAAAAAAACAGCGAAATCCGCGAAAACAAAAAAGCCGGTAAAGGCAAAAACAACCGCAACCGCTACAGCTAAAAAAACAGACAAAAAATAACTATTTTAAAACGGTTATTTTTTGTTAACCTGGATTTTAAAACCCAGATTAACAAAAAATAACCGTTTTTATATACAAATATGTATCAAGAAATAATTACAAAATTCAATCAACTTGAGCGTGAATTATCCAAGCCTGAGTTGATTAATGATATTAAGAAATATACTCAAATATCCAAAGAGCGCGCTGAAATAAAAGAAGCGTATGATTTTATAATGGAATTAGAAAAAGTCAATCAAGAAATTATTAATAACAATGAAATAATAAAAAATGAAAAAGATTCTGAAATAGTGGAAATGGCGCGAGCGGAACTTGACGAATTAAATTCAGCGCAAGTTGAATTAAGCCGTGAAATCAATGAACTGCTAAATCCCGCTAATCCTAATGATAAAAAAAATATTATCATGGAAATTCGCGCCGGCACCGGCGGCGATGAATCCGCTCTTTTTGTAGCAGACCTTTTTCGCATGTATTCAAAATTTATTGAAAACAAGGATTGGAAAACAAATATTCTTGATTCAAGCCCTATCGGAATCGGCGGATTTAAAGAAATTATTTTTGAAGTAAAGGGTAAAGGAGCTTACGGACTGCTTAAATATGAAGCCGGCACGCACCGCGTCCAGCGCGTTCCTGAAACCGAAAAACAAGGGCGCATTCATACTTCGGCAGTTACGGTCGCGGTTTTGCCGGAAGCCGAAGAAGTTGACTTGGAAATCAAAACCGAAGATATCCGCATTGATGTTTATTCGGCATCCGGCCCGGGCGGACAAAGCGTAAATACTTCAAACTCGGCAGTACGCATCACGCATATTCCCACCGGAACTATTTCCCAATGCCAGGATCAAAAATCCCAGCACCAAAACAAGGAGAAAGCCATGCAAGTTTTGCGCTCCCGTGTTTTGCAAAAACAAGAAGAAGAAAAACAGACCAAAGAATCAGCTGAGCGCAAAGCCATGATCGGTTCAGGCGACCGTTCGGAAAAAATCCGCACTTATAATTTCCCGCAGGATAGAATTACGGATCACAGAATAAAAAAATCATGGAGCAATATGAATTCAATTTTAAACGGTGATTTGGAAAAAGTGATTGAAGAATTAAAAAAGGCCGATTCAGTAAACTGAAACGGCCTTATGTTTTCTAGCGCTAAAAAATTATTTTTTGTACATTTCTTTTTTGGTTTTTATTGTACGACACTTTTCTTTCAAATCCTTAAGTGTCTTTTCTATAACTTTTATTGTAGTAACAAGTTCTTCTTCTTCAATTTCTAATTTCATCATTCTCTTAATTTTCTCGATATCTGACATTTTTTTCTCCTTTTGTTATAATTTGAGAACGTTATTGCAAATTATTAACAGTAATAAATAAAAACAAACTTCTATTGAGTACTGAAGTCATTATATCACCACCTTCTTTTAAAAATATAACATCTCCATTTTCGGCGTTATCAATTTTTAAATTAAATGAAGGCAAACAATTAACAACAATATCTGTAACAACCTCGTGCTTAACGTTTTCTTTTATACCATTTATTAACAATATGACAGAACTTGATTCAGGCGACTCATCTTTATAATATCTTGATTCGCCACCAGTTTCACTTATCAGGCACTTTTCTATTTTTTGCAATAATGCGCCTGATTTTACTTCTTTCTGTAATTCTTCCACATCTAATTTTTTCATCATCTCTCTCCTTTATTTATATATTGTTAAAAAACATAAAAAAATATTCTTTTTAAATTTCACTTTACATTACCACATCTATGACAATAAATCAAGTGTTGGCCGTTGCCACGCAAAAATTGCAAAAAAATAACATTCCAAATCCAAATATGGATGCGGAGATTTTATTGGCGCGTGTTTTAAAATGCTCGCGGGAATATCTTATTACTCATTTTGATAAAAATTTGAATAATCAAAAAATAAGGCTTTTTGAAAAATATATTAGCCGTAGAGTTAAAGGCGAACCCATTGCCTACATCATGGGACATAAAGAATTCTATGGGCTTGATTTTTTTGTAAATAAAAACGTTTTGGTTCCCCGCCCCGAAACTGAATTAATGGTGGATGAAACGCTTGAGCTCTTAACTCGCAACCGGCAACCGGCAACAATTATTGATATTGGCACTGGTAGCGGATGTGTAATAATATCTCTTGTGAAAAATTTTAAATCCAAATTTCCAATTTCCAATTTCCAATTTCTCGCAACCGACATTTCAAAACCAGCATTAACAATCGCCCGCAAAAACGCTAAACTGCATCATGTTGATAAAAAAATAAGGTTATTTCATGGTGATTTACTTAAGCCAATAATTCATAAATCTAAAATCTTAAATTATAAATCTAAAATGATAATCACCGCCAATCTTCCTTACGGCTGGAATTCTTGGAAAAACAATTGTTCAATGGATACAATTGGGTTAAAATTTGAACCGCCGATTGCTCTTTTCACTGAAAATAAAGGGCTTAAAATTATAGAAGGCTTTCTTAAACAAATTAAACAAATAGCTAATTCTAAAAAAATAAATTTTAATTCAAACTTGCTTGCGCTTATAGAATTTGATCCGCGCCAAACAATTATGTTAAAAAAATTAATAAAAAAAATTTTGCCTGACGCAAAATTTAAAATAAAAAAAGACCTGAGTAATCACAATAGATTGGCAAAAATTTTAATTTAATACTCAACCTCATACCCCGGATTAACAACTTCTATCCACGTCGTGCCACGGTTGAATTCAAATTCATTATCTTCCAAATTATAAAATTTAGTTCTTGAGTTTAAGTTTTTCTTTCTCCAAAAACCCTTTTCGCATACACCATCCATGCAAACTAAGACATAGCCGTTGCCGATATGTTGAAACTCTTGCCGCATTTCCTCGTCAAGCACTTCGGAATCAACGTATTGAATAATAATATTTTTGGCAAAAATTTCTTTGTTATCGCTCACCAGCTGTTTTTTACCGCCAAGGTATCTTAAATAATTGTTTGTTTCAGAAATATATTTCCAATCAACTTTAAATTCAGACAATAAAAAATTAATTGTAACACTCTTTTTGTCCAAAGTCGTTGAAGCGATAACAGGCTTGCCCGCCATAGCTTCAGCGACGGCGGGCTTATATTTCCAAACAGAATATTCCGCCGCGTCAAATTCTTTTTTCTCTAAATATTTCCGCAAATTAGCCAATGATGAATAAACATTGTGCGGAGCATCTCTTACTGTATCGCGCCAAAAATATGTTCCATTATAAAATTCATTAATATGCAAAGTTTTTTCCTGCGCCATCTTAGCCAAAGCCTCGGGACTGCCGCCTACATGGACGTAAAGCGCTGATAATTCCTGTGACCAATCAACAAAATACGGTCTGGCGCTTCTTACAGGTCCGATTTTTTCAACATTTTCATTGTTGGCAAAAAAAGCCATATACCTTGTAGTTCCACCCTCGGCCTCGGCCTCAATTACCAATTGCGCTTTTTCCAGGCCATGCGCCGGTCGGGCGCCAGGATGATTGTCAATCATAACCGCGATTGGATAAATATTTTCATGCCCCGTTAGAACATACGCTCCATCAATCATTCTTACGGCTTTATTCGCGTTATCCAATATTTTTTCAACATTTTGAGATATTTCCCCAGACGGCTTAATATCTTCTTCACTTTTTGTTTCCCCAGACATCAAAATAAAAATTACAATAGCCAAAACAAGCGCCAAAACAAAGCACGCAACACTGGTAAATACCCAAATCCGCATTTTTTTCCGCGCATTAACAATTTCATCAGATAAAATCGTATCTTTATTTTCCTTGTCCGCCATAGCCTTGGCGGAGGCGGATTCAACCCTTTCAGGCAAAACGTCTTTTTCTGAATCTAAATTTTTATTTTCTTCCTCTTTAATTTCCATGTAATTTTATTTATTCTTTTCTTTCTTCTTTTCTCCCTTTTTATCTTCAACTTTATCTTCAGTCTTATTTTTAGCCGCCTCTTCTCCTTCTTCTTTCTTTTTATCCGTCTTATCTTCTTCAACCTTTTCTTCCTCCACTACGATTTTCGGTTCAACAACAGACGCGATTAAAGCGTTTTCCGCGCTGATTAATTCCAAGCTATCAGGAATTTTAATGTCGGAAACTTTTATACCGGCTTCAAAAGAATTCAATACTGACAAATCAACATCAATTTTTTCTATTAAATCTCCTGGCAAACTGCTAACTTGCAAAGTCTCCATGGCTTTAATCAATATTCCTCCAAGCTCTTTTACGGCTTTTGCTTCTCCGATAAAATTAAGAGGAACTTCAACTTCAATCTTTTTATTCATATCAACTCTGTAAAGATCAGCATGAATAATGGAATCCTTAACAGGGTCTTTTTGAACATCCTTAACAATAATTTTAACCGCTTCATTGTCATCTATTTTTAAATCAATTAAGCTTGATTCCCCTGCAAACGCATAGACCTTGTCAAAATCGTGATACTTAAATAATAATTTCACATTGTCTTTTTTTGCTCCATACAATATGGCTGGAACTTCGCCTTGCTTGCGAATATTTTTTAGAGTGTCTTTTTCATTTTCTCTAATTTTCGCTTTTAACTCAATTTTTTTTACCATAATTTTTAATTAAAATATGTAGTCCATTATTTGAAAAACCGCATATCTGTGTTTTATTAAATTAGTTATAAAATAAATTATCTTAACCCAACAAACTCCTGATAATTATTTAGTGTAATTACTTTAAACGGGGTATCAGGATAGGCGTCTCTAAATGCCTTAGGAACTTTTGTTCCGGCTTTTTTATCATTCCATTTAAACTCAAAAGCAGAAAGTTTAAGGTTTTCTTCTTCAAGATAATCAATTTCCTGCTGCCTGTGAGTTCTCCAAAAATATTGATTAACATAACGCGCGTGGTTTTGATTATTTTTTAATCGTTCAGAAACAAGAAAATTTTCCCAAAGAGCGCCAATATCATTGCGGATATTTAAAGGGTTTAAATTATTTAACAAAGCATTTCTAACGCCAGTATCATAAAAATAAATTTTTCGTTTTTTTCTTAATTCTGTCCGCAAATTCCGCCCAAAAGGATTAAGCCTAAAAATAATAAAAGCCTGTTCTAAAATTAAAATATAATATTGGACTGTTTTTTTGTCTATTTCAAGCAAATTTGCCAGCTCATTATAACTTACTTCATTGCCAAGCTGCAAAGCCAGCGCTTGCAGCAGTTTATGCAATATATCAGAATTTCTAATATTGATAAATTGCAGAATATCTTTATATAAATAGCTTTTGGTTATTTCTTTAAGATTATTTTTTGCCTCAGCAGGATTATTAATTATTTCCGGGTACATGCCATAAATAATTTGATGTTCTAACGCCCTGTCTTGTTCAAGAAAATTTTGATTTATTTCTTTAACAGAAAAAGGATGCAGATGAAATTCATATTTTCGCCCTGTGAGCGGTTCATTAATTTTGTTTGCCAAGTCAAAAGATGACGATCCTGTGGCAATGATTTGAATTTCAGGATAATTGTCAATTATCAGCTTTAAAGTTAAGCCAATATTTTCCACGCGCTGGGCTTCGTCAATAATTACTAACTCGTTGCCGCCTAAAAAATTTTTCAGTTCAGTGGATGTTTTATTAGACAAACGCATTCTAATATCCGGCTCATCGCAGTTTATATATAGGCTTTTTTTCTTTTGTAAATGCTGAATTTGTCTCACAAGCGTTGTTTTGCCAACTTGCCTTGCGCCATAGATAATTATGATTTTATTGCTATACAGATATTTTTCTATGCGCTTTTGAATTGTTCTTGTAATTAGTTTTCTCATATTTACATATAAATTAGGGGAATAGACTACCTTAATTATATATTAATAAAGATTTTTTGTCAAATTTTTATACAATTTTGTTTGTTTTAATATTTTTACAAAGTCGTAATCGGCCGGCTCTGCACAATGTAAAGCCTCCCACCTTTAAACGCCCATTCAATGTCTTGCGGCTTTTTATAATGTTTTTCAATTTTTAAACAAATCTTTGCCAATTCATCTACTGAAAATTCATTTTGTTGACCGCGAAAAGAGACTATAACCTTTCCATCTTTTATCGTAACCTTATGACTTTCTAAATAATCTCTTGCTCCGCCAATCTCCTCAAACGCTTTCGCGCTTATATTAATTCCCAAAAGTTTCATTGCCGCAAAATCGGATCTTACACTGTGAGAAATTCCAAAAATTTTAACAGGATTATCAGGAAAATATTTTTGAGCTATCTTCAAGGTTTTTATCATAAAACGTATTTTTTTCTCAGCATCATCTTCTGGTGTTTCAAAAAAATTAGAAGGCTTAATATCGTTAATATCAACTTCCGGATATTGTTCTTTTACTTCTTGCTTAATCATGTCTATTTCTTCTGGTTGCGCCGCCCATAACTTTGCTATTAAATTTTCATTAAATTTAAAATCATCAAGCCGCCGCCAAAATTCTTTTGTATTTTTGTCTTCAGATATTTCTTCAAATAATTCTTTTACTTTTTCAACAATAAAATCTCTGCCTTCTTCAGAAAGCTCTCCTTTTTCGTTTGATTTACTATGACGTAATGTTTCAAATGATTTTTCCATAAAATTTTTGATTACTTTCTAAAAAACATAGTAATAAAAGAATAGTCAAAAAACACTACTTCCTAATATTAATATCATAATTTATCTATTCAGTCTTTCTTATTCAACCGATTCATGCAAAACATCGCTGATAATATTTCTTCAAATAATTATATTAACCCTTAATTTTAGAACGAATTATTATGCTTTCCAGTATTCCGACCATAATTAAACTGGAAACCATGGCGCTGCCGCCATAGCTGACAAAAGGCAGTGGCAAGCCGACAACCGGCAATAAGCCGATGTTCATTCCAATATTAATAAACATTTGCAAAAAAATCAAGCTCACTGCTCCCAAAATAAAATAAATGCCAAAATCATCTTTAATTTTGCCAACATGCCCTATAACACGAAAGTAAAATACTGAGAAAAAACCAATAAGCAAAAATACGCCAAAAAATCCCAGTTCCTCGGCAATTACCGCGAAAATAAAATCGTTTTGCGCCTCAGGCAAGAACTTTAATTGGGACTGCGAACCAAAACCGATTCCTCTTCCGGTTATTCCGCCAGAGCCAACCGCTATTATTGCCTGTGTTACATTATAGCCTTCTACCAAAGGATTAGCTCCCGGATTTACAAAAGTCATAATTCTATTTCTCTGATAATCTTCAAAGAAAAAAAACCAGCCGCTTAAAAATACTGATAATAAAATTAAAAGAATTATTAATATATATTTCTTGCTAAAACCGGAAATATAAACCATTATTCCCCACAACGCGAAAAGAATTAAAGCCGAACCGAAATCAGGCTGCAGTAAAACCAAGCCGATCAGCGCGGCTGTTGCCAAACCGGAAATTATTAAATATTTTAACGGGTTTAGTTTTACTGATGCCTTGGAAAAATAACGCGCCAAAAAAATTAACAAAAATATCTTTACGAATTCCACCGGCTGTAAATTAAAAAAACCGAAATTAAACCAGCCCGTAGTGCCCTTGATTGTTTCTCCGAAAAGCAAAACCGCGGCTAAAAGCAAAACCGCGGCAATATAAAAATAAACGCTAAAACTTCTTAAATTATAATAATCTAAAAAAGAAATAAAAAATAAAAGAAACATTCCGAATACTACAAAAAATATTTGTTTTTTAAAATTCAATAAATGCAAGTCTTCATTGCCGAGAGCAATGCTGTAAATTTCCGACAAACCGAAAATTATCAATAATGCTATGGACGCAAGCACTATCCAATCATAATTTTTTAAATATATGAATATTTTATTAAGCATTATTTTTCAGTACCGGTTTTACCGTCAAATTTTATATACACATCGTCCCTGGTAATATCCACTTCTGGATAAATCACAATATCGCCCACCTGGCCGATATCTTCCGGCCAGGTAATGCCTATTTTTTGCGTTTGACCGGACATCAAATTGTCCGCGACATAGCGATTAACGCCGATAATCCTGCTGCCTTTAAATAATAAAGCGTTATAAGCAACATCCCAATAATTATAAGCCGTATTGTTGCTGGCGGAAAAATCCAGAGTGTTAATATTTATTTTTTCCGATAAAACCGAGGAGTTAGCCGGCGTAAATTTTATATCGCTTATTTTTATATCCAGATGCTCTTTGGCAAACAGCGGCCAATTATCATATTTATGAAAATCAATCCTTTCCCATTCAATTTTATCAATAACAAACTCCCCGTTTTTGCTTTTTGTTTCCAGTTTCTCGCCCAAGAGTAAAATATATTTTGTTTCTCCCGGCAAAATAAAATTGCTTTCTTTTCTGGTATCTTTATTGTCTAAACGAAAATAATAATCAAAATGAGCCCAATATTTATGATTGGGGTTTCTGATTTTAATATAAAAATCAAATTTATTATCGCTTATCGCGATTACTCCGGGCTGATTGATTTCCAAATTTTTTGCCGAATTTTTAGATAAAGTTTCATAATCAATTAAGTTGGGGACAATAAGCGCTTGGATTATTTTTTTGTCCTGCTTCATGCCGAATAAAACCTGATTGCCAAAAACAATAAAATACCTGCCCCAGGAATAAGCTATTACTAAAGCCAAAAAAACAATAAAAATTAATTTAAAATTTTTCCGATTAGCAACAAGCCATAAGCCAATCCGCATCTTTTTGATGGTCAAGCCCTCCGGATCTTTATAGCGATTCAAATTTACGGGCTTGGGAGCTTCTTCTGTTTCCGCGCCTTTCGCGTCTAGCTCATCTTTTTTGTTCTCTTGCTTTAATTCAAGCTCTTCCTCAATTTCATTATAATTTTTCTTATTTTTATTTTTTTGCAATAAATCAATCATAAATATATTCTACCAGCTTTTGTTTATTTTTTCAACCAAAAATTGTTTTATTATGGGTCTGTCGCCAAAGGCGATCAAAATTTTTTTGATAAAAATTCAACAGAAATTAAAGGTTGTACAGCTTAATTTTTGTTGATTTTTCATCAACTTTTTGAATATTTTTGTTTTTTCTTTTGGATTATCGCCTTGTTAAGCGCAATAATCTCTTGCGGGGCTTTAAGCCCCGTTTTGTATTGGCAACGGTTTTACTGTTATTCCTTTTTTAAGATTATGGCAAATTGCTTCAAAAAAATATTGCATGGTTACTTTTGTTTGTCCTCTGAATTTTGCTCTTTTTCCTATTTTTGAAAATGTGCATTCAAACGGCATTCTGATTTTTGATCTCCAGCTATCTAATTTTTTATTTTTTTCTTTATTATTATTTTTTCTGATTATTCCGCTGGCGCAGTTATTCGCTTTTAAAATTTGATTTACTTTTTTTGTGTCATACAATTTATCCATAAATATCATTTGATTTTCCAGACAGATGTTTTTTAAAGCCTGCGGATCTAACACATTTGCCGGCGTTATTGCCAGTTTATTAATTAATCCGAATCTCATGTCAACCGAACTATGCAATTTATAGCCGAACCAAATTTTGTTTTTTGATTTTGCTCCCCATTTTGCCTGCTTGTCAGCCGTGTATTTATTTACCACCATATTATTTAATTTTTCTTCGCCTGCCTTAATTGCTTTGTCGCGTTCGTCCCAAAGGGCGGTTTTTGTGAT
>JAGLIO010000076.1 GCA_023142915.1 Candidatus Parcubacteria bacterium | reverse complement strand
AAACATCGCCGCGCGGAGAAAAAACGAAAATTCTGTCTTTGAAAACATCAAGCTTTATTTTTTTAATGAATTCATTGGTGTCTTTTGCTTCGCGCTGAATGTTTAATATTTCATGAATCCAGCGCGGCTGTTTCGGCTCTTTGACATTTGAGCCGCTAATTTGCTTGTAGCGCCAATGCGCCGCTATTCCATATAATGATTTTTCATGCATTTCCTGGGTGCGAATCTGAAATTCGGTTGCTTTGTTTTCCGGACCGAAAACAGTAGTGTGCAGAGAACTATAGCCGTTCGGCTTGGGAACGGCAATGTAATCTTTTATTCTTCCAGCCTTAGGCTTCCATAAAGTATGAATGATGCCAAGCGCTTTATAGCAATCCTGAACGGTCGGAACAATTATTCTTAGCGCGAAAACATCATAAATTTCATCAAATCTTCTTTCTTTTTTTTGAATTTTTTTATAAATGCTGTAAAGATGCTTAAAGCGACCTTCAATTGTGTAATTAATATTTTCTTTTTGCAGTTTTTGGCCTAAAATATTTTTTACTTTTTGCGTATATTTATTCCGTTCAACTTTTTTTTCCACTTCATATTTATATTCAAGCTTTTTAAATTCTTCCGGATACAGATGCTTAAAGCAAATATCTTCCATTTGCCATTTTAAGCGCCAAATTCCCAGTATTCCGGCTATTGGAGCGTAAATTTCCATTGTTTCCCTGGCAATGCGCAAGCGCTTTTCTTCCGGCAAGGCGTCAAGCGTGCGCAAATTATGCAAGCGATCACAGAATTTTATCAAAATAACGCGCAGATCTTTTGCCATAGCCAGAAACATTTTTCTAAGAGATTCGCGATAGCGCTCAACACCGCGATATTTAATTTTGCTTAGCTTGGTAATCCCTTCCACTAAAAAAGCGACTTCATCACCGAAATTTTCTTTTACATCTATAAGCGTGCGTTCCGTATCTTCCGGAACATCATGCAGAATTCCGGCGATAATCGTATTTAAATCAGCCTTGATTTGCGCCAAAACAAAAGCGGTGTGCAGGCTATGCTGAATATATGGTTCGCCAGTTCTTCTTTTCTGATTGCCATGCGCTTTATCGGCAAAATCATAAGCCAAGCTTAATAAATCAATATCAGCTTCCGGATCATTTTCTTTTACTTTGTTGATTATTTGGTCTATGGTCATACGCTCCTACGAATTACAAATTTTTACGAATATACGAATGTTATTTTAATTTTTTATCAATATTAGCTGATAGAAATTTTTAATTCCTTGTTAAGCGCTTGCGCCACCTTGCTTAATATGTCAACAGTAAAATTTTGTTTGCCGCTTTCCATTCTGGCAATATTGCTTTGCGTGGTGCCGATTTTTTTAGCCAATTCCAATTGTGTTATTTTTTGTTTTTTACGCAACTGAATAATTTGGTAAGCGATTTTTAATTGCTTGCCATATTCGTCGTATAATTTTTTAAATTCTTTGTCGCTAAGCTGATTTTTTAAATATTTTTGAAAATCAGTCGCTTTGTTTATTTTATTCATATAAATAAGAGTTATTTATTGTGTCTTGATAGTTTTTTATATTCCATTATCATAATATATCATATTTTGTCAATATTGTTATCTAAAAATTGTTTATGGTATTTTATGCGTGTAAGTAATCCCGTAATAATTTTAAAAGTTTAATTTGCATAACCCCGCCTAGGCATAGAATGCCTAGGCTACATTTTTTTAATCCCGTTGAAACGGGATATTGCTACGAACGTTTTAAATAGCATCCCGCTTCAGCGGGATTTAAAAATTTTAGCCCTGTCATTCTATGGCTGGGCGGGTTATGGTTATTACTGTTATTTTTTTTAGTTTAAATATTTCAAAAAAAGTTCATAGTCCTCTTTTTTTTCAAAATTATTTTTAGTCAAAACTGGATTTATTTTGCTCTTTAAAGTAGCATAATTTTTTAATTCAGGAACTACTTTTAACCATTCTCTTTTAGCTCTCATTAAAACTATTATTCTATTGGATTTTTTAATAAAATTTCTTACTAAATTAAAACTATACTTTTGGGATTTTAAAATACAATTTATTGAATTATATTTTCTTGAGTGGTATGGAAAATATTGGACACAACAAACCTTGTTGGCTATTTTTTTATAATCATTTTTTTCTTTTATAATTGAAGAAAATATTCTTGTCCAATATCTAAAACCTCCAGTTAGTATATATTCAGGATTAAGCCAATAAAAAGGAAATTCTATTTTTTTATGTTCTAAGCTTTTTAAAATATCATTTTTTAAATTTTTATAAACCATAAATTCATAATTTTCAGTCGGTTCTAATCCTGGAAAAATTTCTGATCCAGGATTTTTTTGTAGCAATAAAATTTTTGCATTATTAAAATCACCGGCGTATGGCGTGGGCAGATTATCTAACCTAATTTTATGGTTATTGTTACGATTAGGTCTTTCGTTATATTCGTTAATTGTTTTTTGATCGCAATCTAAAATGTATGGTTTATTTTTTGTGTTAATTTTTTGCCAAGGATTATCCATAATAAATATGATGATTTAATTATTTTTTATTTTAACACTCTCCTACAATTCACATATTACAGATTTCTCCGCTCCGTTCCGCTACCGCTCCACTTTGGTCGAAATGACAAAAATGAGGGTATGCGCGTGAGGTGGGTTAATAGCATCCCGTTTCAACGGGATTTAAAATTTCTAGCCTAGGCATTCATGCCTAGGCGATTGTGGATTTGCGCAACCCCTTATTACTCGCCTAGGCGATTGTGGATTTGCGCGGTTTCTTTTTGCCCGCCATTCTCGTCCTCAATACATTCTAAAATATAAACTAAATCATTGTTTTGATGTTTTTGTTTTTGATTGTCAATATATTCTTTTACAAACGGGATTCCCTTTTCAGACAAACTCAATATGCCATAACCTGATTGCCAATAAAAACTTTTTTCTCCTTGCAACGCGTTAATATAATGCGATGAGCTGCCTTTTATTTTATGGACAAAATCCGCAATGCTGATTTTCGTAGGAATGCTTACAAGAAGATGGATATGATCTTCAACCATGTTAAGCACTAATTGTTTTCCGCTGTATTCGGTGATTTTATTTGGAATATATCTTTTTATTAATTTTTCAATTTCTAAATCTATTAACGGCAATCTGTTTTTTGTCGCCCAGATTATATGATAATATAATTTGTAAAATGTTTGGGGCATATTTTTTTAGCTTAGCTGTGGGTTTAATGTTTTTGATTTGGCTTTTTGTTGTTTTGAAATGTGGCAATAGTTTGTTCATATCCCCGCCTAGGCATAGAATGCCTAGGCTACGTTTTTTTAATCCCGTTGAAACGGGATATTATTTACGAACGTTTTTTTATAGCACCCCGTTTCAACGGGATTTAAAATTTCTAGCCCTGCTTACTTTACTTTGCCATTTTGCCGTAATTCCACAAACTTTGTATTTTTTTACTATTTTATGTTATAATAGTATTATAAAACTGTGGATTAGTCAATTTTAGATAATATATTCCTCATGCGATTTAAAAAAAATAAAATAATATTTTTAAGCTGTTTTTTAACTGCCTTGTTTTTTGGGGTGGTTTTTTTTGTTGGATTGGATAATGCGGGAGCGCGAGATATTGGTATTGATTATGCTAATAATATTGGATTGCAAGAGGCTAGCGAAAAAGATATTAGAGTTGTCCTTGTTGAGATTGTGCGGTATCTTATTACTTTCCTGGGAATTATTGCCGTGGCAATGGTGATGTATTCCGGTTTTTTGTGGATGACTTCAAACGGCGAGCCTGAAAAAGTTACCAAAGCCAAAAGGACTTTGATTAATTCAATTATCGGTTTAATTGTTGTAATTTCAGCTTTTGCGATTGTTACTTTTATTATTAATTTAATAAGCGACGGCATGCTTGGTAGCAGTAGCGGTAAAAAACCGGGGGATATTGGCGGTTTGGGGGTTTTTGGGGCTTGCGCGATTGAGAGCGTGTATCCTGAGCCATACCAAAAAGATGTGCCGCGCAATACTTCAATTGTGGTTACTTTTATTGAGGAAGTTGATGAAACATCAATTATTGACGGCGGCAGTATTATTGATGATGGCAGGATAAAAATATATATGGCAGGTGATGAAGATAATTATTTAATGGAAGTTATGGCGGCGAATTTGGATAATAAAACTTTTATTTTTCAGCCGGTTACTTTATTGGGTTCGCCTTCGGAATATACTGATTATTATGTTTATTTATCAAATGATATTCAAAAATTAAATGAAGCGGAAGGCGTATTTGAGGATTGCGGAATTGATAAATTTGCGGAATGGACTTTTGAGGTAAGCAATAAAGTTGATATAACGCCTCCGCAAGTTAAAGTCGGCGGAATTTTTCCAGGTCCGGATAATGAGCAAGACGCGATAACCGAAGTCTTGGCAGCGAAAGCCAGCGGTGAAATAAGCGTATTAGGCGTTCCAACAGGCAAGGAATTGGCTGTTTTCACAGATCCTGTTGGAGTAAAAAATGCGAGTTTAAGCAATTTAAATGTTTATTCCATGATAGACGGCGTTTTGTTATTGGCAGTACAAAGCGATGGCGTAACTGTGAAATTGGAAAATTCAAGCACGGGCGCGAGTCTAGGCTCCGCTGAAGCTATTGACAACAAGGTTGTGTTTCCAAACTTATTCACTTTAACATTAGATGAGGGAGAAATTTTTGAAGCCGGAAATTCATGGACTATTAACACTAGCGCTTATATTGCCGGAGACACTTTAACAGTAGGAATAAAAACTTACGCTTTTGGCGTTGATGGCGATATTGCGATTGGAACAATAAATGAAATCGCGCAGAATATTGCCAATATTCTAAATAGCCATCCAGATGTTGTCGCAATAGTTGGCGTTAATATTGTTAGTGTGGAAGCAAGAGATGCCGGAGTCGCCGGCAACAGCATAATATTAAGCTCAAGCGATAATGACAAAATTAAAATAACCGAAGCAATGGCAGGCGGACAAGCTGCCGGAGAAGAAGTGGAAAAAATAGGACGGGAAGACAAGCCGAGAAATGCCGTGATACAGATTGAATTTAATGAAGCCATAAATCCAATGTCAGTTTCCGGCTTGGCTTTTGACGTGAAAAATAAAATAAATATTGAGTGCTTGTCAGGAGATGATTGTAGCGCGGCTAGTGACGGTTATTTCGCGTGTGATACTGATAATGACGGCAATGAAGACGAGGTTTGCTTGCATGGAAAATTTGCCTTAGCTCCGGGATACAAGACAGTTGAATTTATTTCTAATAATATTTGCGGAGTAAACGGCTGCGGAGAAAAAATTTATTGTCTGCCGGCTAAAAGCAATTTGCGTATCAATGTAAGCGCGGCATCATTCGCGGATTGTTCTATTGGCGAAATAAATTGCTCCACTAAGCCGCCTTATGTGAATTGTATTGATGATATTTGCAAAAATGACGCAAACGAAAATTATCCGCTAAGCTCTTTAAATATAAACGGCATAGTTGATATGGCTTTAAATTCATTTGATGGCGACCGCAATGATTTGGCTGAAGGTTCGCGTTTGCAAAGCGGAACGCCAGCTTATAATGAAAATGATTTATTAGGCCTTTGCAATGGCGGCGCTAATAACGGCCGTCTTTGTTCTGATGATAATAAAATAAATATTTGCGGCGAAGCCATTAACTGTGAATCAGGAGGGGTGCCGGTTTCATCCGTTGTTGATATTCAAAATATTCAAGGTGATGATTATGTTTGGTCTTTTTATATTGGAAACACTATTAAGGCCGGCGCTCCTATAATCAATAAAATTGTTCCTGATCATGATAAAGAAAATACGTCTTTAACAGATCCGATGGAAATGACATTTGACGGATTAATGATGAATACCAGCTTGCGCACGGGGCAGACTAATATCTTTAACGGAATAGAAACAGTCGTACATAGAGGAATTAATTTGCGCAGTTTAAATAACCGCGTTGTCGGATATTGGCTGTCCAGTACTAATATTGACGAGCCTGTTGACGGCGAGTCTGATTTAACAATTACGGAAATACGCCATTCAACTTTTCCTTATTTTACAACTTATCGCGCCCAGGTCGGTTCGGGCGTTAAAGATATTTACCAGAATTGTTTTAAGCCAAGCGCAGGTCCTTTGTGTGCACCTAATAGCACTTTACCTTCTTGCTGTCCAAATGGCGCCACGATTGACGCGGTTGGTGATGATGGGTTGGATAATAAGGGAAATTGTGAATAAATAAAATTTCGTTGATATATCCGTAGAGACGCGCCGCGGCGCGTCTCTACAATAATTTTAAATGAAAAATAAATTAATAAAATTCAGCATTCTTGCAATCATCGCGCTGGCGCTGTTCACGGCGGTTGATTTTGCTTTGGCGCAGGATATTGGCATTGATTATGCTAATAATCTTGGCTTGCAAGAGGCTAGTGAAACAGATATAAAAACCTTGATTATAAATATTATCCGTTATGTTTTAACTTTTTTAGGAATTATTGCTGTGGTAATGGTAATGTATGGCGGTTTTATATGGATGACATCAAACGGTCAGCCTGACAGAATTCAAAAAGCAAAAAAAACTTTAATTGGCGCGGCAATCGGATTAGTTATTGTAATTTCCGCTTTTGCGATTGTAACATTTATAGCAAATATAACAGGTGATGTTTTGGAAGGTTCTTGTGTCGTAGGCGATCCTCCAAAAGCATGCGGATGCCAGGATATGGGCGTAAAAACTTGCCAAGTTGACGGCACTTGGGGAGATTGCTCGGCTGATTGTGATTATTCTGGCGGCGAAAGATGCTGCGCTTGGGGCTGTGATACTTCATGTTTGGTTCCTCCAGAGTTTAATATTAACAGTACTGTTCCTAATGATGGCGAAGGAAACGCGATTAGAAACATAAAAGTTATTTTTAATTTTAATAGAACCGTAGATGAAGCCGGTTTTACAGATGATAAATTTTTAGTTGAGGATATTGATAGCGGACTACCCATTGCCGGAGGAAGAGTGGTTGACGGCAAGCGGATAATTTTTACGCCTGAAGCCGGATGCGGAGTTAACGATTGCGGAGCAACAAATTGTTTCGCGTCCGGACAAAAGGTGCGAGTAACAGCGGAAAACGGCGCGGGCGGCATATTAAGCGCTGGCGGAATAGAATTAACTTGCCCGTTTACCGGCTGTATTATTGAATTTACTGTCGGTGATTTAATTGATTGCGAAGACCCTGAAGTAAGCCTTGATTTTAATCAAATATGCGCTATTAATAATAATGAATTGTACGCGATTGCCTCTGATGATTCCGGCTTAAGTATGTTGGAATTTTTTGTTGATGACAGTTCTGTTTTGGATATTTCAAATCCGATTTTGCTTGGAGGAGATTTATTTGTTAATACTCGCGATTCAGGAAATCCTGTCTGGTGGGACGCGAGCGCGATTGATGTCGGTACTTCGGTAACAATCAGGGTTGACGCAAATGATATAGATAATCATTTTGGCAGTGATAGTGAAACTTTTAAACTGCGTCCGGCGCATTGTTGTAATGATATTTTAGATGGTGATGAAGAAGGCGTTGATTGCGGCGGCTCATGCGCCGGATGCGAAGGAGCGGCATGCGGAATCAGCCTTTTTGAAAGCTGTAGTGAAGTTGATAGCACAAATTGCGATGATTCGCTTTGTTCTTCCGGCTTATGCGCTTGTACGAGTTTTGGCGATGATACGGAATGCGCTGAAGCCGGATATAGCGGAGATATTACTGATTGCTGTATTTGCCAAGACGCGCCGATAATTGATTATATATCGCCAATCGGAGGTTTTTGTTCTTCTACGGTTGATGTTTATTGCGGTGATGATGACACTGTTTGCGATGATATTGTCGCAGGCGATATTTGTGATATTGAAACTGCCAACGCTTCAGCAGGCTCCTTAGTAACGATTGGCGGACGTTATTTTGGAGAATATGATCCGGCAGCAAGCAAAGTTGAATTTGACGGAGTGACTGCGCAGTTAGCTGATGCAGTAAACGCGAATTGTACTGATAATTGGACAGCTAATCAGATAATTGTTGTTTTACCTAATGGTTTGCCTGATAATTCAATTGTTAAAGTTACCGCTAATAGCGGTTATTACGACACAAATGACGATGACAACGGAAGCAAAATAAAATTTATTGTAAATAACATTGAGCGTCCAGGTTTATGCAAGCTGGAAAATTTGTCAACCGGCGATAATACCGGTGTTTTTGAAGATGAATTGGAATTTCAGGGTATAAATTTGAATAATAATTCTGCCTTTTTTGGAAGTTACAGTTCTAACGTAGCTGGAATAAATTCGGTTTTTGGAGCGCTTAGCGGAACTTCACTTGTGCCGAATTTAAATAAAACAGGAAAGATTACAGTATTTTCTCAAGAAAATACAGAGAAAGTAAATAGTAATTATTTGGAATTTATTAAAAAAGAAGAAATAGACCCCGGACCATATATTCTTTCTTTTACCCCCAAAGAAGGGGCTGTCGGACAATATATTACAATTATGGGCGGCGGTTTTGGCAGTTCACAAGGCAATTCAAAGGTGTATTTTGATTTAGATCCAAATAATAACGATAGTGGCGACAGCAATGATTACGGAGTTTTAGCTTCTTTTGATTTTCCTGAAATTTGCGCTGATTATCTTTGGAGCGATAATCAAATTTTAATAAAAGCGCCGGATGATTTGCCAACAGACAAAGAAAATTATTTTATTGTTATTGATTTGCTTGAGTTGAATGAACCTATTGATACCGGCGATGATTTTCATACAGGTCCGGTAGCTGATCCGCGCTTTTTTTATGACAGTGATTTGCCGCTTGCTCCAAGCCTTTGTAAAATTGATCCGGCGCGCGGACCGAATAATAGCGAAATCAGCCTTTGGGGTGAATATTTCGGAGAATATAATCCAGATGGAAGCTCAAAAGTTGTTTTTTATAATGATAAAATTCAATCAGGTCCTTTGGCGGCTAATGGAATTATATCATGGGAAACCAACGACGAGGTTGATGAAATCAGAACAGCTGTTCATAGCGAGGCAATCACAGGTCCTGTAGTTGTAATAAAAAATGGTGATTTAGCGGGCAATAGCTTAAATTTTAATGTAGGCGAGTGTGGTATCAACAGCGATTGCGATAATGGCGGAGTAGCGGGGGTTTGCTGTCCTGCTGAAAGCACGGAAGCAGGCCGTTGCGCTGTTGATAAGAATAGTGATGGAAATATTGATATTATGGATTGCTATATTAGCTTGTCATCTTCGGTTTATGAATGGGAATTTACATCAGGCGACGGCGGAGCATGGTTTATGGAGCCTTGTTATGATGGCGACCCGGATGGAGTCTGTGAAGAAGAAGACGGGCCTTGTAATAACAATTTTGTCTGTGATTCATGCGTATGCAAACTGCCATGCGATGGCGATGTTGATACAGTTGATTGTGACATTGATCATGACATTTGCTCTTCTTTTTTACCTTATTTAATGTGCGACGAAGATTGTTTTTGCATCGGAGATGCTCTTTATGACAGCTGTCAAGGCAAGGCAAGGAACGTCAATGCCTGCGATCCTGATCCATGCCCGAATTCTTCCGGTTTATGCTCTCCTTTTTTAGGAGAAGAAAAAATAGATAGCGGGATTTCCTGCGGAGATGATTCTTGCGTTATGGTCGGATGTGATCCAATAACCTGCGCTTATGACATATTAGCTGATAAATGTTATAATAAATCAATTTTGTGCTCTAAAATTGTTTCTGATATTTTTGGAAACGATGTAAAGGCTTATTGCGCGAGCTATGGCGACCCTGCTGAAAATCGCTGGCATATAAATACCAATGCCAGCTGTCCTGTCGGCTGGTTTAGCATTGGAAATAACAGATGCGTTAAAACCGGAATAGAGGGCATATGTGAACCATGTCCATTGGGACTTAGCTGTATGGATATTAACGGTGATAATAACGGGGAATGTATGTCGTCTTTTGATATTTGCCCGGGAGGGCATAATTGCGAGGTTGGCTCTTGCGTTAAGGATGATGACGCCGCCTGTGAATGTTGCTGTAGAAATCCCGGAACAGGGGAATTTGACGCGCAAGATTGCTGTTCGCCTTTATCCTGCGCCGGAGATTGCGGAGAAGACAGAGAAATTGATACTGATAGCTTTGGTTATTGCATCGGCTGCCGCGTGGAAAACCCCGATGGCAGCCCGAATTACGCTTTATCTGATCAGGCTTGCAATTGCGAAGAAGCAACCGGAAAGTTTTGTGATGTTAATTATGAAATTGATGGAGTTAAAGTTGGCGCGTGCAAAGATTGCGCACAGCTTGAATTGGATGCTACTGAATGTTCCATTCATTCAACAGTATGCTGCGTTGATGGAATGGATGGCAATTATTGCCGCGGAGTCGGCGATGGCAGCTCTTTTGATAACGGTTTGTTTGATTATTGCGCTTATTATAATTGTTTGGAACCTGATAATGATTCATGCGATATTAATCCGCAAACAAGCGGAGATTATGATGCCATTAGCGATTGCGAAGAATTCTGCATAGGCAACTTAACTGATAATTTAGGCGAAAGCTGTGAATCTGAGAAAGAAGATGATTGTAATGTTGATATTTGCCCAAATCCTTTTGGATGCATAAATGAAGACGGATCAGGTCCGTTTTATCCTGATGATTGCGGAATTTGCTGCTGTGATCCAGGTTCGGTTGAAGACGAATGCCAATTGGCCGGATACCCAAGTTTGAATTGCGCGGCAGACAGCGATCCATGCGACGGAGAAAACAGGGGCTTATGCTGCGGCTGTTCTATTGATTCTGATTGTTCAGTCGGCATTCCTTTGGGAGTGGGCTGCGGTGATGACACTTGCTGCCGCGCTCGTCCGCAAGTTGAGTCGCATATTCCAGCGGATATTGGCAGAGAAATTTGTCGCAACGCGGAAATTGTTGTTAATTTTAATCAAAAAATGGATACAGGCAGCTTTAAAGGCAATGTAATATTGATAGGCGATTATGAATTTGATCAATGTCCGGAAGGTACGGAATATTTGGCGCTTGACGGCAGACAATCGCCTAAGAGAAATTTTGCAATAAAGTTTTTCTTAAGAGCAAAGCACGCGTTTAAAAAAGTTTTTAAATATTTTTCTTCTCCTGATAGCGCTTATGCTTATGACGCTGTCCAAGCAGGACATAATTTTTGCGCTATTTCCGGACAAACAAGCGGATACAATAATGTTGCAGGCAAAGGAATATTGCGTTTTCAGCCGCGCCAGCTTTTAGACGGCGATAGAATTTATTACGCAATCATCAAAGGCGATGAAAATTTAAGCGATGATAGAAGCGAGGGCGTTAAAAATATTTGGGATATTGGAATGAATGGCGGAATAAATGAAACGTTTAATGGGATTTTTTACGCAAATACTTATATTTTTTCTTTTGAAGTTTTGTCGGAACAGGCTGACAATAACGGGGTTTGCATAGTGGATCATATTAATGTGGAGCCTTCATCATATCTTTTTCAAACAAATGTTAATAATCAAAATGATGACAATCCGGCAGATACAAATATGTACGATAATATTACGGATAGCGATAAAGTTTTTGTTGCCTATGCGCTTGATGATACAAATCAAGTTTTAGCCCCTGTAGAAGGAGTTTATGATTGGAATTTAATTTGGAATTCAAATAATGTTTTAATTGCCGATGTTGTTCCAGTGGTGCCGGAAATTGATGACCAAAAAATTATCAGAGCCGGTACCACTAAGACTGAGGGTGAGGCAGTTATTTTAGCCGCGATGGAATATGTCAACAATAGTATTGGCGCGCCTTTACCTGCCCCCGGAACGGCTGATGTTTATTTATTTGTTTGTGAAAATCCTTGGCCGCCTTTTAAAGACGACGGAACTTGGGAGCCGTGGCAAGATATTAAGAACAATTGTTCAATTAGTGATCAGGGATGCGATTATGGTTATAATTTTAAATTGTACTATTGCCGCGATGCCGGAAATACCGGTACCTATGATGATTTGCCGGCGATTTACAGCGGACAAGAAGCAACTTCAGATAATACGGTCATTAGAGGAGAATCATCGGTTTTAATTTGCAGTATTGATGGAGAATATTGCCCGCCAGCGTCAGCGGTTAATGATGTTTGCGGTTTTGAAGGCAAAGGCAAATGCCAAAGAAGTTATTTAAAAGAGGTTTATTTTTTTAGAGAAGAAAGTCCGACAGCAAGCACTTCTTTTGAAGTAGTTAACGGTCTTGACGGAACTTCAGCCATAATTTCCTGGAATAAGATTTTAAGCGGAGTGGACGGTTATAAAATATATTGGGGCACTGCTTCCAATAATTATATTGATTACGCGGAAATTTATAATGACGGCAACGATGACCATGAAAATATGGATTGCGAGGAAACAGGCGCGTCAATCACTTGTGTATTAAGCGAATTAACAGGAGAAACATTATATTATTTTAATTTATCTTCATTTTTAAATACAGGAACGGAAAGCGAATATTTTGGAGAAAAATCCGTATTTATAACTGATAAGGCCGCTCCGAATCCTCCGGTAAATTTTAATGCTATTCCCGGAGACGGACAGGTAGCTTTAAGCTGGGATGAGACAGAAAGCGCTGTCGGTTATAAGCTTTACTATGGAATAAGTTCCGGAGTTTATGGCGGCTCAGAAGATGTCGGAGACGACACAAGTATAATTTTAAGCGGTTTAACAAACGGAAGCGTTTATTATTTTGCAGTTACTGCTTATGATGAATATGGCAATGAAAGCAATTATTCTTTGGAAAAAAGCGGAATTCCGGTAACCAGCGATTGCGGTGATAGTGTATGCGATGCAATAAGCGAATGTTCAAATTGCGGCGCTGATTGCGATTTAGGCGATTGTTGCGGCAATGGCGACTGCGATACCGCAATCGGCGAAAATGAAGGCAATTGCGATGATTGCAACGGTGATCCACCGCCACCTCCTCCTCCACCACCGGTTACATGTGGTAATGGAGTTTGCGATCTGGGAGAAGATGTCGTTAATTGTCCGGCAGATTGCGGAGGAGGAGCTGTTTGCGGTGATGGAGTTTGCGACGCAAGCGAATGCTCTGCCTGTGTTGCGGATTGTTCGCCGGCTGATTGTTGCCCAAATGGCGTATGCGATGCCGTGATTGGCGAAGATGAAGGCAATTGTTCCGATGATTGCGGAGGAGTTCCTCCTCCGCCGCCACCTCCTCCGCCGCCAGCATAAATCAAATTATTATTTTTTAATAAAAAGTTATGAATTTATCTAAAAAACAAATAAATAATTTATCTAAAGTGTTTAAAAAATATAATGCTGTTTTTGCGTATCTATTCGGCTCTCAAGCGACAGGGAAAACAAACAAGAAAAGCGATTTTGATTTTGCAGTTATGTTGCCGAAAGAATACGGCAAAAACAAAAGGTTTGATATTCGTTTAAAAATGATAACTGAATTGTCTGAATTGTTAGGCTATAAAAAAACGGATTTAGTAATCCTGAATGATATATCTTCTTTACTGCTTAAATACACTATAATTTATGAAGGAAAAGTGATTTATGAAAGCAAACAAGATAAGCGCATAGACTACGCGACCTATATTCAAAGCGAGTATTTTGATTTTTCTCCTTTTTTAAGCGAATACAATAAATTATTTTTAGAAAGAGCAATATGATTAATCCCATTATCTACAATAAAATAGTTTTTAAATTAGAGAATTTGTCTGAATATTATAAAATTTTAAAAGATATTCAAAAGGTTAATAAAAAATCGTTTGTCAATGATTATCATTTTTATGGTTTAGCGGAAAGATATTTGCAGCTATGTATTGAAATTATGCTTGATATTAGCAAAATGATTGTTAACAGTCAAAATTTGAAAAGACCGGAAGATAATCAAAATGTTTTTGACGTTTTAAGAGAGGAAAAGGTGATTAGCAAAAAATTAAATAATCAATTATTTGGAATCGCGAATTTTAGAAATATTTTAGTGCATGATTATGAAAAAATTGACAGAGAAATTGTTTATAGCAATTTACAGAAAAATATTAATCAATTTGTACAATTCAGAAAAGAAATTGCTAAGTATTTAAAAAAATAAAATGCCAAACAATCACAAAAACCAATTCAAAGCCCCCAGCATATTTATCTTCATGCTTGCTTTCGCTTGCCTTTTTTTATTTAATTTTTCTCCCGCCCCAACCCAAGCCTCCCAATGCGAACTCCTAAACTCAACCCATCCAGTCAAAGAAGGCTTTGGCGCGGCGTACAACACTCTCTCTGTTGCCAAAG
>JAGLIO010000075.1 GCA_023142915.1 Candidatus Parcubacteria bacterium | reverse complement strand
CTTAAAATAGTCAATAAGCAAAAATACAAAAAGTAACTCCTCACTGACCCTCAACCCGCCTTAAAAATCCAGAAGAAGCGTATGAAATAGTTAAAAATTGAGAAGAATATTTAAACAAACAAAGAAAAAGGCAAATAAATTCAAGAAAGATAAAAAAGAGAGAAAAGATCGATAAATTGATGCAACAAATTGATGTAAAATTAGCCAAAGCTAAAAATTAAAAAGTGTCAACTATGTTCGGGGGATTGCGCACTCTATTGACTTTTTTAGTAAAATGCGCTAAGGTGCTATATTAGAAAAAAAATATCCTATCTGTTTACATTTTGTATTATGGTAGGGTTTTTTGTTTATTTAAATATTTTAATATGCTTAGTTTAGCAAGTCATGAAAATAGAATATTTTCTTTAAAGTTCGCAAAAAAATTAATAATTTTTTTAATTTTTGCGGTTGTTTTTGATTTTTTGCTTTTTCCCATGCCGATATTAGCGGAAAATATGGATATAAATGCTGATGCTAGCGAAAATGATAAGGAAATAACAATTAAAGAAAAAAATAATGAAAATATAGAGAATTATAATAAATTACCTAGTAACAGCGATTTAAAAGTGGCATGGACGGGAAATTACGCAATGACGGCTTATAATTCCGAGGTGGCGCAATGCGATGATTCTCCTTGTATTACGGCAAACGGTTTTAATGTCTGTGAGCATGGGATAGAGGACACTGTTGCGGCAAATTTTTTGAAATTCGGCACAAAAATCAGAATACCTGAAATGTTCGGGGATCGGATTTTTATAGTCAGGGATCGTATGAATTCCAGATATACTGACAGAGTTGATATTTGGATGAAGGAAAAACCATCAGCCATTCAATTTGGCGTTAGATATATGAAAATAGAAGTTTTAGAACCTTGAAGCAGGAACAGGGCAATGCCCTATTTCTGCTTTATTAAACTTGCGTGTCCTCTTTATTTAGAGGATTTTTTAATTTGTAAAAATGAAAGAAATTTTTTTATTAAGCGTAATAATAAATACAGGGCCTGAAATATTAATTAACTAAATTAAAATTTATGAAATCAAAAAAATACATTGTTGGCGCGGCTGCGTTCGCGCTAATTTTAACAGCCGGAATTGGTTCGGTCTCAGCCTATCAAGGCGACTATTCCAAGGCTGGTCCGAATTGCACGCCAGAAAGGCACGAGACAATGGAGGCGGCATTTGAAAATAATGATTATGATGCCTGGAAAAATCAAATGGCAGGACGAGGCAGGGTAGTGCAAGTTATTAATCAGGATAATTTTGCCGATTTTGCCAAGGCGCATAAATTGGGGCAAAGCGGAGATGTTGACGGAGCCAACGCAATCAGGGCTGAATTGGGATTAAGAGGCAGTAATGGCGAAAGAATGGGAGCTGGGCATAGAGGCGGAAATGGCGAGAGAAGCGGACAAAAATCAGGACAAGGACAAAAAAATGGAGGAGGCAATTATGGAAGCTTAAATCAGTAATAATTAAAGAAGCGCTGGATTGATTAAGTTTGGTAAATACAAAAATAAAATAAACCCCGCCTTTCGCGAAAGGCGGGGTTTATTTTATTTTTAAGGATATTTTTTTTAACTATGGCAGAAAATGCTTGATTTATGTATAATATAAATAGTTGAGTGTATAAAATCATTTGGAGTTTATTTTGTGAGGGTGTTTTGTTTTTTTGATAAAAAAAATTGCCACAGCCCGTTGTTTTACGAACTGTGGCAATTATGTCGCCCTTATTTTATTATTTTGGAATGTATTTTTCAATAAGTACGCTAAGTTCAAAGGCATTTAGCCCAAGATCCATAGCGCAAGAATCAAAAAGTTTACAAGAATCAAAATTTGTGAAATCTTCTATTAGACCATAGAGTTTATTTATTCTAAAACCAACATGACACCCCTTATATTTTTTGCCTTCATACGGACGAGTGATATCAATCATGAGACCATCCTTGTCACGAATATAAATAAAAATACATCGCCTTTTTTTAGTTGCCTTAGGACAATCTTCTGTAACGTCGATCACTCTTTCAATTCCTTTTGAGCCATATGCATATTCAGATGTTATTTCTAAATCAGTTGCCATGATGCCCTCCTTTTTTATATTATTATGGTTTTAAGTTAAAATAAAATTATATTTTTATTATTATTTCAATGTTCAATTTACACATCCTTAAATTAGCATACAATTAAAATTATGTCAAGCATTCTAATCATCCTATTCCTAATATCCTACCTAATTTTAGCCAAAATTCGTTTGGATTGGGCTGTTATGCTTTTTTTGTTTGCTTTGCCAAGCTATCAAATAAGATTTGATTGTTTAGGGGTTCCAATGACTTTGTTGGAAGCAATGATTTTGATTAGCTTTTCTGTTTGGCTTTTTAAAAATTATAAAAAAATAATTAACAACGTAAAAATAAAGTTAAAAAATCCCCATTTCGCTAAAACTACGCGGGGCAAGCCGAAATCAGGAAGATATCCTTTTGATATTGAAATAATTCTAATGCTTTTAATAGCTTTTGTGGCAATTGCAATTGCCAGCTTTTTTGATTCAGCCTTTGGGGTTTTTAAAGCGTATTTTTTTGAGCCGATTTTGGTTTTTATTTTGATATTTAATGTATTCTGGTATAATTCAAATACTACAAATGATATTCAAATACTACAAAAAAATAATTTAATAGATAAAATTTTATGGCCATTGGCATTTTCGGCGTTTTTTGTTTCGCTTTACGCGATTTTGCAAAAAATAGGATTATTATATTCTCC
>JAGLIO010000074.1 GCA_023142915.1 Candidatus Parcubacteria bacterium | reverse complement strand
GATCAACAATCATTCCGCTTTCAGACTTTTTTACTTTATCTACCTCTAAAACCTGGCTTTTTATACTCATGTTGCGATGTATAAAGCCCAGTCCGCCTTCTCGCGCCATACCTATAGATGTTTTGGCCTCAGTTACGGTATCCATTGCGGCGCTTACGATAGGAATATTTAAGGTAAGATTTTTAGTTAACCGAGTGCTGACATTCACGTCTTTTGGCAGTACATCAGAATAGCCGGGAATCAGTAAAACATCATCAAAAGAATACGCCTCTTCAAGTGGTATTTTAATCATAAACAGCCCCCCCCTTTTTTTTTGCAATAGTTGATAATTAATAAAATATTAAAAATAAAATGAACATTACTTTTTTTAAATAAAATATTAAAAAATCTTAGCAGAAAATTATGAAAAAGTCAAGGATCGTGTGGTTATAGCGCTATAACCACAGGATCGAACTTCAGACCGAATCTTCTAAAATCTTTTAAGTCCATTATTGATATTTTGCAAAAAAATTGCTAAAATTATTTCGGTATCATCTTAGGATTAGAGAATACTTTTTTAAAGAAAATATTACTAAAGGCGACAGATTTGCCAAAAATAAAAATGCCTCAAAAATTATACAAAATCTTAATCACCCTCGCGATAATCGGAATATTTTTAGCGCTTCCTGTTTTTTGGAACGCGTACAGCGCGGAAAATAATTTGGAAATAGCGTTTTTAGATGTCGGTCAAGGCGACGCCAGTTTGATTAAAACCCCATTCGGACAGAATATTTTAATTGACGGCGGAGCGGATTATAAAGTAGTAAATGAATTGGAAAAAATATTGCCATGGTGGGATAGAACAATTGATTTAATGATTTTAACTCATTCGCACAACGATCATGTCGCCGGTTTGATCTTTGTTTTGGAAAGATATAATGTTGAAAAAATTTTTTACACAGGAGTTGTTCATAGCGCGCCGGCTTATTTGGAATGGTTGAAAATTATTAAAGCCAAAAACATCCCATTAATAATTATGGATCGTCCGCAAAAAATAAATTTTGGAGATGATTGTTTTTTTGATGTAATTTATCCGAGGCAAAGTTTATTGGGAAAAAGCGTAAGCAATCTTAATAACAGCTCAATTGTCGCGGAATTGGATTGCGCGAATAAAACAGTTTTATTTACAGGAGACGCTGAAATAGAAGTGGAAGAGGAATTAATTAAGGCAGGCGTATTAAATGAAGTGGAAATTTTAAAAGTCGGACATCATGGCTCAAATACTTCCAGCCATCAGGAATTTTTAGAATTGGTTAATCCTGAAAAAGCGATAATTTCAGCTGGCAAGGACAATAAATTCGGACACCCAAGCCTGCGGATTATTAAACGTTTGGAAAGGCTGGGGACGGAGATATTGCGGACGGATACGGATGGTACAATTAGGTTTTGAAAAAACCAGCGTAGAGACGCATTGCAATGCGTCTCTACAGTGTGTTTGCACCCTTGCCATTTATAAATATTTTGCTATACTGATATTAATTGAATTTAATTTAAAAATATGGAAAAAAAGATATTAATTTGCGAGGACGACGCTATGATTGGCGGAATGTATAAAACCAAACTGGAACAGGAAGGGTATATGGTTCTTCTCGCTGATAATGGCGCCTCAGGGCTTAGCATGGCATTAAGCCAAAAGCCTGATTTGATTTTATTGGATATTATTATGCCGCAACTGGACGGCTTTTCGGTTTTGCAAGAATTAAGAGCAAGCGCGAAAACAAAAAATACGCCGATAATAATGCTGACTAATTTAAGCACTGACGAAGACAAGAAAAAAGGCGATCAATTTGGAGCAACAGATTATTTGGTAAAAGCAAATCTAACTCCGTCGCAGGTCGGTGAAGCGATAAAAAAATATTTAGTCTAATATATATAATGCTAATCTGCGAATATATGCTAATCTGCGAATTAATAATTTGTTGATTTATATATTTGGCGGGTTTATTTTTTTATGAAAAACGAAAAAACTTTAGTGATTATTAAGCCGGATGGCGTGCAAAGATCATTAATCGGCGAGATTATTAAGCGTTATGAGCGCACAGGCCTTAAATTAATCAGCCTTAAAATGATTATTCCTACTGAGGAGCAAGCAACCAAGCATTATTATGAAGTCGGAGGTGATGAATGGATTAAAGAAGTTGGCAGAAAAGCATCCGCGGCTTATGAAAAAAAAGGCGAAAAATCTCCGTATAAAACTTATTCGGAAAACGGCTGGGCTGTCTTAAAGGCTAACGCCAAATATTTAAGTTCAGGACCGGTTGTGGCTATTGTTTGGCAAGGCGCAGGCGCCGTTGAACTGGTAAGAAAAATAACAGGCTCAACCGCTCCGCTTTTGGCTGATGTCGGAACAATTCGCGGTGATTTAACTTTAGATTCTTTTGCTTTGGCGGATACTGACGGGAGAAGCGTTAGAAATTTAATTCACGCTTCCGGCACTGTTGAAGAAGCAAAAAAAGAGTTGAAAATTTGGTTTAAAGACGATGAAATTCTTAAATATACGCATTTGCAGGAGAAAATTTTATATGATGTGAATTTGGATGGGATAAAGGAATAAGTATAAAAGTAAGCGAGTATTGCTATTTTAACGGTTTTGGTCTATACTTATAATTGAATATGAATAATCTTTTATAGAGAAGGTTGTTTTTTACTTATTTAAGAGAATTGAAAAATATTCTTTAAAAATATGACAAATAAAGACGTTCTGAGCAAGAGCGATATAAAAACAATAAAAGCAGAATTGCTAGCCAGGAAAAAGCAGATTTTAAAAGATTTGGAAGATATTTCCGGTGATGATAAAAACGGAAAAGTAAAATTTCCCGAGTATGGCGACAAGTCCGATGAAAATGCCCAGGAAATCAGCGAATTTTCAACAAATTTGGCAACTGACAAGGTTTTACAAGGCACTTTAAAGGATATTGACGCGGCGATACAAAGAATAGAAGACAAGACTTATGGAGTTTGCAAATATTGCAAACAGCCGATTGGCAAAAAACGTATGCTAGCCAGACCAGTAGCCAGCGCTTGCGTTCCTTGCAAAACAAAACTGCAAAGCCGACCGTGATTTTTATGATATGAAATAAAATATGCTTATATACAAAAAAAAGATGGTTTATTATATAATTTTAGCCATTTTTTTTGTTATTTTAGACAGGTTATTTAAAGTTCTGGCTCTTAATTATCATGAAAACATTAAATTAGAGCTAATTTCTGATTATTTCGGCTTTACTTTGGCTAAAAACTATTATATTGCTTTCTCACTGCCTCTGTCAGGTCCTATTTTGACTTTGTTTATTGGGATAGTTATATTGATTTTATTATATTTTTATGTAATACTGATAAAAAAAGAAGAATATGCTCAAGCCTCATGTTTGACATTTGTTATACTCGGCGCTATAAGCAATATTGTTGATAGAATAAAATACGGTTTTGTAATTGATTACCTAGACTTAAAATATTTCACAGTATTCAACATAGCCGATTCAATGATTGTGGTTGGTGCGGTGTTGTTGATTATTAGTAATCTAAAAAATAAATAACATAAAAAAATATGGAAAATTTAAATTTGCAGCCAGATTCTATAGATAAAAGAGATGAACCCAAAATAGACCCTGACACAAAATTTTTAAACGGGCTGGTTAGATTGGAAAATGAACAAAAAATAATTGAGGAGAAAATTAATCAAGCGAAAGGAGACGAAAAAAAAATCTTGGAGATGAATTTAGATGATATTAAAAAACAAGTAAAAGCATATAAGTTCGCTTTTAAAAAATACAGAAGTACAAAAAAAATAAATAATTTAAAAAAAGAAACAGGAGAAGATAATGTTGTAGATATGCTTAATTTTAAAAATAAAAAAGATAATAGCAGTAATAAAATTGATGGAATTGAAGAAAATCTTTTAAATGATCTTGAAGATTTTAAAAAAAGAAAAACTATGTAATAAAAATAGTCGTATTTAAAAAATCCCGTATTGCGCGGGATTTTTTAATTTTGTGTAATTATAGTTCTTGTATTTTTTTGTATTTTAAATTTAATATAAATAGTTTTTTTAGGCAAGCATTTTTTAATATTCTCCGGCCATTCAATTATTGTTATGGTATCTTTTCGTTCAAAATATTCATCCGCTCCAATGGCAATAATATCTTTTTCTGATTTTAATCTGTAAGCGTCAACGTGAACTAAATTTTTGATTTTTGATTTTTGATTCTTAATATTATAAATTTTCATAATCACAAAAGTCGGGCTTGTGACAGTATTTTTTACTCCCAAGCCATCTGCCAGTCCTTTGGCAAAAACAGTTTTGCCAGCTCCAAGGTCGCCGACAAGGCCGATAATTTCTCCGCCTTTAAGACAGCGCGCGAAATTTTTCGCCCAATTAAAAGTTTCCTGTTCTGAGTTTGTTATTATTTTATTCATGGTTTTATTATAGCTTAGAATTGGAAATAATCAAAAAAAATCCCGCGATCTCGGGATTTTTCTATTTGTGGGCGCACAGGGACTCGAACCCCGGACATCTTCGGTGTAAACGAAGCGCTCTAGCCAACTGAGCTATGCGCCCCACTTCGCTAAAGCTTCGCGGGGCAAGCCCAAATGTTGCTTTTAGCGATATATTTTTTGTATTAGTGGGCGAGAGAGGACTTGAACCTCCACGAGCGAGATGCTCACAAGCCCCTCAAGCTTGCGTGTCTACCAGTTCCACCACTCGCCCCGTAAAATGCCTGTGGCATCACGGGGCGAACCCCGTTTTTTAAATCTTATTTAGCCGCGACAATCGTTTCTTTGAGTTTCTTTTTATATCCGCGTTTCAAAAAGTAAAGTTTGGCGCGGCTGACTTTGGCTTCTTTTTTCACTTCAATTTTTTCAATAGTCGGCAGATTCAAAGGAAAGATTTTTTCCACTCCAACGCCATTAGAGATTTTATTGACGGTAATAGTGCCGCCTGCCTCTTTGCCGTGTTTCTTGGCAATAATCATACCTTCAAAATACTGAACACGCTCTTTTTCCTCGCCTTTAATATTTAATTCTTTAATTTTTTGATAAACGCGAACAGTCATTCCTGGCTTTAAATCAGGAATCTTTTCTAATAAAGGTTTGGCTTTTTTTTCTTGTGTGTTAGCTGATTTTTTCTTATCTTCAGTCATATATTTTTTTATAATAAAAACAGAACATCAAGTTCTATTAAAAAAGTTAGTATTTTATCTTATTTAAGAATACTATAATAAAAACTAATTTTTGTCAATTATACTAATTTGCTAAACTAAATAGGATTAATGATTTCAAAATTAAGCGTCAATAATTTTTCCAGTTCAGGTTTATACTGTTCAAAGTTTTCAAAAAATTCAAAAACAGCTTTTTTAAATTTTTCAAAGGTACCATAATATCCATTTTTTATTACATGTTTTTTAAAAAATTTCCATAGTCTTTCGATTAAATTCAAATTCGGCGAATACGGCGGCAAGAACATTAATTCAATATTTAATTTTTCAGCATTTTAGTGTTGCCTTTGCCGATTTTTTGCCAACAATAGCCGTTAACCGTATTATGCACTTGATGCGTCGGATCTAAAAAAATAACTTCGCTGTTTTCGTTTCGCGCTTTCGCGATTGTATCCATAATTTGCTTAATAAAATTTTCTTGAATTTCCTTATCTTGAACTTTTCCAGGGACTAAACGCGTTTTTTTGTAAGACAAACGGAGTTTTTTTTACAACAACGGAACAGCCAGCTTTGTTCGATTTCCAGAGAATATTTTTTTTAATCCATTCTTGAAGTTCAGCTAAAGTGGAAATAGTGTTGTCTTTTATCTCTTTCTTGATTTTATCAATATAATCATCTATTTTGGCTGATCTTCTGTTGTAATTTATCGGCTGGCATAATTCATTCAAGCCTTTTTTAGAATAAATTTTAACCCATTTGGTTACGCTGTTTTTATTAACGCCTAAAATATCGGTTATTTCTTTGTTATCCCTGCCTTTATGCGCCAAATAGACGGATTGCAAACGATGATACATTTTAGTGTTTTTTTCTCGCTTTTTCTTTTTGTTAAGCTCTGAAAGTTCGTCTTTAGAAAGTTTGATTTTGTACACAGGATTTGATATAATTAAAAAATAAAAATTATATTTTAATTATATCAAATCCTATTTAGTTTAGCAAATTAGTATATATTCAAGACTACCGCGATATCAATGAGGTGCGAATCGGTTTAACAAAATATTTTAATGATTACAATGACAGAAGACCGCATCAATCTTTAAATGAAAAAGTGCCTAAAGAAATATATTTTGGAAAAAATTAATAAAGATCAAGTAGCCAATAAAAAATATTTTATCCACAATTTAATATTACAAATTTATATAATTTAAAAAATTCAAAATTTAATTTTTAAAAACCCACTAAATACACACAATATCACAGTCTAGACAAAGGGGGCAATACATTGAGTGTAATAATTAATTTTTTTATAATGAAAAAAACAATTATACTAAATTCAATCCTAATCGCCATCGGCTTTGCCGTTTACTCGTTTTTACTCAACCTGCTGCAACCAAATTGGCTGGGCGGTGTTACGTTTTTAGCCTTGCCGATTTTGGCAGGAGCATTAACTGTCCTGGTCCAGAATAAAAATAGAAGTTATCAGTATTTACCTAAGGTGCTGGCGGGTTCAATTTTTTATACCTTCCTTGTTATTTTTTTAATAAAACTTCACATCTATATTTTGGAGAATCTGAATTTGTCATTATGGACGCACTTTAATCCCTTTTCTGATAAAGACCAACTTTTTATCCACGGAGCCTTAGCCGGAATTTATCTTTTGGGCGGACTTATCGGGATTGTTATCAGGGGCGCAAATATTGTATTTCTGCCCAAGCATAAATTTAATCTGAATAATTTAAGCAAACAAACATACGCAATCATTGCGGCGGCGTGTTTGCTTGTATTCGGCGGCGGGGCGATATTTGCCTCAATGCTAAGCAAGAATATTTGGGTCTGCGAGAATGGACAGTGGGTTAAGGACGGCGCGCCGAATTATGACAAGCCAAAAGTTGCTTGCATAAACGGTACGCCGTATTTTTGGAATGACGGACCAAGCGGACTGGAAATAGCCTACCCGGAAAACTGGCGAAATAAAATTGACATCACTCATCACGAAGAAGACAATAAGCGAGTGGTAAAATTTGATTACAAAAACCTAAATGGCGAAAATAAAATGTTATTTTCCGCCTCAATATTCCCGGCTGACTTTGGTTTGGATAAAATTTTCAGCCTATCCAACGAACGGCCTATACTCAAAACCGATGAACATATTATTGCCGTGTCTGTGGGCGAATTGCCACAAGAGGCTGGCGGTTATGCTATACTTCGCGAGAACGTGGATGAAGTAATTGAGTCAATGCGAATAAGTGGCGGCCGAGGCGAAAGGATTGCCAGCGGTGCTGATATTTGGCGAAAATACCAGGATGATAAATACGGCTTTAGTATGGATTACCCCTCAAATTTGCGCCTTAAAATTAGTGATGATTTTGTTATAAAATATTCAGATAATTACGGCGGGGGTGAAAAAACAATTAGCAAAGTAATAAATTTTGCCGTACCCTATACCGGGCAGGGACTGATGAATGTCGGTATTTACGAAAATCCTGAAGCCAAAACTTTGGATGAGTGGCTGAAAAAAGAAAATGAAAGACTAAGTCATCGATATAAAGATATTGAGAGTCGTTTTTTGCGATATGTAATAGACGAAAAAATCAAAGTTGACGGCGTGGATGCGATTGTTGTTTATCAAGAAAGCGATATGGAAAAATATGATTATAACAAGGAAGTAATTTTTTTTAAAAACGATTTACTTTTTACAATATATTATCGTGGTATTGGTAATGAAAAATTATGGAAAAGCTTTAAATTTTTATAAATTAAAACAAAAACGCTACTCGGGACGAAAAACACGAACTGCTTAATTTTATACTTTCGAACTCAACATTAAAGGACGGAAAATTGCTAATCTCATACAAAAAACCCTTTGACATAATACATCAAAGGGTCAAGTGTTCCGTTGTGCGGGAGTGACGAGACTCGAACTCGCGACCTCTTGCGTGACAGGCAAGCGCTCTAACCAAACTGAGCTACACCCCCAAATAATTTAAGATTTATGATTTGGGATTTTTGATTTGAAAATAATATATTCAACAAAAGAAAAAATAGCTACCCTTAGCTATCTAAAAAGATATTAGCATATTAAATAAAACAAGTCAAATATTTTTGTTTGTTTTTTTTGTAAGTTTCTGTTATAATTTATAAGACAAGCGATTAAATAAAATAAAAAATTATTAAATAAAATTTTAAAAAATATGCAAAACAAGAAAAAACATTTTAAAAAAGTTTTAAGCATTAGTGTTTTTTTGCTAATGCTTTCCCCTCTTGCTGTTATTGGCATTGTTGAAGATCCAAAAGATATTCCAGCGCCAAGCGCGATTATTCCAAGTCCTGTATCAAAGCAGGCGGAAAATAAGACTATGTTAAAAAATCAGGGAAAAGAACAGCAAAATGCGGTTCAATTACAGCAGGACGCGCAAGACAAACAGGCTAATGGACAAGCCAAGGCTATTGGACAAAATAACCCTAATGATAAAGCAAGGCAAAGAAGAAGCAAGGTTGCAAATGCAGTACATGAGATGCTGGGAGTTGCCAATCGCAATCAGGGCGATAAAGGAATAGGCGAGCAAATTCGCGTAATAGCGCAAACACAAAATCAGAATCAGGAACAAATTGAGGATGAAATAAAGCAAGTAAAAAATCGCGGACGGTTAAAGAAGTTTTTCTTTGGACCGGATTATAAGAACTTAAATTCAGTGGAAGACAGGCTTGCCAATCACGATGAAAAATTAGAACAGTTAAAACAGCTGGCAATTCAAATTGCGGACGAAGCAGACGCAACAAAATTACTAGAACAAATTGAAATAATGGAGCAAGTGAAAATAGAATTAGCAAAAGAAGTTATTGCGGAAAGCAAAGGTTTTAGCTTATTTGGATGGCTGAATAAGATGCTTACAAAATAATATTTATTTTATTTCAAGTATTTTATATTTTTTTATATTATCTCTAATTTTTAAATCCACTATATCTCCTCGTTTTTTTCCGATTAAGGCAGCGCCTAAGGGGGACAAATGGGAAATGATATTTTTTTCAGGGTTAGTCTCCGCGGGACCGAGAATTTGGTAGATTTTTGTTTTTCCGCCGGTTTCCACGGTAATAAAATGCCCGAGACGCGCGGTATCCGTGTTTTGCGGATTAATAATTATTGCTCGCTTAAGCTGATCTTTTATTTCATCTATGCTGCGATTAATTCCCCTAAGCCTGCCCTTGACCATTGAATAAGCATGGTTTTCCGAAAAATCGCCATCCAGAGCTAGGCGCTTTACTTCTTTTATGGCCTGTATTTGATTGCTCCCTGTTAGCTTTTCCAATTTTGCTTTTAATTCCAAATATTTTCTTTTTGTAATATTAGCGTTAGGTTTTATGCCGGCGTATTTTCCGGGTTTTCTTGTTGGTGTTCTCATATGGTATTATAAAAAATTATTTAATTTTATAAAAATATATCTTCTCGCTGGGCTTGTCTCCAGTAATAACTTTTATCGGTTCAAATTCCGGCAGTTTGAATTGATAGCTGACAATTTGCGCCCCGGGCTTTAATTCTTTTAAAAATTTATTCTTAAGTAGCTTCATCATTTTTACGCTTAAAAAACAGTATACCAAAGCAGTTTTGCTTAAATCAACTTTGAATATATCATTTCTTCTAATATCAAGATTGCTTTTTTTAAACCAATTTTGGATTTTTGCCAAGAAAAACGGCAATAGCGCGTATTCATAGCCGATTATTTTTGAATTTGGAAACTTCTTTCGCGCAAAGCGCAAAAATCCGGCTCGCCCGCAGCCCAACTCACAGATAACAGCGTTGTTTTCCAGCTCAATATTATTAATTATTTTTTTGATTATACTTTTTTTAGTGGAAATAAACGGGGCATAGCCCCTGAATATGATGTTGTAGGCCTGCGCGATAAAAAAGAAAAACCAAAAAACCAAGACAAGCAAAAATATAGCTTCCAATAAATTGATAATATGCATAAATTTATAATAATATTATATCTATAACTATAAATTTTTGCTTTAATATTGTCAATGTGCGCCCAGAGGGAATTGAACCATCATCATCTCGGCACCACAAGCCGATGTTTTAACCGTTGAACTATAACCACCATTCAGTAAGGCTTGTTTTTTCATACGTTTTTATTAATTGTTGAAGATTTTTTTATGGATAAAGTTTAACGAGTAAAGATAAAGAGAAAAAAACGCAAAAAGATGATATAATGAAATTGAAAGAATAAAATAACACTCTAAATTTATGGCAAAATTTTTATATGGCGTATCCGGCGAAGGGTCGGGGCACTCTTCTCGGGCAAAAGAAGTAATTGAAAATTTAATCAAACAGGGGCATCAAGTAAAAGTAGTTTCTTATGGCAGAGGGTATAAGGGCTTAAACCGATATTTTGACGTGGAGGAAATTAACGGATTGCATTTTAGCTTTAAAAATAATAAGATCCGGTATATGGGAACTTTGTATAAAAATTTATGCAGATTTCCCGGGCTTGCGCGAAGCATATTAAGAGTTGTAAAAAACGCTAAAAAATTTCAGCCAAACATAATTTTTTCTGATTTTGAGCCGATATCTTGCATAGTTGCCAATCTTTTGCGAATTCCTCTCATTTCCATTGATAATCAGCATCGTCTTACTAATACTGTTATTGAAGTTCCGCGCGGACACAAACCGGACGCTATGATAGCTAAGTTGGTAATAAAATTAATGATTTTTAATCCTAAAGCGTACCTTGTTACCACGTTTCATCATGGCGGAACAGCGGATAAGAAAACTTTTTTATTCCCTCCAATTTTAAGAAAAGAAGTATTAGCGCTTAGCGCTTTGGAAAAGGATTTTATTTTGGTTTATGTGACATCTGGATTTTTAGGCTTAATTGAAATATTAAAAAAAATAAATGCCAAATTTATTGTTTATGGCTTTGACCGGCGCGAAATGGACGGGAATATAGAATTTAAGCCTTTTAGCCAAGATGGTTTCTTGCGCGATTTGGCTGATTGCCGGGCAGTGGCAGCCAGCGCGGGTTTTACACTTATTAGCGAGGCGCTTCATTTTGGAAAACCATATTTGGCTTTGCCGATTAATAGCCATTTTGAACAAATTTTTAATGCTTTTATTTTGGAAAAGCTGGGGTATGGAAAATGCCAGAAAGATATCAGTAAAGAGAAAATAGAATCATTTATTTCCAATTTAGATTTATATAAAAAAAATTTAAAACAATATCCCAAAGAAGACAATTCCGGAATATTTAAAAAGATTAATGAATTAATAGCCAAGTATAAGGATGAAAAAGATTGGGGTAAAAAAACGTAGGAACGCGGCGCGGCGCATTCCTACGTTTTTTTGTTTTAAAAATAACAATCGCCAGAAATGGCGATTTTTGTTATAATAAAAATATAATATTAATAATAATTAAATCATATGGCAAAAAAATTAAAAAGCAAAATTTTATTTTATTTTTTTAGTGTTTTTTTAATTGGAGTTTTATTAATTCCGTTAATCGCCGATTATGTTAATAAAGCGGATGCCGGCGGTCCGGACACGAACAGGCCGAGAATTTATATTGATGGAAACAATAACTCAAGAAGCAGGGGCGGTATTATTTTGCTTAGCTCTTTGGATGAGCCTTCTATACAAATGTCAGGATATAATTTATCAGGCAACATACATATTAATGTATATAAAACAGATATGGACAATTTGCTTGATTTTCTTGTTCATGATGATAAAAAAAATCAATTAGACTCGTCTGCCAATACAGACGGTTTGCCTTTTGTGGCTTCACTTGATGTTGCTTTGTCAGAATACAGATATTCATATAGAGGCGAGAAAACAGTACTTTTGCCCATTAACGCTGACGGCGTGTTTTTGTTGGATATGAAAATTGATAAAAAAAGCCATTACGCTTATGTTGTAAGATCAAATTTTGGCACAGTGGCGCATGAGGCGCAAAAGGAAATAATTTTTTGGTCTCAAGATTTCGTAACCAAGAAAAGTAGAACAGGCGGTTCTGTAACAGTATATAATTTGGAAGATAAAAAAGAAGAAATGGATAAGAGTATAATTAATAATGACGGAATCGCGAAAACAAAAATAAGCGAAGATGTTGACGTGGCAGTGATTAAGTCTGATGGCTCTGAATCTTTAGTATTTTTAAATTTGAAATATTTAAATAGCGGTTATGGCGAATCAGGTAATTTTGAAGAAGTACAGCCAAGCACAAAATATTTTGCTTTTACTGATCGTCCGATATATAAGCCTGGTGACACTGTTAAATTTAAATCAATAATGAGGGCTGATTTGGATGCTGATTATAAAATATTCAGCGGAGAAATAAAAGCAGAAGTCTATACGGGATATGGACAGAACAAAACAATCGTTTATACTGACAAATTTAATATAGATAATTACGGAGCGGTTGACGGTGAATTTATTATTCCAAAATCAGCTAAAACGGGAAATTATACGATTAATTTGAAAAAAGAAGGCGAACAAGCGGTAACGAGCCGTTGGGGCTGGGGCGGTTACACTCCTTCGGCAAATATTAATTTTTTAGTTGAGCATTATCGCAAGCCGGAATATACGCTTGATATTGATATGGACTACACAAAAGTCATTGCCGGTTCTGATTTAAAGTTTAAAATAAAAGGCAGTTATTTTTCAGGACAGCCTCTTAATAATAAGCAGGTAAGTTATACGGTAAAAAGGCGAGATTATTATGAATCTCCGTATTTGGAATATTTTAAAAAACAAGATAATTCATATCATTATGGATATTATTATGGTAAAAACACAGTAAAGACAGGTGTTGTTGACTTAAATGAAGAGGGCATGGCCGAGGTTGTTTTAAATGATGTTGAAAAAGATTCATTAAAAGGCCAAGTTTATATAATTGAAGCAAAATATATTGATAGCACGCAAAACCAAGTGATTGCCAGAAAAAATGCTTTGGTTTTAGGCGCTGAATTTGGAATATTCAGAGTTAACAGAAGACATAACGCGCAAGTTGGAAGGAATGTTGATGTGGAATTTAAAATTGTCCCGTATGATGACAATAAAAATGTCAATGAAAGAGAATTAAAAGTAAATATCGCAAGAACGGAATGGGTATGTACTAACGGCTATTGGAGTTGTAAAAAAAATGTAGAGGGTTATCCTGAGAAAATTATTACAACCGATAGCGACGGCAGGCTTATATTGAATTTTGAGAAAATTAAAAAAGGATCATATAGTATAAAAATTAATTTAGAAGATGATAAAGGAAATAAAATTGAAAAAAGTTTTAATTTTTGGGTTGGAGATTATTATCATAATTATGATAATAATATGATTGGCGGATTATCAATTATCGCGGACAAGGAAGAATATAAAGCAGGCGAAGATATGAATATTAAAGTTTTTTCTAAAATTGAAGACAGGGATGTTTTTGTTTCAATAGAAAGAGATTGGGTAAAAAGATTTAATGTGATAAAAATCAGGAGCGGAGAAGCAAATTTTAAAATGCCTGTTGAAATTAAAGATATCCCAAATGTTAGAATAAGCGCGAGCGGTTTTTCTGATTTTAATCTTGATCGGGCGATACGAAACGTTAATGTGTCAGCTGAAAAATATTTATTGGATGTTGAAATCAAGGCCGATAAAGATGAATACGGACCTAGTGATACTGTTCGGCTTGATATTCTAACAAAAGACATAAATGGCAACGGTGTTTCAACCGAGTCAACAATTTGGCTGGTTGACAAAGCATTGTTTGAATTGGCTGATGATAATACCGGAAATATTTTTGATAAATTTTGGTCTGTAAGAAATTCTTACACTTCAATGAGTCATTCATTAAAAGGTTTAAATATGGATATGGCTGAAAAAGGCGGATGTTTTTCAGCAGATACTGAAATTTTAATGCAAGATAATAAAATAAAAAGCATCAGCCAAGTTAGCATAGGCGATAAAATATTAACATTTGCGAATAAAGAAAATAAAAAATTGGTTAAAGCAGAAGTTGTTGATGTTCACAATGCGGTCGTGGATGGATACTTGATTATTAATGAAAATTTAAAAATAACGCCAAATCATATATTAATGATTAATAACGATTGGAATGTTGCCGGCTTAATTCAAATTGGCGATTATTTGCGTAACTCAAATGGAGAAAAACAAAAAGTATATTCCGTTGAATGGCAAAAAGGCAAATTTGAAGTTTATAATTTGGAAATAAGAAAATATCATACATTTATTGCGAACAATATTTGGGTGCATAATGATAAAGGAGGCGGAACCAGAAGCGTTTTTGAAGATGCAGCTTATTGGAATCCGAGCGTAAAAACAGATAAAAACGGCAGGGCATCTGTTACTTTTAAATTGCCTGACAATTTAACAACTTGGGTAATTTCGGCAGTCGCGGCAACGCTTGACACAAAAGTCGGTCAAACAAAAAAAGATTTGTTGGTCACAAAAGATATTTTTATAGAGCCTGTATTGCCAAATATATTAAGAACCGGCGACAGCATAATTGTGTCGGCAATTGTAAATAATTATAGTGATATTGATAGAGAATTTTTTGTTGATTTGGAATTTGATTCAGGACGCGTCGCAAGCTCAAGTCAAAAGATTGTTATAAAATCAAAAGGTTTTAAGCAAATAAATTGGTCGGTTTTTCCTGAAAAAGAAAACGAACAGGCAGTAATAAGATTTTCAGCTTTGGATATTAATGATGATGAAATCGGCGACATTATTGAAATAAAAATACCTGTTAAAGAGTTTGGTTTTTGGCAGACAAAATCTTTTTCAGGAAATGGCAATCAAAATTATCAGATTGACTTATTGGCAACTTCTTCCAAACAGGCAAAGATTAACTTAACCTTATCTTTGTCTGCTGAAGGACCGATAATGTCGGCAATGGATTATTTAGTAGGCTATCCTTATGGATGCATGGAGCAAACCACAAGCCAATTTGTGCCTGCTGTTATTGCCAAAGAAAATGAAAAAATATTCAAGCAAAAACTTTTTGGAAAAGATTTGGATAAAATGATTATGGCCGGAATAGATCGTTTAGCCAATTTTCAAAATAATGACGGCGGATGGGCTTGGTGGAATTCCGATCAATCTGAAATTGCGTTAAGCGCGTATATTTTTGAATATGTTTTAAAAGCAAAAAACGCCGGAGTTGATATTGATGAAAGCGTGCTTGAAAAAGCAAGCAATTTTTTTCGCGATATAGACTTGAATTCATACACAAAATACGGCGCATCATCAAAAAATGAAGCAATCGCGTATAGAAATTATGTTTTAGTTCTTTTGGGAGATAAAATTGATGATTTTAATGAGTTTGAAAATTTAGATGTTGAATCATTGTCTTACGCGATAATGGCAAATTCTTTGGCAGGTCATAGTAAGTCGGCAAATATCGGAATTGAAGAATTATTATCAAAATCAAAAACAGATGGAAAATATATTTATTGGATTGCAGGAAATTCAGAAAAATACGGCTCAAGAAACGCTTCAAACGCGATGGCGATAAGAGCCTTGTTGTCAGTAAAATATGAAAGCGGCATAATTCATAAGGCGGCCGGTTATTTATTGGAAAATCGCGGAACTCGCTATTGGTCAAATACTTACGGAACAGCCAGGGTAATTCAAGCATTGGTTGACTATCTTGTTGTTTATCAAATGAATGAAAGCAATAGATATTTTGTTTATCTTGATGATATTATGATTGATAAAGGCGTGATTGATAAAAATAACAGTTTTATTGAATTAAATATTTCAGAGTCTGATATAAAAAACAGCGGCTCTGAATTAAGGATAGAGCAGGAAGAAAAAACAAAAATATACTCAACGCTTGTGATTGAAAACTTTAATTCAGACGCAAAAGCAAAAGCAATTAGCAACGGCGTTTCAATTGATCGCGTTTATCAAAACGAAAAAGGCGTTAATTATTCCATTGGAATCGGCGATGTTGTTGAAATATCATTAAAAGTGAACGGTTTTGGAAATGACAGAAAGTACGCGATAATTGAAGATTTTTTGCCTGCCGGAATGATTCCGATTAACACAACATTAAAAAATGAATCAGGCAGAAACTCTTATAGCAGATGGTATTGGTATGGCGATAAAGATTATAAAAAAGACGGGATACAGGTTTATTTAAGATACCCGAGAAATGGCGCAAGAACAATTAAATACAAAGCAAGAGTCGTAAACAGCGGAATCTTTCAAGTACCGCCGGCGCATGTTTCTTATATGTATTCTCCTGAAATATCAGGAATGTCAGACGCGCAAACTTTGGAAATAGAAGAAAATTCAAGAGAAATGGAGGAAATCAAAGAATGGGCAATAGAAAGTTTTTCTGAAAAAAATGTTGGTATTATCAGAGAATTAAAAATAAAAAAAGCCCCAATTAAAAAATATTATGGCTTGCTATTTCCAATAATCATGACAATCATCGGAATTGTTTATCTTGTAAGAGAAATAAATAAAAACAAGCGGGATGATGGGAAAAAATAAAATAATATTATTAATTTGTATTTTATTAGCAACATCTCTTGCAGTTGTTTTTTTTGATTTAGTTAAATTGGATAATTTACAGATACAAGACAGGCAGGATAAAAAGATAAATAATGTTTCCTTGGAAGATAGGGGAATATTTTTTGAATCACTGGAAAAGTATCCAATAAATAAAAATAAAATAAAGAATAATATATTTGCCGGCATTTCTCCGCATCATTTGCTTGCGGCGGATTTAATTGCTGAATTGTTTTCTGTCGCGCTAAGCAATCAGCCAAAAACGGTTTTAATAATCGGACCGAACCATAATGAGCTTGGCGATGCTTTGATGATCTGTTCTGATTATTCTTGGGATACGGATTTGGGAATAATTGAATCTGACATGGAAATGATTAATATTTTGCTTGAATCAGATTTTATCAAACTTGATAATGAAATAGTAAAAAACGATCATGCTTGTTTTAATCTGTTGCCGTTTATAAAACATTATTCGCCAAATTCAAAAGTAGTCCCGATTTTAATGAGCCGTAAAATAGACATTGAACATTCGCTGGAGTTTTTTAATTTTTTAAAGAATTATATAAATGATGACGTTGTTATTATTTCTTCAGTTGATTTTTCCCATTATTTGGACGGAGAGATTGCGCAGGTAAAAGATTTGGAAACAATATCCGCGATACAGAATAGCGATTATGGAGCAATTTTTAAAATGACTAATGATAATTTGGATTGCCCGTCATGCGTGGCAATTCCAATGATGATGAAAGATTATTTGGAAAACAGTAAAATAAAGATTTTAAAAAACACTAATTCCGGAATAATGCATAATAATTTAAATGTTGAGACAACGAGTTATGTAACGGCTGTGTTTTTTGGAGGAGACAAGCAAGAAGCAAAAGAAGAACAAGAAAAAATATTAATTGAACCAACTGCTATAAAATTTTTATTTTTTGGCGACTTAATGTTTGATCGCCATGTCGGCGATATAATTGATAAAAAAGGTTTTGATTATTTGTTTGAAAATATTGCCGGCAAGGAAAAAGAATTTTTTCAAGGATGTGATATAATTTCAGCGAATTTGGAGGGAGCTGTTACAGATGACGGCGCGCATTATGACCCTAAAATGGCTTATGATTTTGCTTTTGCGCCAAAGATAATTGCCAATCTTAAAAATTACAATTTTAATTTTTCTACAATCGCGAATAATCATATATTTGATCAAGGAGAGCAAGGAATTATTGAAACAAGAAAAAATTTGGATGATTTGGGTTTTTCTTATTCGGGATGCCGTGATAGAAAGACCGGTGACTGCAGTTTTAAAATATTAAATATTGCCGGAAAAAAAATCGGCATGGCAAGTTTTAGCATGGTTTACGGAATTTTAAGCGAGGCGGAAGTTGAAAAAATTATTACAAATTTAGAATCAAAAACCAACGCCGTAATAGTTAATATGCACTGGGGCAAAGAGTATAGCCGTGATTATGACGCGGTACAAAAAACATTCGCGCGTAAATTAATTGATTTTGGAGCTGATTTGATAATTGGCCATCATCCGCATGTTGTTCAAGGAGTTGAAGAGTATAAAGGCAAGTATATTTTTTATTCGCTTGGTAATTTTATATTTGATCAATATTTTTCAAAAGACACGCAAGAAGGCTTGGCAGTCAAAGCCGTTTTGCAAAACAACAATTTTGAATTTACGCTATTTCCCTTTTTATCAAAAAAAAGCCAAGTGGAATTAATGCAAGGCGAAGCGAAAAAGAAATTTTTAGATGATTTTTTGTTAAGATCGGATGTTGGTGTTGAAGCGGCAGAAAATATGAAATTTGGGCTTATTAAAGATAACCATAGCCCAGCACAATAATCAATTAAAATCATAGTTCAAGACAATTACATAAATTTTAATCACTGATTGGAAATAGCTAACTAAAAAAAGGAATAGAGCTTTCACTCTATTCCCCATGCTATATTTGTTTTTATTTTTTCCTCCGTTTATTCGGAGTTTGAGACAGCGCGCTGCCTGCCGCTGTTTTTGATTTCCGACCAGTCCGATCATCTCGTAAAACATTGCTTGAAGCTCTAGCCGCACTACGGCTGGTGACTTTTCTAGAATTATTCATAATTTTGTTTTAATTGATTTGCGCCCCAGACTCAAATCAGGGTTAATAAACTCGCTTCTGGGGAGCGAGAAAAGTACTCTTAACTTAATATTAATAAATTTAAGATAAAGTGTCAAGACACTTGACAAGATAAGCGAGAATTTATGACATAAATTTGACAAGGATATATATTTGATATATAATATTAACAAGCAATTAGAGAAAAATTATGCAAATCCACCCTATACAAAATAAATTATTAAGCATTTCATCAAAGATAAATCTTAAAAAAATGAGTTTAAGGGATATTGCTTTATTGGTGGATGAAACGCATCCGCAAAAAATTCGCCATCATTTAGCTCAATTGGAAAAGAAGGGATTAGTTGATATCAATAAGAAAACCGGTGAAATTGGGAAAGTAAATCCGGAAATTATAAGAAAAGATTCCGTTGTGGCTGTCCCTATTTATGGCTGTGCTGATTGCGGTGAAGCAAGCGCGTTTGCCGAAGAGAATTTGGAAGGATATCTCCGCGTATCAAAAAGTTTGATTGGCAAGGTAAAAAATATTTTCGCGGTTAAGGCTCAAGGTCCGTCAATGAATCAGGCTAAAGTGAATGGTGAATTTTCCATTGAAGAGGGCGATTACGTGTTGATTGATCCGGGTAATAAAAGTCCTAGTAATGGTGATTATGTGTTATCTGTAATTGACGGCGCCGCGAACATAAAAAAATTTTTATGGGATGGCAAAGGAAAGCAAATCGCGCTTACCTCAGAGTCAACCGAAAATATTACGCCAATTTTTATTCATCAAAATGATAATTATATGGTTAACGGGGTTGTAAAAAATGTAATAAAAAATTCTTCATTTAAGGAGTTGTCGGCAATGCAGGATGCCGCCGGCAGAGACGCGCTTGATGTCCTTGGCGATATGCCAGCGGATGAAGCTAATTATTATCGCAGCTTAAAACAACTATGAAGAAAGGAGAAATATGGTTAGTTAAATTTATAGAAAGCAAAAGCGTCGGTCATGAATATATGAAAGATAGGCCGGCTCTTATTATTGAAAGCAATAAACAAATACAGATTGCAACAGTAGTTACTATAATGCCTATGACTAGCTCAACCAATAAATATATAGATGACATTGCGGTAAAAAAAGATTTAAAAAATAGGTTAAATAAAGATTCATTAATCAAAGTTTATCACGTAATCAGTTTTGATAAAGCGCGTTTTATTCATAAGATTGGTGAAATAGAATTTATTGTAATGGCTCAAGTAGAAGAATATTTAAAAAAACATTTTGGTTTATAATCCTACCCGCCCCAAGCAACGCAAATTCCCCAAACCTCTTTCGCGCCTTTTTCTTTTAAAACTTTCGCGCATTCATTCAGGGTTGAGCCGCTTGTCACGACGTCATCAATAAGAATAATATTTTTTCCGTCAAGAGGGGCGCCAGTGTGTTGAAAGCAGCCGCTGATGTTGGTTTTTCTTTTTTGTGAATTCATTTTGGCTTGAGGCTTGCTGTGCCTTTTTCTGGATAATTGGTTTAAAAGCATTGGAATGTTCAGTTTTTTTGATAATATTTTTGCGAGTTCCTCTGCTTGGTTAAAGCCGCGCCAGCGCAAGCGGCGTTTATGCAAAGGAACCGGCATAATATAATAATTATTTTGTTTAAATAAAAATTCAGGCGCGTTCGCTTTTTTCGTTGGCAGTAAAATTATTTGGCTGTTTAAATTCCTAAGAAAGAAAAGTAAAAAATCGCTGAGAATATCAGCGATTTTTTTAGAAAAATAATATTTATATTGCTTAATTAATTGCGCTATTAGCTTGTTTTCATAATTTCCAGCAGCAAGTGCGCCGTCCAAGTAAAACAATTTTTTACATTCAGGGCATAATTCTCCGAAATCATTTTCAATTTTGCAATTCAAGCAATGCTGTTTGCTGTTAACTTCAAGTTTTTTAAAGCATTTGTCGCATAGCCATTTTCCCTGCTTGCCACAGCCCAAGCATTCTATCGGGAAAATTAAATCAAAAATAAAATTCATGAATTATTTCAATTTAATCTTATGAATATTATTATTTTCATTGTCAGTAAAATAAAGATGATAGCCGTTTTCGCTAATCATCAAATTAGACATGCTAAAATCTTGATCAGGTATGGCGATTAATTTTTTTACTCCGGTTTTTGTGTCAATTTTATAGATATTGTCTTTGCTTTCCAAAGCAAGTTCTGGAAACAAACCGGCGCCTTCCGGCAGATTTTCAGGGACAGCGCAGTATAACGCAGTGCTGTTGCCATAAACGCATTTTTCCGCCCAAGTTTCAATGTTTAAGCTTTTTCGTCCGCTGCCGATTGATTCGCCTTGCGCGTTTACCACCCAAAGATTCGGCTTAAGATTGTTTTTACTTGAGTAAACGCTATAAAGCAATTGATCGCCTTTTGGCGACCATTTCGGCTGGAAGCCGCGGCCGTCAACAATGGTGGATTTGAAATTTTCATTATTCAGTCCTACAAAATAAACTTCTTGGCGGTCAAAATCACGGCTTTCCGTAAAAACCGCGGCGATTTGATTACTGGGAGACCAAGCAGGATAGACTGTATCGTCTTTTGTTCCCAATGGCTCAAGGGCGCGAACTTTGGAACCGTCATCACTGGCAATAGCCAGCCAGCGGTTTCCCGGATCAAGACCGATGCTTTTCATGACGATTTCGTCAGAACCGGGACTAAAATTAAAATCTTTCCAATGCAATGGCAGTGTTATTTGCTTATTTGTATCAAAATTATATAAAGTATTTGCTCCGTCAGGATATTCAATGATAGCTTTATTTTTAGTATCCGCCCAAACAATATTTTCAACATTGTGAAATCTTTTTTCCGACAGTAAAATTGCTTTGCCGTTTTTATCAATTTTATAAAAATGTCCGTCTTCTCTGCTGTAATATTGCAAATTATTTCCATCAGAGCTGATTATGGGATTAAGGGAGCTTTCATTGTTTAATTTGCTTGTTTTGGTTAAGCCGCCTCTGGCTATTTCGCTGATCCTGTTTTGCGGTAAAAAAGTATCGCTTGTCTGCGAGTCGTCTTCTGTTTTGCCAATTGTTTTTGCTCCGGAAGAATCAGGGAAACCATCTACGCTCGAGGTGCTTGTTTTTTCTTTGTTTATGGGTGTTGTCGGAATAGACGGTTTAAAGAATATTAAATACAAAAAATAGCCGATTGATAAACAAATAGCAAGAAAACCCGTTATTAGAATAAGTTTTTGGTATTTATGCCAAAAATTCATAAAAGTATTTTGTTTAAGCGCTGTTTTGTGGTATAATAAAAAAAGAAAATATTTATTAGCATGCGCTAGAGACAGTAATTTCAGATGTATATAAATTATACTACAAATTAAGAAATCGCGCAAAATACTTTATGGCGTTATTATCAAATTCGGCAAGCTATATGGGCATAGATATCGGCAGCACCGGCATAAAAATTGTTGAGCTAAAAAAAGAAAGCGGAAAAATTAAACTGGCAAGCTATGGCTTTAGCGAAAGTGAAAAATCAAAAACCATGGATTGGCAGAATAATCCCGAGCTTTCCGCTCGTGTGATAAAAAAAATTATCAGAGAAGCCGGAATAAGCGCGCAAAGCGCGATTTCCGCTTTGCCGACTTTTTCTGTTTTTTCTTCAATTTTGAATTTATCCAATGTTTCCAAAAAAGATATTGCTTCGGCTATTCATTGGGAGGCAAAAAAAGTAATTCCGCTTCCATTGGAAGATATGATTTTGGATTGGAAAGAAATTGACGCTAGCCAGAAAGAAAAAAATAACAAACAAAATGTTAATAATATTAAAGTTTTATTAACGGGAGCGCCGCGAATTTTAGTGAAAAAATATATTGAAATTTTTAAATTGGCAAAAATAAATTTATTAAGCTTGGAAACGGAAACTTTTTCCCTGATTCGCTCTTTGCTTGGAAATGATAAATCAACAATAATGCTGGTTGAAGTCGGCGCCAGCACCACGGATGTGTCTGTGGTTGATTCCATTATTCCCATATTGAATCGTAGCATTGACGTTGGAGGAGAAAAAATAACAGAAGCGATAGCCAAGAATTTAAATATTTCTTTGGATAAGTCCGAACAATTCAAATATGATTTGGGCGTTTCCGCGATTGCTTCGCCCGGCAGCAAGGCGCCGAAAGCGATTATTGACGCTGTTTCGCCGGTAGTTAATGAGATAAAATACGCCATCAATCATTTCCAGGATAAGAATAATAAAAAAATTGAAAAGATTGTTTTGTCAGGCGGTTCAGCGCTTTTGCCTGATTTGACCAAATATTTGGCTAAAATTTTGGATATGAAAGTAATTATCGGAGATCCTTGGTCCAGAGTTTCTTATCCGGAAGAATTAAAGCCGTTATTGCAAGAGATCGGTCCCAGACTGGCAGTAGCAATCGGCTTGGCTATTAGGGAATTAGAATAAAATATAATTTGTAGTATTCGCATTATTTATTAATTTGTAATTTATGAGCGGCAATAACTTTGTAACAAATCAAGAAAATGTAAAAAAAGCCGGGCTAAAAGAAGAGAAAGAGAAAATCGCGTGGACGTCGCCTGATAGCGGCTTGGCAGACAATCAGCCTTTGGAAGAAAATAAAAAGGGTTTCTTTTCTTTTTTTAAAAAATCGCAAAACAATATTATTGATAATAATTCTGATTTTGCGGCTAAAAAGCGTTTTTTAAATGAATATAACGAAGCTTTAAAAACGGAAAAGCAAGACAAAAGTTTTTCAGTAAAGAAAAATATAAAAATCGCCGCTCCGAATTCAAATCAGAAAAAGTCCGTTAAAAGCGGTTTAAGTCTTGCGGGTTTGAAATCCGGAATTAATAAAATTGATAGTTCCGGATATTCGCTGGAAGCCACTTTAAAAACCAATTTAATCAAAGAGGATGTCACAACTTACATAAATTGGAAAAAAAATATCATTTTTATTTTATTCGGCTTGGTTTTTGTTGTTTTGGTAATCGGCGGTTTTTACGCGCAATTGATTTACAAGGAATACGCGTCCGGTTTAGAGGGCAAGGACTTGGACAGGGAGATTAAAGTTTTAAATGTTAAAATTGATAAGCTTGAAGAGCAGAACCAGGAAATTATTGAGTTTCAAGAAAAATTGAATATTGCCGCGGATTTGCTTGATAGCCACATACATTGGACTAATTTTTTTAAATTTTTGGAAGAAAATACTTTATCCAATACTTATTACACAAGCAGCGTTTCAGGCGATATTGCCGGAACTTTTAATTTTGAGGCGGTTGCTAAAAATTATAGCGATATTGATAATCAGCTAAGAATTTTAAGGGCTGACAAGCATGTGCTAAAAGCAAACACTTTATCAGGATCAATGAACGAGGAAGGCGAAGAAGATGAAAAAATAAAAAGCGGCGTAAAATATTCATTAGAACTGGAGTTATCTCCGGATATTTTTAAAATAAAATGAACAAACCGGAAATAAGCAGCAAACAAAATAAAGAAATGCAGAATAAAATAAATTTATTTTTGCTTAAATATTTTGGTTTTATTGTCGCGCTGGCGGTTGTTTTATTATTATACATCGGTTATTTTTATATTATTAAAGCCAAGCAGGATAGCATAAAAAATAATATTGAAGCTGTTAATGAAAATAAGGAAAATAATAAAGCAATGCTTGGAAAAAAATTGGAAAAATTGCAAGAATATCGCTTGGCTTATGAAAGCGTTAGCGAGACCGAAAAGCAAAGAATAAGCATAATGATTCCTGAAAAAATCAAGAAAAATTTTTTATTTACAAATATGGAGGCTTTTATTCTGCGCCAAGGCTTGATTCTTGATTCTATTGAAATATATGAAAGCCAGACAGCAAATAATTCAAGAAGCAGGCGCGTGGAAACGGATGTTGGCACAGCAGCACCGGTTTCCGACATAGATGAACTTAAAATAGATTTGTCAATTTCAGGAGTTAGCGATTATGAACATTTTAAAAAAGTATTATTTACGTTTGAAAAAAAATTGCAGATATTGGATATTAATGAATTGAATTTTGACATGGAAGCCGGAGCTTTAAATTTAACGGTTACATCATATTATTTAAAAGATAAACAAGATGTTAACGCAGAAATCTAATCAAAAGAAAAATTTAATTTACGGAGCTGTCTTAGGCGTAATTTTTATTATTATCGCTGTTTTGCTGTTGAAAGATCATATTTTTACCGGCAGCGATAAAAAAGAAGACTCTCTTTTGGCTCCGCAAACGGATTTTAAAGCGCTTGATATGCCGACTAAAAAATTTGACTCAGGTTTTTTGAGAGATAGCCGTTATAGAGGCTTAAAAGATAATTCAGTTAAAATTAAAGATATAGAGGATTTAAAAATTGGCAAAAAAAATCCTTTTACGAAATAATTAATATATGGCAAAACAGGAAGAAATTTTAAGGCATTTGGTTGAAAATCAAATGTTAACGCAAGAGCAAATAATTGAATTTAAAGAAGAGGCAAAAGCGAACAAAAAGAATATTGAAGAAATTTTGGTAAATAAGAAAATAATCGGTTTGGAAGATCTGACAAAGCTTAAGGCAACGCTTTATAATCTGCCTTATGAAAATTTGCAGGAAAAAGATATTGATAAAGATATAATCAATATAATTTCCAAAGAGGTTGCGGAAAATTATAAAATTATATGTTTTTCAAAAGACGACCAGAAAATAAAAGTCGGAATAATTGATCCTGATAATTTTAAAGCGATTGAGGCAATGGATTTTTTGGCTAAAGGAAACGGCTTGGAAGTTGAATATTTTCTTGTTTCAATAAACAGTTTCGCCCAAGCGATTAAAAAATATGAATCAATTTCTGAAGAGCTTTCTTCGGCAATAGAATCCAAAGAGTCAGAGGAAGAGGAATTAATGACGGTTGACGACAAGGATAAGATTGATTTGGAAGAAATAACCAAGAGCGCTCCAGTTGCAAAAATCGTTTCAGTTATAATACGCCACGCGGTTGAAGGAGGCGCAAGCGATATTCATATTGAGCCTTTGCATTCGGAAAGCAGAGTCAGGTATCGCATTGACGGCATATTGCATACTTCTTTGGTGCTGCCGCGCAATGTGCATAACGCGATTGTCGCCCGCGTAAAAGTAATGGCGAATTTAAAAATTGACGAAACCAGAATTCCGCAAGACGGGCGCATTCGCCTGCTTATAAATAAAAAAGAAATTGATTTTCGCGTTTCAATCCTGCCTTTGGTCGGTTCGGAAAAAGTGGTTATGAGAATTTTAGATACGACTAAAGGCGCTCCGACTTTGCTTGATTTGGGCTTTCAGGGAAGGCAGTTAAAAGTGGTGGAAAATAATTTAAAAAAAACCGAAGGCTTGCTTTTGGTAACAGGCCCTACCGGCTCTGGCAAATCAACCACTTTGTTTTCAATGATTGATATTTTAAATAAGGAAGGCGTAAATATTTCCACATTGGAAGATCCGGTTGAGTATCAAATAAAAGGTGTTAATCAGTCGCAGGTCAAACCTACGATCGGCTACACTTTTTCAACAGGTCTGAGGTCTTTTTTAAGGCAAGACCCTGACGTAATTATGGTTGGAGAAATTCGCGATGAAGAAACAGCGGAATTGGCGATTCACGCCGCTTTAACCGGACACGTGGTTTTATCCACTTTGCATACGAATAGCGCAGTTGGCGCTATACCGCGCTTGCTTGATATGCGCATTGAGCCTTTTTTACTGGGCTCAACCGTTCATACGGTAATTGCACAGCGCTTAGCGCGAAAAATATGCCCGCACTGCAAAGAGGAATTTGAAATTCCAAAAGATATTTTATCGGAAGTAAAGGCGAAAATAAGCGATATTGATGAAAAATATATTAATAAAATAGTTAAAGGCTTTAATTCGGAAAAATTAACTTTTTACCATGGCAAAGGCTGTCCGCGCTGCGGCAACAGCGGTTACTTCGGCAGGGTGTCAGTTGTGGAGGTTTTGGATATAAATAAAAAGTTAAAAAGATTGATTTTTGACGGCAATCGCGATTTAAGCATGGAGCAAATATTAAGCACGCAAGAATTTATTGCTATAAAACAAGATGGAATATTAAAAGTTTTACAGGGAATCACGACAATGGAGGAGGTTATGAGGGTGATGAAGGATTAAATTAACAATTAACATAATAATAAAAATATGACAGACAAAAATAATCCTATTAAAATTCTTTTAATTGAAGACGATCCTTTTTTATTAAGCATGTATTCAATAAAATTTGAAGCCGAGGGGTTTGTTGTCGCAACCGCGGATGACGGCGAGAAAGGCTTGGAGGCGGCAAAAAAAACAGACTCTGATATAATTCTATTGGATATTTTAATGCCGAAAATGAACGGTTTTGAGGTGTTGGAAAAATTGAAAGCTGATGAGGATACAAAAAAAATTCCAATTATTCTTTTGACGAATTTAAACCAAAAAGATGAAATTGAAAAGGGCCTGATTTTAGGCGCGGATGATTATTTAATTAAAGCCCATTTTATGCCTTCGGAAGTTGTTACAAGGATTAAAAAAATATTGGGACGAGACTAGAATATGCAAGCATTTAAATATAGCGCTACAAATCAAGATAATAAAACCGTTTCCGGTTTGGTTGAGGCTGAGAGCGAAGAAGCGGCGATTGATTTGCTGAAAGATAAACATTTAAATATAGTTTCTTTGGAAAAAACCAAAGCAGGCGGGTTTGGCAATTTTTCTATTGTAATTGGAGGCGTAAAAGCCAAAGAACTGGTTGCGTTTTCCCGCCAGTTTTCGGTTTTGATTTCCGCTAATGTCGCTTTAGTGCAGTCTTTGAAATTGCTTACCGAGCAAGCCTCCAATGTTAAATTAAAAATGGCAATTTCTGAAATTGCCGATGATATTGACGAAGGCGCGCGCTTGTCAGACGCTTTAGGCAAGAAGCCGCATATTTTTTCCAAATTTTATGTTAATGTTGTCCGTTCTGGCGAGACCTCAGGTAAGCTTGATGAAGTTTTGAATTATTTGGCTGATGAATTGGAAAAGGATTATGACATGACTTCCAAAATTAAGGGCGCTATGATTTATCCGGCTTTTGTATTTTGCGGCTTAACCGCTGTCGGCGTTATTATGATGGTGTTTGTGGTGCCGAAGTTAACAGCCGTGCTTATTGAAACTGGAGCTGAATTGCCGATGGCAACTAAAATATTAGTGGCGGTATCGGATTTTTTAGCAGGTTTTTGGTGGCTGGTTTTGATTGTTTTAATAGGTTTGATAGTCGGCTTTAAAATTGTAAAAAAAATACCTGCTTTTAAAAAAGTTATTGACAGAATTCTTTTGCATTTGCCGATTTTCGGTCGTTTGTTCCGCTTGATTTATTTAGTGCGCTTTACCCGTTCGCTTCACACTCTTTTAGTCGGCGGAGTTAATATTTCCAAGGGATTATTAATTGTGTCCGAGGTTGTGGAAAATCAAGTTTATAAAGATTTGATATTGGCGACTAAAAAAGAGATTGAAGACGGCAATTCAATTTCATTGGTTTTTTCAGGCAGCAAAGACATTCCGAATATGGTTTCGCAGATGATGAGTATTGGAGAAAAAACAGGCAAGCTGGATGTTATTTTGGAGCGCATTACCGATTTTTACGGCAGAGAAATAGATAATATGGTCGCGAACCTAATGACTTTAATGGAGCCGATAATTATGGTTGTCATGGGCATCGGCGTCGGTCTTATGGTCGCGGCAATTATCCTGCCAATGTACCAGATGTCTTCAAACTTCTAAAATTAATTATTTTTGTGTTTATTTTTTAATTTTTTATAATATTATAGATTTGTGGTATAATAAATTTGGAATTATTAAAATTTTATCATGCAATTTAATTATAAAATAAACAGACGCGGTTTTACTTTAATAGAGCTTTTGGTTGTGATCAGCATCATTGGCATTCTTTCTTCTTTTTCAGTCGTGTCTTTGAATTCCGCGCGCGTTAAGGCGCGTGATGCTTTGCGCAAGGGCGATATGGCGCAAATTAGAACAGCGCTTAGTTTGTATAATTTTGAGAACGCGCATTATCCTATTTGCGGGCTTTGGGATGGAGCGGCAGCTGATTTTGGCGCGACAGTCGGCGATGCTGTTGATGACGGTTCTTGGTGTTATTTAAATGTATTAGGAGCTGATTTAACCGCGGGAGCGCGTCCGATTATAATGATAATGCCGATTGATCCGATAAATGATGATAATTTAGCAACGACAAACAATACTTACATATATCGTTATGTTACCGACGCAACAGGCAGCGAATACGCGCTTGTTTATACTTTGGAGGAGGATGGAGTGAAGATGATTAGGGGGTGGTAAAATAATCTGTGGTTTATAAATTTTATGTCAAAAATAAAAGAATTAAATATTGTATCGCAGGATATTGTTGAGAGTAAAATATTTTTAATAAGAAGACAAAAAGTTATACTTGATCGAGATTTGGCTAGTCTTTATGGCGTGGAGACTAAAGTTTTTAATCAAGCAGTCAGAAGAAATACAAAAAGATTTCCAGAAGATTTTATGTTTAGATTAATAAAAGAAGAGTTTGAAATCTTGAGGTCACAAATTGTGACCTCAAGTTGGGGTGGGCAGCGATATTTTCCTTATGTTTTTACTGAACAGGGCATTGCTATGTTATCCAGTGTTTTGAATAGCGAGAAAGCAATAGAGGTTAATATCGCAATTATGCGAACTTTTGTAAATATAAGAAAGTTTGTTTCAACTTATGATGGCTTGGCTATGAAAATGGCAGAATTAGAAAATAAATATGATAATAAAATTATAGATATTTATAAAATTTTAGATGAGTTTAATAAAAAAGAAGGCGATAAAACTGAAATCGGGTTTAAATTGTAGCCTATATTGAATATTTGAAGTCGGTATTATGATTTTTTATGATTTTTTATTTATTTTTAGGCGATTTTATGGTATAATGTGGATAAGTTATATTATTTAATTTAATCCTCACGTTCGTTGTCTTAATTTCTAGAATTAAGCTAATGAGTGTGAAAAAATAGAAAGAGAGGTGAATATATGAAAATTAATAAAAAAGGTTTTACTTTAATTGAGTTATTGGTAGTAATCGCCATTATCGGTTTACTGTCAACTTTGGCTGTTGTTTCTTTAAGCAATGCCAGGCAAAAAGCTCGCGATGCCAAAAGAATGTCTGATATGAAACAAATTTCAACAGCAATGGAGCTTTATTCGTCCGATCAAGGGACGAGTGATTATCCGATAAATCTTACAGCGCCACAAGTTTGCGGTGATGCTGGTGTTGTTGCTGTTGCCGAGGATGCCGCCGCTATTGACAGGCTTTGCAGTTCTGGAAGCTCTATTACGGACGGCACTAATACTTACCTGCAATCAATTCCCGATGATCCGACCGATGACAATGCTGCAACCCCTCCTCTTGTTTATCATTATGAATGTGATAATGATGGTGCTACTGCTGCTGAATGTGGTGATGGCTATTGTATATCGGCCTATTTGGAAGGCGAAGCTGAATATTTTGTTTGCATCAATGGTTCTTGCTATCAAAGGGCAGGTGACTGTACTGAAAATGGTTTATAGTTTTTGCTTTGATAAAATATTTCAAAAAACCGCTTTTTATTAGCGGTTTTTTGGTATTTGTGCTAAAATATAAACAGTTATAAATATTGATTTTTGTATTTTAAATAAAATATGATATAATAGTATTAGTTAAATTAAAAAATAATTATTTATGAGTTTATTTAAAAATATTAAAACTAAACAGCTAAAATTATCTTTGTTATTAATTTTTGTATTTGTTTTATTTGTGAGTTCTTTTTTTGTTTTTTTTCCTTTTTCATGGCAGCAAATCGCCATGGCTTTGACCGGAAATTATAATAAAAATTTAGGCGATTCTTTAGACGCGACAGACTGGAATAATTTGGATGACGATTTTGTGGCAAAAAGCGGGGACACCATGCAAGGCAATTTAAATATGGGTGGCAATAATATTATAAATTTAGCTGATCCGATTAATGATAGCGATGTGGCAAGCAAAGCCTATGTTGATAGCCAGGTGAATACCGGTTCGGCAAATATAACTAATACAGGCGGTGAAAATTTAAAAATGGTATGCGGCACCACATCTTATGGGGCAACAAATTGGATAGTAGCGGCGGCTAATACAATTACCGTAGTAGTAGATACGACAATTGCTAATTTTACAAATAATGAAGTAATTTATTTTGCGTCATTAAACGGTGATGATGGAATGTATAAAGCCGTTGGTATAAACAATATATATGATTCAAACGCTACGGATTTTAGGCTGTATTTAAGCAATAATGATTTAACGGCATTTAATACTGTTACAGTCAGGGATACTTGGAAATGGCATATAAAATGGTGCGGAATTGGCAAATAATTTTATGCAAAAAAACATAAAAGCTATAGTTTTAATTATTTTTTTATTGTTATTTATAGCAATTTTTAGTTTTTTTCTAAATATTAAAATTAATGATGTAAGAGAAGTAAGTTATCAAAAAGGCTGGAATGATGCCAAGGCAAGGCTTTACGCGCAAATCGGATCAATTGCCAATGACGGTATTGTAAGAGATATGGTTTTTGGAACAATTACCAAGATTAATGGAAATCAAATTAATATAAAAATAAGTTCATCTGAACTTTTATCTGATCCGGCGTTAGACAATAGAATCGTTACTGTAAATAACCAAACACAAATATATAAGTTTCAGCCAAAGAGTAAAGAGGAATATAAAAAAGAATTGGAGAATTATTATAAGGAAAATAATATTGATATAAATACTTTTGTGCCAAGCCCTGACAGGCAACTAGGACCGGATAAATATGAACAAGTGTTAACAAATTTAGAAAATTTAAAAGTCGGACAAGTGGTTAATGTTTATGCCAATCAAAATATAAAAGAAATTAAAAATTTTATTGCTAAAGAAATAGTAATAAAAAAGTAGAAATAAATTATTAAAAATGATTTATAGAGTATTTTAAAAACCGCCTTTAGGCGGTTTTTTGGTTTAGCATAAACTAAAGAATTATTTTTACCTTTTAAGAGTTTTAACGTAGCCGAGAATAGCTTCTTTAATATTTTTTAATGCTTGTTTTTTTGTTTTTCCTTGAGACATGCATCCGGGCAAAGCAGGGCAATCAGCGACAAAACCCTGATATTCAAAATCGTATTGTAGATTGATTAATAATTTCATATTTATTGCTATTTTTAATATTAGGTACGTATAGTTGTATTATAACCATACCGTTCCATGAAAATTTTGTCAATATATATTTGAATATATTTGCGAATTTAAATTTTTTTTGCTATAATAAAGCTATAAAAAATATACCTAACAAAAATGATAAAAATAGAGAAGAAAATTATTAAAAATAAGCCATTTTTTTATTTTACGGAGCAAGTCAGGCTGAATAAAAAATATAAAAAAATTCAGGTATATATAGGTAAAAATATACCTAAAAATTTAGAGTTATATTATGTTGCGCTGAAAGAAAAAGAAATTAAATTGGTGTTGGAAAATATAAAGAATATATTTAAAAAAGAACCGAAAATAACTGAAAATGAAATTAAAGAAATTGAAGCCGCGCGTTTAAAGTGGAAATATAAAATTGCGAGTATGAGCGAAATTGAGCAAGATAAATTATTGCTTAAATTCGCGATTCAATTTATTTTTGAATCTAACGCGATTGAAGGCAGCAGATTGTCAGTGGAAGAAGTGTCATCTATTGCGGGGCGAAAATATATCAAAAAAACAATTAGCAGAAAAGAAATATTTGAAGTGCAAAATTCAATTAAAGTTTTTGATTTAATTAGGAAAAAGGATTTTAAGCTAAACCAAAGATCAATTATTGAATTGCACAAGCTTTTAACTTTTGGGTTGGATATAGAGCGCGGTTACAAAAAAGTAAAAATAATTGTTAATAACAAAGAAACGGTTCCTCCCGGAGAGGTGCGTTCCGGAATGTCTGAATTATTTTTTTGGTTAAAAATCGCGCAAAAAGAAAAAAGACATCCCTTGTTTATTGCCGCGGATTTTCATAACCGTTTTGAATATATTCATCCTTTTACCGATGGCAATGGACGGGTAGGAAGAATAATTTTTAATTGGATGCTCCTTAAATCGGGATATGGAGTGATACTTCTCAAAAACAGAAATCGCCAATCATATTTTGAGGCTTTGAATCAAGCTGATAAAGGGCGTTCAAATAAATTATATCGGCAGTGCGCTAAGGTTTACAAAAAAACAATTAATGATTTATAAAAATAAACATTTTCTAATTTTTCAAAAAAATGATATTATATAAACAGGTTAATAAAAACGGCTAAACAACAAATGTTATGAAAGAATCCATAACTCAAGAACAAAAAAATAAAATTTTAATGTATTTCGGCGGCGGGCTTGTTTTTGTTTTGCTATCGGTTGTAACGTTTTTAGGGTTATCTATTGAAAAAAAACAGTCGCGGGATATTATTAGGCTGTCGGCGATAAAAGCATTGCAGTCTGATTTGTTTTTGTTTTACAGTAATCGCAATAAATTTCCGGAGAGAATATTAGTTAAAAAAGAAGCGAAAAAAGAAGAAGAGTGTTTCAATGGTTTATGCCTTGATAATTATCCTGTTGATCCGTTAAGCAATGAAAGATATTCGTATATTCCATGCTATGACGCGCAAAGTGAGAATTGCGAAGATGGCGCTATTGACGCCAAAGGCTATATTATAAAATATCGTTTGGAAAGCGGCGTTTTCGGCTTAAAATCCGGTATTTACGAAACTGCGCCGCATAAGATATATTAGTCGCTTATCTTACGCGTCAAAATCATAAAGCGGCACAATGATAAAATGTGGCATAAAAAAAAACATCAAAAAAACAAAAAATATTTTCAGGCAATAGCGGTAATGGTCGGTTATATTGTCGGAGTCGGCATGTTTGGCTTGCCGTATTTGACGGTTAGAGCCGGCTGGCTGGTGTTCGTTGTTTTACTCGTAGTTTTGGGATTGGCTCAGTATTTTTTGCAGTTGATTTATGCCAATATAATAGTAACCAACGGCTCTTTCCATCGCCTGCCCGGCTATGTTGAAAAATATTTGGGGCTAAAAGGAAAATGGGCGGTTTTTCCAGCTAAATTAATCGGGAACTACGGCGCGCTGCTCGCCTATATTATTATTTCAAGTATTTTTTTAAGGCAATTATTAGGCCGATTTTTGGGAGAGAATTTAATTTTGTACGCCAGCATTATCGTCGCTTTAGCGGCGATTGTTGTATTTCGCGGCATAAGGGCGATTTCAAAAGTAGAGCTATATATGTCAGCGCTGCTTTTTTTTGTTATTGGCGTAATGGTTTACAAGGGCTGGGAGACAATTGAAGCGGAGAATTATTTGGTAATTGATTGGAAAAATATTTTGCTTCCATTCGGCGCTATGTTAATGGCTTTGGATGGAAACGGCTCTTTGCCGATAGTGGGGCGGCTGGTTAAAAAAGACGTTGTTTTATTTAAAAGCGTGATTAGGACGAGCATGATTTTGTCTTCATTGATTTTAACTTTGTTTGTATTTGTAATAGTCGGAATTTCAGGCGCGAATACCACTCCTGACGCGCTTGTCGGCGTTCAGAAGATTCTTGCTAACGGCGTTATTACTTTAGTTCTTATTTTTGGCTTGTTCAGCATAATGACTTCAATAATCGGCGTGGCTGAATCAATCAAAGAGACTCTTTGGTGGGATTTTAAAGTTAATAAAACTCTTGCATGGGCTTTGGCTGTTTTTGTTCCTTATATTTTATATTTAGCCGGAATTACCGATTTAATCGGAGTTATAAGCTTTATCGGCGCGGTTGGAGGCGGTTTTTGCGCTATTATAATGTTGAGCGTGTTTTTGAAGATACAAAGTGCCCCTTGGGTAAAAAAGAAAAAAAATAAAATGCCGATGTTTAAGTATAAACCGCCAAACGCGCTTGTTTATTTGCTAATGGTATTATTTGCCATCGGCATGATTTATGAAATCGTAAATTTTAATCTTATATGAAAATTGCTATAATTTCCGATATCCATGATAATATTCCAAATTTAAAAAAATGCCTTGTTTACTGCGCGGTAAATAATATTGAAAAAATTTTTTGCTGCGGGGACGTAACAAATTCAGAGACATTAGAATTTTTAGAAGATAATTTTCAAAAGGAAATATATTTAGTCCGCGGCAATATGGAAATTTTTGAAGATGAAGAACCGAAAAAATATAAAAATATAATTTACTTTGGCCGCGTAGCGAGATTTAAATTGGAAGGAAAAAAGGTCGGCCTTTGCCATGAGCCGTTTTTATCGGAATATGTTTTAAAAAAAGGAGAATGCGATATAATTTTTTACGGGCATACGCACAAGCCATGGATAGAAAAGAAAAGTAATTATTTATTTATTAATCCGGGAACCTTGGGAGCGGTTTTCCAAAAAGCCACTTTCGCGGTTTGGGACTTGGAAAAAGAAGAGCCTGAATTAAAAATATTAGAACGGATATAATTTTTTAATTAGTAGAATAATATGCCGACATTAGCAGTAAACAAACGAGCGCGATATGATTATGAAATCAGCGGAATTTATGAAGCCGGAATTGTTTTGTTTGGCTATGAAGTAAAGTCAATTAAAACCGGACATATCAGCCTTAAGGGGTCTTATGTGACTATTAAATCCAATAATAATTCCCCTGAAATGTATTTAACAAATGCTTTTATCCCGCTTTATAAAAAAGCAACCACAATTGACAGTTATGACTCGGAAAGGCCGCGGAAATTATTGTTAAAGAAAAAACAAATTACGCATCTAATCGGAAAAAAGCAGGAGCAAGGCTTGACTTTAGTGCCAATTAAGATATATACTAAACATAATTTAATAAAACTGGAATTCGGAATCGGACGAGGAAAGAAAAAATACGACAAACGACAAACGATTAAAAAACGGGATGTTGAAAGGCAGATGAGAACTTTGATAAAACACAGGTAGCGGGATTGTTATGGGGATGCTGGGCTTCGATAGCGAGCCTATCTAATTGTATTCGAAACGCGCGCTTCCGAATATCGCGTTAATCTGCTCGGAAAAATATAAGTGCAAAATCTGTACTAGCAAAGGCAAAAGCTGCTTTTAGCATACCTGTCTTTGTACCCGTTGCCGCCTAAACGGCCGCAGCCATCCGCCGCGAATGACGGCTCAATAATTCGCAGGCGGGTGTCATAATCTTGAGCTAGGTGAATTTTACGTTCTTGAATTTTCACTGAAACTTAAAAGAACTTTTCTGTTGCGGTTTTGTTTGGTTTTTCGCGTAACAGAGAAACAATAAACCAAGCTATTTTCGTAAAATTACTCTTGGTAACTTGCTACACGCGGGTTCAACTCCCGCCATCTCCACTAATTTAAAGACAAGTCTGTATGGGCTTGTTTTTGTTTTATGTTAGTGTCAGAATTGAGGTTGAGAGAGTTTAAAACGCGTGCAAATTCTTGCTTCATAATATAGCTGTTGCCCATATGTTGCCCAACATTATTTATATTATCCTTTTCTAATAGCTTAATAGTGTCATCTAAGGTTGAGGGCGACAAGTGAGCATACTTCATTGTGGTTTGAATATCAGAATGACCGAGTAATTGCTGAATAGCGGACAATGGAGCGCCTCTCATGGCTAATTGGGACGCAAATGTATGTATTAACGCATGCCAACCGATTTTTCTTCCGTTTGCTTTTTTAAGTTCTGTTTTTTCTATAATTCTTCTAAGCGCAAGTCTTGGTTTATTTTCCTTTAAGTGCCTATTATTACTATCGGCAAAAATAAATCCTCTGGCTCTTTTTCGTCTCTCCAAGAGCTCGAAGAGCGTTGGAGAGACTGGTATATGCCTTTCTTTATTGCTTTTAGTAGCCCCAAGTATGTCTCGATAAAAAGCATTTTTAACTGTAACCGATTTTTTTTCCCAATTAATATCCTGCCAGCGAATAGCTCTTATTTCTCCATATCTCATTCCAGTATGAAATGCAAACAAAATCATTCTTTTCCAAATACCATGAGACATATTAATCAACATTTCACTTTCTTCAAAAGTAAGAAAATCAAATTTATTTGATTCGACTTTTAATCTTTTAATTCTCGGAGTAACTTCTAACTCGCCCCACTCAACAGCATGCGTTAAACATGTGCTAAGTATAGTAAGATGATTATTTACTGTTTTGTTACACAAACCCCTTTTAAGAATATGAGCCTTATATTCCTTAATCATAAAATTAGTAATTTCATTTAACTTCCTTTTTTCAAAGAATGGCACTAGATGAGTCTTGAGTACACTTGTCTTTCCTATTAGCCCTGATATTTTGTTATTATTTTTTACATACAATTCCACCCAGCGCCATGAAAATTTTTCAAATGTTAAAACCATTTTTTCTTTTTCTTTTTTAAATGGATCTACGCCTCGGGATAATTGCTGTAACACAAAAGGCTGTATAGTGGTCGGGTTTGTCAAGACA
>JAGLIO010000073.1 GCA_023142915.1 Candidatus Parcubacteria bacterium | reverse complement strand
TCTAGTTTTATCCTACCATTATAGTTTATATTTGTTTATTGTCATATAGAAAAAAAATTAAAAAAATAATAACCACAAATAATAAATTTCCTTTGGAAATTTAAAAAACTTTTAATTATTTTATCTAATTAAATAATATCCAAACTAATTATTTTTTATTTAAAATAAGCCAAAATAATTATATAAATTTCTAATTGGAATGTTTCATGAATGGAAATTACCAGTATTTAAAGCGACTATTTAAATACTACCAAAAATACCCAAAAAAGACAATTATTTGTGTCTATCCGTAGGAACGCGCCGCGGCGCGTTCATTTCAACGGTTTGCGTGTTTTTTTCAATATGCGGCGGTGTGTTCTCGTTGCCGTGATTGATATTTTTTAACAGATAATTCGTTATTCGTCAGAACGCGCCGCGGCGCGTTCCTACGGTTATCAATTTCAACAATTTCATTAATAAAAAACATTATATCCCCCAAAAAGATATCCACAAAAAATTTTAAATCAAAAATTAATATCCAAAAATAAAAAATAATAAAAAAATAAAAAATTTATAAAAAATTTAAATTAACCAATATTAGCAGAATAAAATAGAACAAAAATAATCAATAAAATCCACATCACCCCTTGCAATTTGACCCTTAAAAATGGTACAATATAATTAGAAAAGAAAAATCTCGCTACTCGAGATTTTTATGAAAAATTGCAATCTCGAGGGTCGAGAAATGCTAAAACTAACTAAATTATTCGCATGTCCCGCATTCGCATGGGCGGGTTGCCGAAGGCAATAACGTATGGATGAAAAAGCTTTAATTTCTTTAAAAGACGCGGCTAAAGTTTCCGGTTATTCTGCTGATTATATTGGGCAGTTGATTAGGGGCGGAAAAATCCCGGGAAAACAGGTTTGCTGTAATGTTCAATGGATGACTACGGCGGATGCGGTTATGGCTTATAAGAATAAGGGCAAGGCTGATGCTAAATTAAGTTTTAAGGAAAAATTGGCAAATCGCGGACGGATGCTTGCAATGGAATTGGGTATTATAAAGTTGTTTTTTAAGACCTTTAAATATTCCTTGCCGCTGTTACTCGTGATAATTATCAGTTTTTCTTTATTAAGTTTTTATATAATTTATATGGTTTTAGATAAAAATATTAATATTAATGAAAGTTCGCAAAATTTAAATAATACAGAACAAAATTTGTCTTTTTGAGACCCATTATTTGCCTAAAGCAATAATCCCCATGTTTGCTTGTCAAAAGAGAAAAATAAGCCAAAGGAAAAATAATCGTTTTTTTGGCTTTAAAAACAAGACAACCAGCCGGAACGGCTTTAAAAGTTCCGGCTGGCGTTTTGTTTTCGGGACTTTAGTTGTTTTATTGGTTTTGTTTGTTTTTTTGCCTTTAGACATTATTATTTCGTCTATTAAAGCAATCGGGGGCGGCACGGAAATAATTAATTTATATCCAAGTTTTTATTCATCTGAAAATGAGAATGAATCTTTTGAATCGGGCTGGTGGAATTTAGAGAAATTAAAGGGAAAGCCCGCGCTTGCGCCAGACGATTCATTGTTAAAATTTTCTGATGAAACTTCCGCTTTTTATTCAGGAGGAAATGCTAGTCTTTTTTTGGGAGAATTTATGTTTTTAGAAGAGGATTTTGAAACATTCTCTGAGCCTGTTAAAAATACAGATATTAGCGCGGAACATGAAGATAAAATTTTGAATGATATTCCTGCTCAAGTGGAGATTATAGATTCAACAACTGAAGTAGAAGATCAATTAATAATTGATGATGAACCTGAGGACATAGAAACGATTGAAGAAGAAGATAGCGCTGGCGAAGAATATTTTGATATTGGCGTAAACGAGGCAAAAAAAGAAGAGACGGAAAGCCATGATGATACGCGGACGGAAGCAGAAATTATTAAAGATATAGACGAGATAGAAGAAGAAAATATTTTAGTTGAAGTTATTGTTGATGAAGAAATTATTGATCCAATAGTTGAAGTTGAGATTATTGAAAATAAGGAAATTGAATTAGAGGTGGAAATAGAAGCGGTGGAAGAAACAGAGATAAGCGAGACGCCAATTTCTTTTTTTGATTATTTTAAAAAATATGCAGGAGCTTTAGCGGCGCGAGCGCAGGAAGCAAGCAAGAAAATATTAGGACTTAATGATTTGGGAGAATTTAAGCAAGCGACTATTAATTTTTCTTTTGCTATGAGCGGTTTATCTTCCATTGATAATAATATTCAAGCAGAAGATAATTTATCAAAAGAGGATAATATTGTTGAAGAAGAATTAATAATTAAAGAAACAGAAGACGCGCCAAAGGAATCTTTTGACGCTGAAGATAAAATTGTTATCTGGTATTCATTGTCTAAGACAAATAAAACCGCGAGCGGCGCTAAAGATATAATTTGGCACAAGCTGGATACTTTAAGTGCTGCGCGTATGTCTAATTCTTTAAACAACGGTTATTTTAGATATGAAGCTCCTTTTTTAGAAAGCTGGGAAAATGTGGAAAATTTACAGATTAAATTTGAAGGCTTGGCAGATGATGGCAGTCTGTTTACGGCTTATTTGGATAGTTTTTGGATTAAAGCGGAATATGAGCCAAGCAAAATAGCGGTTAAGCAGAAAGAAAAACAAAATTTGGAGAAAGCGCTGGAACTTATTTCCAGCCAATTGGATTTTAGCGTTAATGATCCGCGCGAACTTAAATTTCGTTATAATAAGGAAAAATTAAATATTTTAGATAGCATCGGAGAAATGCTTGGAATTACAAGTTTTTGGAAAGATATTGATTTAAGAGTGGAGCTTCTTGATAATCGCGGAAGTAAAGTTGATATGCCTCTAACTATGATTTTTGAAGAGGATGGAGAATTTACGATTAAATTGCCAAAGAATAATCGTGAAATAAAGCCGGGGCGTTATACAATCAGGTTTGTAATTGAAGATAATTCAGGCAAAGACATGAAAATATTTGAACTGGAACAGGATTTTAGCTGGGGGGTGCTGGCAATAAATACTGATAAATCAATTTATACGCCTTTTGAAGACGCTTATTTGCAAATGGCGGTTTTGGACGACTTGGGGCATACGCTTTGCGATGCTGAATTGGAATTGGAAATTACCGCGCCTTACGGAACTGTTAAAAATTTAAGCACCTTGGACGGAACGATAATAAAAAATCCTTTATGCAAACCTGATAATGTTATTGATTCACCGGATTATTACGCTTATTATCCGATTACAGGCGCCGGTATTTATCGCTTGCGCTTAAGCGCCAATACAGCTAACGGTTTTAAAGAAATTAAAGATCAATTTGAAGTTAAAGACGAGGTGCCGTATGACATCGCCAGAACAGGACCGACCAGAATTTATCCGCAAGCAAATTATGATATGATTTTTAACATCAAAGCCAATAAAGATTATTTTGGCGATTTAATAGAATATTTGCCTAGCAAGTTTAAGATAGTGGAGCAGACAGTAAATATTAAAAGGATAGATAGCGCCGAGTTTGTTTTATATAATCAATCTTTAGCCTCAGGCACAAGCCCTATAGTTTTTAGCGAGAGCATAATCAGCGAAGAAAAAGAAGCGCGCTGGCAAGGCATTAAACTTGATAGCGGTGATGAACTTGAAATTACTTATAAATTTGACGCGCCTAATGTTTCACCGGAATTTTATCTGCTTGGCCGCGCGAAAATGAATGATTTTAGCGAAGGAAGATTTTGGCAGATCGCGTCTGATTTGCCGGATGTAAGCACTTCCACCGGTATTGTGCATTTTGGCTGGCTTAATCCGGATTATGCCAAGGATAATGATGTTGATTTTTACGCTTCAAGAGATATACCGAGCAAGACCGGCACTGGCGGCGAACCGGAATATTATATTCGTTCAACCGATAATACTTCCGAGGATTTGGGCGGAGCTATAACCGAGGTAAAGATCGGTTTTGAAGGCAAGGTGGAAAGTACGATAATCAGCGCTTTTGTGCAGCCGCGTTTTAATGGCGATGTTTACGGCACCGGTATTGAGATCGCTGGCAGCCTTATTGGTACCGTTGACGACAATCAGCCGGATTATATAGATATAACCGATGACACTGCCCGCCCTTCGCATCCGGCAGCTTGGACATGGCAGGATATAGATAATTTGCATGTTAATATCTGGGCGAGAAATTCTTCAAATTCAACTGATAATTTTTTATATATTGATCAAATATATATTCAAGTGCAATATACGCCAAACACGGCGCCGACTTCCACGATTGAATCGGCAATAGCAAGAGAAGACGCAAGCGGTGTTGTGGATATTGAATTTTCAACTTGGGATACGAATTTGGATTATTCTAGAGCAAGATTGGAATATGAAGCCGGTTCAACTTGCAGTTTGATTTCAGCGCCAAAAGCGACAATTGATCCAACTGACGCTAATGCTACCAGCACTTATGAGGATGTGATGATTGATAATACCGCTGTTTACCAGATTGGCACTTCAACAAACAGAATTAAAACCGCTTCCGGAACCAATCATGTTTACATTGATTGGCAAAGCGCTTTGGACGCAGATGGACAAGAGGGGACATATTGCCTCGGGCTTACGGTAAATGACTACCAAGACGACCAATCTTTGATTGCCACGGCTACCGTTGTTATTGATAATAAAGCGCCAACAAATCCTGGCGTTTTGTCTGAATGGGGGACTACCACTAAAAACAGCATAGATTTAGCTTTTGGCGCGACTTCAAGCGATATTAGCTTTGACGAATATATAATTTATTATTCAACCTCAAGCCCTGTTACGGAATCTGATTATGTTTTAAGCTCGTCAACCGACGTCAATTTAGGAAATATTAATTTTAATGATGTGGCTACAACTTCGGCAAGCGGACTTTTGGAAAATACAACATATTATTTTAGCATTTACGCTTATGATTCTTTCGGGCATGTGTCCAGCTCAAGCATAGTAAATATTACAACCAATAAAACGCCAGACAGCCAAATTAATTCTGTCGGCACCGGCCAGAAAAATGACGGTTCAGGAACGGTTGATATTTCAATTGACGTTCGTGATTTTAATTCTAATATTTCAACCGCTAAAATAGAATATGAGGCCGGAGATACTTGCGATTTTTTATCATCCGGTGATCTTAGTTTGGATACCGATATCAGCGGAAGCGGCGGAGTGCCGTCGGTGGATAACGAGGAAGAATATCAAATAAGAAATATTACAACCAGCGCCACAAACACTTTGCAGTTTGACTGGTTTTCCGCCGTAGATGTTGACGGCGCCAATGATACATATTGTTTTCGCTTAACAGTTCATGACGGCCGCGATAATCAGAATGTTTCCGCTTTTGCCACAACCACGATAGATAATTTTGCTCCAAGCGCTCCGGGCGCTTTAAGCGAAGGAATAACTTCCACCTCTACGATTGAATTAGTATTCGGCGCAACCACAACAGAAACAAATTTTTCAAAATATAGTATTTTTTATAAAGCAGGCACAAGCGGCGTAACAGAAGGAGAGAGCGGCGAAGACGAAGTGATTGATTCTGATTTGGATTATAAATTTTATAACAATACATCCTCAACAACAGTCAGCGATTTAAATCCTGATACTGAGTATGTATTTAATATTTGGGCTTATGATTTATACGGCAATAAGGCTTCGTCCACCGAAGTAGTTATTAAAACCGAATCTTCAGTCACAAATGATTCCTTAACTTTTGAAAATCCGGAAGCAAGCAATTACGCCATAGCAGACGGCGCAAGCGAATGGAATTTTCAAGCAGTAGTCAGCGAAGAAAACGGCTGGACTACTTTGGACACGGTTAAGTTGAGGCTAGCAGACAAAGAAGACGATGTTTCGCCTTTTAGCAATTTGGAATTTACATGGAGCCAGTCATCTGAAAGTTTCAGTGAAAGCGGCGCTGATGCTAATTCGGTCGTTGCCATATCAAATACCAGCACTTCCACTTGCGCGAGCAATACTTGCACCTTGGATTTTAACTTGATTTTCAATTATGATTTCGCCAGCTCCAGCCATAACTATTCAGCCGAACTTTTAAGCGCCAACGATTCAGCCTCAACCGACGAAAACACATATTCTGACATTTACCAAATTAAAATATTAAAAGTAAAACAAACCCACTACCGCTGGCGGAATGATGATGGAGGGGAGTAGTCGCTTTATCTTTGTCATTTCGACCGGAGTGGAGCGATAGCGCGCCCAACGGAAGTGCCCTTGGGGTAGAACGGAGCGGAAAAATCTATAATACGTGAATTATGGCAAAGGATTAAAATAAAAAACCAGCAGAGCAGTTAAAGCTATTTTTTTAGCTTTAACTGTCGTGCTGGTTTGAATTTCAAATTTGTTTTTAAATTGTTGAGTATTTTAAAATAAGTGTTATAGCAGTAATTATAATACTTATTTCTACTATAATCGCTAAGTAATTTTTTGCTTTTGATATTTTCAGTTCCAAAACTTTTGCAATTATAATTTCAAATGCAGTCATAAAAATAATCGAATATACGCCAGCAAACGCAAAAGCACCCATAGACGAAATTATAACCATGACTATACCAGAAACAAAAAGCATGGTTATAAATTGATCTACGTCAATAGCATTAATTATGACAATTAACGTAACTACAACAATAATTATAAATGTAGTTACAATTAAAATTGTAGCTACAACTTGTTGAGTTTGAAAAAAATAATAAATGGCAAAAAATATTCCAATAGTTGTTAATGTTGCTATAATCTTCCACAGAATTAATTTTTTCATCCTTTGTACTTACCCTCTTTTTTTTATTTTAAGGTTCAATAAATTGATTTATTGCTCTAAATCATCTATTAAATTAAGTAATTTTAAGCAATAAATTAATATAAGCATGGTTTATTAAACATGTCAATGAGTTACAGTCGCCCAGGCATAGAATGTCAGGGCTAAATTGATAATTTTTTAAGCCCGATAAATCGGGCTGTATATAAAAACGTGGATAGCAATTATCCCGTTTCAACGGGATTAAAAAAACGTAGCCTAGGCATTAATGCCTAGGCGGTAAAGCGGGATGGCTTTGAAATTGTATAATTTGTGTGTAAGAAAAATTATATTTTGTTGTGATTTATATAAATATAATGTAAAGCAAATACATTATGGCTGGCGAGATTGATAGGAATTACGAATTAAAAATATCCTCTCCCCACCTGTCATCCTGGAATTTTTTCTTGGAGCGGCAGCGACAAGAAAAAATATCCGGGATCTAGGGGAAAAAGATAAAACTATAAATTAATTTTCTAAAGATGAAAAAAGAATACATTTATTACACATACATTTTAGCAAGCAAAAGAAACGGGACATTATATATTGGCGTAACAAATAATTTATTTTCAAGAATATTACAGCATAAACTAAAACAAAATAAAAATAGTTTTACAGCAAGATACAATGCAGACAAACTTGTTTATTATGAAGAATACCAAAATATTCAAGATGCGATAGTTCGTGAAAAAAAATTAAAAAGATTTAAAAGACAATGGAAGATAGAATTAATTGAAAAGGATAATCCCGCTTGGAGAGATTTTTTTAAAGACATGGAATGATATTTTTACTCCTGGATCCCGGATATTTTTATTTCCGCTGCCGCTCCAATAAAAATTCCAGGATGACAAAAAAAGAGAGAGTTATTTCGTTTCAATTTGATATAATAAAAGAATAATAAAAAAAATTTAAAAAATTAGTATAAAAAAAACGATCCCCGCATTCCTTGCGGAAAACGGGGTCTCGAGGGTTCCCAGTCTATATAAATAGACAGAACCATTTGTACTATTATAATAGCATAGCGCTATTAAAAGTCAATGAAAAGTGAATAAAATAAGCTAATATTAAATAAGTTTAAAATTTAATATCTGAAAATAGTAAAAATGTTTCACAAAATAAACAAACAAAACAAATTCCCCAAAAAAACTTTAATCGGTTTTCTTTTTGCGTTGTTTATTTTTGGCATAACGCTCAGCACAGCAACCCCTGCTTATTCAAAAAACACCAAACACGAAGTTGGAAATTATGAGCTTGATGTTGTTACTGATGATACTGATTTTTCCGTAAGCGAAGCGCCGGAAATAGAATTTAAGTTTAATAAAAAGAAAAGGACTTGGGATAGTTTTAAATTTTTTATTATGAGCATGTTTGTTGATGAATATAGTGACATGAATATTGATATTAAAGCAATTAAAATGAATGACCGTTTAGGGGAAGAAGTTGATGTAAAAGTGGAATATTTAAGCGATGGAAATTTTAAAGTGGCGATTCCCGATAAGCCAAGGCAGTTTAAGCCGGGTAAATATATCTTAAATATTGCGATTAGCGACGCGCGTATAACTGAAAATCAAGTTATTAATTTTAGCCAGGATTTTACATGGGGTGTTTTAGCTTTTAATTCCAATAAATCCTTGTATCTACCCGAAGAAACCGCTTATTTGCAAATGGGAGTTTTAGATGATATTGGGCATACGCTTTGCAGCGCGGATTTGTATTTGGAAATTACAGCTCCGGATTCGGGTGTCGCTTATCTTAATACTGATAATGGTTTAATAATCAGGAATCCAAAATGCGGACCGGATAATATAATTTCAAGTCCGGATTATTTTGCCTACTATGGATTAGCCGGTATTGGTATTTATAACATAAAATTACGAGCAGTTACAAATAATGGAGTTCGGGAAATTACAGATAAGATTGAAGTGCGCGAAACTTTGCCGTTTGAGGTTGAACGTATCGGTCCGACAAGAATCAATCCAATGGCGAATTATGATATGAAAATTTTGGTTAAGGCGAATGAGGAATTTCAGGGGGATGTGGTTGAGTATGTACCGGAGGGATTTATGATTTCTGATTTTAGATTTTTGATTTCCGGAGAAGAAATAAATAATTCAACAATCAAAATTCAACAATCAAAAGTTTCAAAAGAAAAAGAATTAATTGTATCAAATATAAATTTAAAGCAAAATGAAACAGCTGTTTTGTCCTATATGTTTGACGCGCCTAATGTTTCGCCGGAATTTTATTTGCTTGGTTCTTTGGAGCTTGGTGATTTTGTTGAGGCAAGACAATGGCAAATTGCTTCTGACGCTACTTCGTCAATAATTTATGATTATATTACAAGCGGCAGCTCTGTCGGTTATGATCTGTTGGGAACCAGTCCTGAAAATGCTTGGGATCAGGCAAGCACAACTTATGCCGGGCGGGATGTGCCTAAGCAAACCGGCGGCGGCGAGTCTGGTTTTTATGTAAAGACAAATTACAATGCCGCTGCTAATTTAGGTTATACTATTGAAAGAGTTGATTTGGGCATTGAAGGGTATTGCGAAAATACAGCGGATTTTACAGCCTATATTGCGCCGGTTTTTAACGGAACCGCTACTGGTTCAGGCGTAGCAATTGCAGGAGCTATTCTTGGCACAACTGACAGCAACAATACTTTTTGGGTTAATGTTACAGATGACGGTTTGGCGCCGGATTGGGACTGGAATGATGTAATCAATTTAGACGCTATGGTTTATGGCGGCAACATCAGTAATTCCAAGAAAAGGGAATTTCGCGTTGATCAGGTCAGGGTGCGCGTAACTTATACAGTTAATAATCCGCCGACCGGTGTTTTTAAATCAAAAAGTTTTCGCAGCGACGGATCAGGCGCAGTTGATTTATCAATTGAAGTTAATGATCCGGAAGATGATAATACGCGCGCTCGTATTGATTATGTTTTAGGGGCGGCATGCGTTTTTGACGATGCCAGCTCAATTTTAGACGAGATTGACGCTAATGCCACATCTACTATTCCGGACGCTAAGATTGATAATAGTAATTATTACCAGATTGGCAATGCTGACGGCTGGATTATTACGACTGCCGCTAATACGGTTAATTTTGACTGGCTAAGCGATTCAGACATCCCGAACGCTTCAAGCACATATTGTCTGCGTTTAACGACTAATGATCAGCTGGTTAATCAAACAACGCCGGCAACCACAACGGTTTATATTGATAATTATCCGCCGCAAATAAGCGACGTTGATTTTAGCCCTTCCGCAAGCTGGCTTAAGATTGGCGCAACGGCAACAGCTACGATTTACGCTGACGCGGTCGGATATACTGCCGGAGCGATTACGATTAATGCAGTGAATGTGGCCGGTTCTTTAATTGACAACGGTGATAATAGCTACTCGCTTACCTATACTGTTACCGAAGGCGATGATTATATTGCCGAAGCAAGCGATTTGCCGATTAGCATTGTTCTTAAAGATTCATATCAAAATTTTTCCAATGCCTATACTGCGGAGGACGCTGCCGGACGGCCCGGAGTAGACGCTGATAAGCCGGTGATAACAAGCGCCACGATTATAAATAATATTTATAAGATCGGAAATGATATAGCGGTAAGCGTTACCGCCGATCAAGCCGGCTATACTTTAGGTACAACAACGATTAATAATGTGGAAATGACAGTTGGTAATTTTAGCGATGATGGCGGCGGGGATTATACAATTACTTATACAGTAGCTGAAGGCGATTCAGATCAAACTAGCGGCAATATTCCAGCCAGTATCTTGCTTAATGATTCGGCTGGAAATGAAAATAGTCCGGCAGCTGAGCTAGGGGCAAACACAGCCACTGTTGACGCGCACAAGCCGATTATTTCCAATATTATAATTCCCAATATATCCATGAAAGTCGGCGACACAATTACGGCAACCACTACGATCGGAGATGACAACGGTGATACTTATGATATTGTATCCGGTACAATAGGCGGCTTTACCCTTTCTAATTTTATTCGTATTAGTTCTACAACTTATACGGCGCAGTTTACCATATCTGAAGACGGAACTGACGTTTTGTCCGGAAATGATATTCCGGTTGTTAATTTTGTAATTGACGATACAGCCGGCAACCAAAGTACTGTTTACGCGAGTCCAATCTCGCAAGACTCAGACGCGATTGACGCGAATACGCCGGAGATAGATACTGTTATTTTTTCTCCAAGTTCAGGAGTAATTATAATCGGGGAAACGGCAACGGCAACAATTAATTTGCTAGCGGTTGAAGACGAATTGCAATCCGGCTCAACCATGACGATTAACAATATTGATGTAACCGGAACATTTATTGATGTGGACGGCATCAGCTGTACAGTAGAATATACGGTTGCCCAAGGGCATACAGATAGAGACGATTCCGGTGATTTGCCTGTTGTTTTTTATGTTAAAGACATTGCCGGTAACCAGTCAGTAATTTATAACCAAGCCGATGTTAGCGGACGCCCCGGCATAGACGGTCATGCCCCGACAATTTCAAGTATCACTATCCCAAATGTTACTATGAAAGTAAACGATGTAATTACCGTCACATTCACAACTGGGGACGATGGTGGTGAAACCTACTCGCTGGCTAGCGGAACTATCAACGGTTTTGCGCTTAGTAATTTCACTCGCTCCAACTCCACAACATACACGGCGGAATTTACAATTGCGGAAGGCGGCGCTGATGTCGCGTCCAGTTCAAATATTTCAATTGCCAATGTCGTAATCGCAGATGTCGCCACAAATCCAAGCGCAACCTACAATACTCCAATCTCACAAGACTCAGACGCGATTGACGCGAATACGCCAATAATTTCCGATGTTGTTTTTAACATAACAGACGGAGTATTAATAATCGGGCAAACCGCCACAGCCACAATCAGCTCTGACGGCACCGGTTATGCGGCAGGCACGATAACAGTAAACGGCATAGATATTTCCGGTACGCTTGCTCCAGTAGCTGGCAATGATTATACTGTCAGCTATACAGTAGCTGAGGGACATACCGATATTAGCGATTCAGAAGATTTGCTGGTGAATATTTCCCTTGCGGACGCGGCAGGCAATGAATCAATCGCTTACACAACGCAAGCCACGACTACCCGCCCGGGCGTTGACGGCCACGCTCCAACCATTTCAAGTATAGCTATCCCAAATGTTACCATGAAAGTAAACGATGTAGTAACCGCCACATTCACAGTCGGAGACGATGGCGGTGAAACCTACTCGTTTGAGTCCGGCGCGATTAACAATTTTACATTATCTAATTTCATCCGTTCTAACTCCATCACTTACACGGCAGAGTTCACAATTACAGAGGGCGGCGCTGATGTCGCGTCCAGTTCTAATATTTCAGTCGCCAATGTTGTAATCGCAGATGTCGCCACAAATCCGAGTGCGGTTTACAACACCCCGATTTCGCAAGATTCGGACGCGATTGACGCGAATACGCC
>JAGLIO010000072.1 GCA_023142915.1 Candidatus Parcubacteria bacterium | reverse complement strand
TGGCGGACAGGCTGGGAGACAGCACAGCCAAGGACGCCGGAAGATTGACAATGAATCCGATTGTCCATCTTGATGTTTTCGGATCCTTGCTTTTGCCTTTTTTATTGGTGATAACAGGCTCGCCTTTTGTATTTGGCTGGGCAAAGCCGGTGCCTTTTAACCCGTATAATCTCAAAGATCAAAAATACGGAATTGCGAAAGTCGCCATTGCCGGCCCTTTGGCAAACCTAATTACCGCTTTGTTTTTCGGTTTTGTTTTGCGTTTCGCGCCTTTAGGGGACAATGTTATGTTAATTACATTATTGGCGATTATCGTGCAAATAAATCTGCTTTTGATGATTTTTAATTTAGTGCCGATTCCGCCCCTTGACGGCTCAAAAGTACTTATGCCGTTTTTGCCTGCGGAAGCGCGAAACAGTTATATAAAACTGGAAAGATACGGCATGCTTTTGGTGATGTTTTTTATAATTTTCGCGTTTAATTTAATTATTCCAATAATAAATTTTTTATTCCGCTTAATTGTCGGGTTGTAGATTGTAAAATTAAAATATAAAAATTTAAAAAATAAAAATTTGCTACTGAATTAATTCAGTAGCAAAAATATTAAATTGCCAAATTAATTTTATGGCGCAAAGAAAATTAAAAGACAAAAATATCAGAAAGCTAACCCGCATGGGCGGAGGCAGAAGCATGGGCTTGACTTTGCCCGTGGAAATTTTGCGCGAATTGGGCTGGCGCAAAAAACAGAAAGTGGTTGTGAAAAGGACAGGCAAGAGGATTGTTATTGAGGATTGGAAGAGATAGGATTGTTCGTAGGAACAGGGCACTGCCCTGTTCTGTCCGTGAAACTGCCTTGTTTTTTTGTAATTACCGCATCATTTTTGCCTGCGGTTGTATAATTTTTTGTTATAATGTTTATAATTTTTTCATTTTTCACGCGCTGAACAGGGCAGTGCCCTGTTCCTACGGTTTGGTGTTGTTTAGAAAAATCATTTCGCCTCCACCGCCTAGGCATTAATGCCTAGGCTACATTTTTTTAATCCCGCTAAAAGCGGGATATTTTTTTATTGATGTTTTTTTGTATATAGCCCGATTTATCGGGCTTAAAAAATTATCAAATTAGCCCTGCCGTTCATGGCTGAGCGGCGGAGGATAATTTTTGCGCGGTTTTTCAAATTGACTTTTGCCGTATTTTTTGCTAATTTATAATCAACAATAAAACAATTAACATTCTAAAATTAAAAAATATGAGCATGAAATGCAGTGAATTGCATAAAATATTACGAAAAGGAAATAAATTTAATTTTAAATCAGGAAAAAATTTCCAAAATTATTTAAAGCAATATAAGAATTTTCCCGAGAATGGAATTTATTTGATGACTGAAAAAGGCGAAATCGGACATGTCGGATTAAGAATAGTTAGAATTGGTATTAATAAAAAAAATAGTTTAGTGAAAAGATTAAATAAACATATAAACGGAAGTGAAAATAATAGTATTTTCAGAGAACATATTCGGCGTATTTTTAAAAAAGAAGAAAGTCTTATAACGAAAGACGATGTTACTGAATATATTAAGAATAAAATTTCATTTTATGTTATTCGTGATTTAGAAAATAAAAGAGAAATTTTAGAAAGAAAAATAATCGGTACAATTTCTAAATGTGGACTATGTATGTCGTCTAATAGCTGGAAAGGCTTAGAAAGCGCAACTGAAAGAATAAGAGAATCTGGTTTGTGGAATGTTCATTATGTATGTGGCGAATATCAATTAGATAAAGATGATATGGATTATATTAAAAAAAATTTATTAAAATAAAAAAAGATAGTTTATGAAAAAATATTTAATCTTAATTTTTATTGTAGTCGTATTATTGGGATGTAGCAATAAAAATATATTTCCTCCAAATAATAATATTTTAACTGCCATTACAGAAGAAAGTTCGTCACAACCAAAAATAATTTTTAGTGATGATAATTGTAAAGTTTATTCTTTTAACTCAGGAATTAATCGTCTTGATTTAAACTTTGATAAAATTGACGATTATATTTTTGTATCTCATATTAACGGAGCTGATTATTATGACTATCACACTATTGCCGATAGGGATATTTTTAATTTTTTTATAAGGAACGAAAGAGATGGGAATTTACAAAGTTATTGGAATATAGTTACAAGAGAAGAAGTTGGCAAAAAGATAGATAAGTTTGATAGGGATTTTGTAATTTCAGAATTATTGGGATGTAACGGCGGTGGCACATTGAGATTGGTTCAAACGAAAAAAAGTGAAACATTTTTAATTTTAATTGATAAAAACACAGAAGAGAAAGACGGTTCTGATATTAAAGCAAGGTATAATATTTATAAATTAAAAAAATCAGGAAAAATATCTGGATCTGATTATATATTTTCATTTGTTAAAGAAATAATCGGTAATAGCAGTGGGTGCGGCATAGAGACGTTAGGCGACAAGGGGATTGTTGATGTTGTTAAAGAAATAAATTTATAATTGACGCAAAGTTGGGGAAAAATAAAAAATTGCACAAGTCCACGAACATAATTGACAAAATATTTATATATATGGACATACATCAAGAAATCAGTTAATAGAAAAATTCATGAAAATTAAAATACAAAAACAGGGAAATAGTTTTGGCGTGAGAATACAAATGAAAATTATAGAAAATAATTTACCCAAAAAAATAAGCCTAAAAAAAATGCTTAATAAAATTAATTCAAATAATATTCACAAAGAAATTGATCTAGGAAATATTTGTGAAAATGAAATATGGTAAAAAATTCTTACTTATTGTAAAAAACGCTAGTTTTAAAGAATATATTTTTTTATTAAATTTACCTTGACTTATTTTAGAAATTTTGATAAATTAAAATAGCAAATAATAAATATAGATTTTAGATTTATGATTGCCGATTTTGCTTGGGCATATTTTTTATTTTACTTGTGTTTCAATAAATAAATCGTTAATTATAATTATTCATAAGAAATGCCTACAATTAATCAATTAGTTCGCAAAGGACGGGTTAAAATTAAAAAGAAAGTTAAATATCCTGCGATGCAGACTACTTTGGATACGCTTCATCGCAAGCGCACCGAATTGAAAAAGGGAGCGCCTTTTAAAAGAGGCGTGTGTTTAAAAGTAACGACCACTACGCCAAAAAAGCCTAACTCTGCTATGCGCAAGATTGCCCGTGTTCGTTTATCAAACGGTATGGAAGTAACCGCTTATATTCCCGGAATGGGGCATAATCTGCAAGAGCATTCAATCGTGCTTTTAAAAGCCGGACGCACAGCTGATTTGCCTGGTGTCCGCTATAAAGTGGTGCGCGGAGTGTATGACGCCCAAGGAGTTGAAGGCAGAAAACAATCCAGAAGCTTATACGGCGCCAAGCGTGAAAAAAAGAAAAAATAAAGATTAAACGCGGCGCTACAAATGCCGCATATTCAAATGTATTAATTTTTTTGTTAAAATAACAGATCTAATATATTTAAATGCTATTTGTAGTATTTGAATATAATTTGTAGATTTGAATTATATATTATGAGAGGTAAACAAGCAGTAAAAAGAAAAATTGAAGGCGATATCAGGTACAATGATACTGATGTCGCGAAATTTATAAACTATATTATGAAAGCCGGCAAAAAAACAGTTGCCCAATCAATCATATATGGAGCTTTTGATATTATAAAAGAAACAACAAAGCAGGATCCGCGGCATGTGTTTAACAAGGCTTTGAAAAAAATTTCTCCGTTATTGGAGGTTCGCGGACGAAGAATCGGAGGAGCCAATTATCAGATTCCATATCAAGTTCGCGGTGAAAGGCGTTTTACCTTGGGAAGCCGCTGGTTGATTGAGGCGGCAAAAGCAAGAAAAGGCAAGCCAATGAAAATTAAATTGGCTGATGAAATTATGGCGGCGGCTCAAGGCGAGGGAAGCGCGGTAAAAAAGAAAGAAATGGTGCATAAAACAGCCGAAGCAAATAGAGCCTTTGCTCATTTTGCCCGTTAAAGAGCGCGTTAAAATATTTATATAAAGATAAAAGTATGGATAAAAAAGAAATATCTAAAATTTATTTATACTCAGTGATTATTGAACCTTGCGAAGAAGGCGGATATTTTGCTTATTGTCCGTCATTGCAGGGTTGTCACGCCGAAGGAGATATTTACGCGGAAGTTATTGAAAATATAGAAAATGTTATTAAAGAGCATATTAAAGTGCGCAAAGAACATAATGAATTTGTTCCGGAAATAACTGTTAAAGAAAAAGAGCTCGTTAATATTAATTTGCCTATTCTTGTAAGAAATTAATTATGAGCAATAGATTTCCCGCTGTTAATTACAAAGATGTTATAAAAATTGCCAAGAAGCTTGATTTTTATTTTTGCAGGCAAGCAAAAGGGAGTCATGAAATTTGGCGCAGGGATGAAGACGGCAGACATACAACAATACCAAATCATGGCAAAAAGAGCATCAAGCGAAGAACCTTAAAGGCGATTTTAAAAGATTTGCAAATTTCTTTAAAAGAATTTGTAATTTTAAGAGATAAATAAATTAGCAATACTATGGCTCGTGAATATTCATTGGAAAAAACAAGAAATATTGGAATTATGGCGCATATTGACGCCGGTAAAACAACTTTTACCGAGCGCGTGCTTTTTTATACTGGAAAAAAACATAAAATCGGAGAAACTCATGATGGCGAGGCTGACATGGATTGGATGGAGCAGGAAAAAGAGCGCGGAATTACCATTACGTCAGCGGCCACCACTTGTTTTTGGAAAGATAATCGCGTTAATATTATTGATACTCCCGGCCATGTTGATTTTACCGTTGAAGTTGAACGTTCTTTGCGCGTGCTAGACGGAGCGGTTGCCGTGTTTGACGGAGCTGCCGGAGTTGAACCGCAATCAGAAACAGTTTGGCGCCAGGCTGATAAATACATGGTGCCAAGGCTTTGTTTTGTAAATAAAATGGATAAAATGGGAGCCGATTTTTATATGAGCCTTGATTCCATTAAGGAAAGATTAAGTACTAAAGCTGTCGCAATTCAGCTGCCAATCGGCGCTGAAGAGACAATGCAGGGAATTGTGGATTTATTAACGCAAAAAGCTTATAAATTTGAAGGTCAAAATGGCGAAAAAATTATTGAAATTGATATTCCCGAGAGTATGCTTGAGAAAGTAAAAGAGATGAGAGGAATTATGATAGAAAGCGTTGCTGAATGCGATGACGCAATAATGGAAAAATATTTAAACGGCGATGAGATTAGCTTGGAAGAATTAAAAGCAACTATCAGGAAAGGCGTTTTGGCAAATGAATTATTTCCGGTTTTAGCCGGAACCGCGCTGCAAAATATCGGCGTGCAAAATGTGTTGGACGCGGTTATTGATTATCTTCCATCGCCGGTTGATGTTGAGCATATTAAAGCAACTGACATTGATGACGAAGAAAAGGAAATTGAGGTTAAGGCAAGAGATGACGAGCCTTTTGCAGGCTTGGCTTTTAAGGTTGCCACTGATCCGTTTGTTGGAAAACTATGTTTTGTTCGCGTGTATAGCGGAGTTTTAGAGTCAGGCTCTTATGTTTATAATTCTTCAACAGGTAAAAAAGAAAGAATAGGCAGATTGGTGCGCATGCATGCTAATCATAGGGAAGAAGTAAAAGAAATTTATGCCGGAGATATTGCCGCGATTATCGGATTAAAAGCGACCGTGACCGGCAATACTTTGTGCGATGAAAAAAGAAAAGTTTTATTGGAGTCAATTACTTTCCCTGAACCGGTAATTAAAATCGCGGTTGAACCGAAAACCAAAGCTGATCAGGAAAAAATGGGAATTGCTTTAGTGAAGCTGGCGGAAGAAGATCCGACATTTAGGATTGAAACAGATGAAGAGACAAATCAAACGTTAATTTCAGGTATGGGCGAGTTGCATTTGGATATTATTATTGATCGCATGAAGCGCGAGTTTAAGGTTGAAGCTAATGTCGGCAAGCCGCAAGTATCATATAGGGAAACAATCCGCAAGCCAGCTGATGCTGAAGGAAAATATATCAAGCAATCCGGAGGACGCGGACAATACGGCCATTGCTGGATTAAAGTTGAACCCCAAGAAGAAGGCAAAGGCAATGAGTTTGTTGATAAAATCAAGGGTGGCGTTATCCCCAAGGAATATTTGCCTGCGGTTGAAAAAGGCGTTAAAGAAGCGCTTGACCAAGGCGTTTTGGCCGGCTATCCAATGGTGGATATTAAGGCTGAAGTCTATGACGGGTCTTATCATGAAGTTGATTCAAACGAATCTGCTTTTAAAATGGCGGCGATATTCGGCTTTAAAGACGCTTGCCGCAAGGCTGATCCGATAATTTTGGAGCCGATTATGAAAGTTGAAGTGGTAACGCCGGAAGAGTATATGGGAAATGTGGTCGGTGATATTAATGCCAAGCGCGGACGAATCGGACAAATGAGCGATCGCGGCAATGGCAAAGTTATTAACGCCATGGTGCCTTTGGCGGAAATGTTCGGTTATGCCACACAGCTAAGATCAATGACTCAAGGCAGGGCAAACTACACAATGGAATTCGCCCATTATTCAGAAGCCCCAAAAAACGTTGCCGAGGATATTATCAGCAAGCAGGGGAAGTAATTATATTTATTGACCGCTTAATTAAGATAAGTTAGAATAAATTTAAAGAGATATTAATTTTTATTTTTTATGCAAAACAAACTGCAAAAAGCAATAGATTTGGTAAATAAAACCGGTGATAGATTATTGGTGGCGGATATGGCAGATCCTGAACGCGTTTTCGCTGTTATGTCAATAGATGAGTATGAAAAATTAATGTTTGATAAAAGCGGGGTAAGAAACTTGACAGAAAACGAATTACTTGATAAGATAAATCGCGATATTGCTATTTGGAAAAGCGATAATGAATTTAACGGAAACAAACAGAAAAGCTCAATTCAGGCGCGGAAATATTTATCTAGCATTAAAGATAAAAATGCTTTTTTAGGTAATTTTGATTTTGAGGATAATCTTGATTTTTACGAATCCTCCTATGCTAAAGCTCCGGAGGACAAGGATGATGAATTTGACGATGAGGAGTTTAATAACTTAGAAGATAATGGAATTTATGAAGAAATTGAAATCGGTTTAAAAAAAGAGCAAGAAGATAATAATAAAAAAAAGAATCCTTGGGCTATTCCGCATATTCGGAAAGAAGCTGCCGAAGAAATAATTGACGAAGATACCCAGTACTTGGAAGAAATTAAATAGAGTTTTAAAATATTAATTTAAAAAATAATAAATATGTACGGCTGGCCGCCGGTTTAACCGGGAAATAACTTTGAAGATAATTCCCCCTACGCTAAAGCTTCGGAGGGACAAGTAAATTTTCAGGGGCCGTAAAAATCATTAAACATGGCAGAAAAATTTGAACGCACAAAACCCCATGTCAATGTCGGCACTATCGGCCACGTTGATCATGGAAAAACCACTTTAACAGCGGCTATTTTAAAAGTGCTGGCCGCTAACGGTTTAAGTGCTTCCACTAAGGAAGTTGACCAAATTGACGCCGCTCCCGAGGAAAAAGAGCGCGGTATTACTATTGCTACAGCTCACGTTGAGTATGAATCTGAAAAACGCCATTATGCCCACGTTGATTGTCCCGGCCACGCTGATTATGTTAAAAATATGATTACCGGCGCCGCGCAAATGGATGGAGCGATTTTGGTTGTTGCCGCTACTGACGGCCCTATGCCTCAGACCAGAGAACATATTTTATTGGCTCGCCAGGTTGGCGTGCCTAACATTGTCGTGTTTTTAAATAAATGCGATATGGTTGAAGACGCTGAATTAATTGATTTGGTTGAAGAGGAAATCCGTGATTTGCTTAAAAAATATGAATTTGACGGCGATAATATTAAAATTATCAGAGGCTCAGCGCTAAAGGCCTTGGAGAATCCGGGCGGAGACGATGCTAAACCGGTTATGGAGTTAATAACCGCTCTAGATGAATCAATTCCCGAGCCTGTTCGCGATGTTGAAAAGCCGTTTTTAATGCCGATTGAAGACGTATTTTCAATTGAAGGGCGCGGTACGGTTGTTACCGGCAGAATTGATCGTGGTATTATAAAGATTAACGAGGAAATTGAAATTGTCGGACTTAAAGATACGCAAAAAACCGTTGTGACCGGAATAGAAATGTTTAACAAACAGCTTGACGAAGGCCGAGCCGGAGACAATGCCGGAATATTATTGCGCGGCACCAAGAAAGACGAAGTGGAAAGAGGTCAGGTTTTGGCAAAACCCGGAACGGTTACTCCGCATACTGAATTTGAAAGCCAGGTATATATATTATCCAAAGAAGAAGGCGGAAGACATAAGCCGTTTTTTAAGGGCTATAAACCGCAATTTTATATCAGAACTACCGATATTACCGGCGAGGTTGAATTGCCTGAAGGAACTGAAATGGTAATGCCCGGAGACACTGTTAATTTAAAAGTTAAATTAATCAGTCCGGTTGCTTTGGAAGAAAAACAAAGATTCGCTATTCGCGAAGGCGGCAGAACAGTCGGCGCCGGAGCGGTTGTTAAAATTATAAAGTAAATACTTACAGCTCCCTAAAATTTAGGGAGCTTTATAGTATTTATATTAAGTATAATTAAAATTTAAATCATGCCAGAAGCAAAAGACAGTAAAAAAGACGAAAATTCACAAGAGAATAATGATTTTAAGCAAAAAATTCGCATTAAAATCAAAGCCTTTGATCACAAGATTATTGACCAGTCCACAAAAACGATTATTGATATGGCGCAAAGAAGCGGAGCTCAAATTTTTGGTCCTATTCCTTTGCCAACCGAGAAAAAGAAATATACTGTTAACCGTTCAACATTCGTGCATAAGGACGCAAGAGATCAATATGAAATGAGAACGCATAAAAGGCTTATTGATATTGTTGACCCGTCAGCAAAAACCATTGCGGATTTGACTAACCTTAGCCTTCCGGCTGGAGTTGACGTTGAGATTAAAATGTAACGTTTTAAGGCTTGCATTATTTGAAAAAATAGTATATGCTAATAAAAGTTATTAGTTATATAGATATTGATAATAAAAATTTTGATTTTTTGCGCAACTCCGTTTTTTTAAACGGATAGTGTGTAATAAATTAATAATTTTTAAAAAGGAAACAAAAATACC
>JAGLIO010000071.1 GCA_023142915.1 Candidatus Parcubacteria bacterium | reverse complement strand
GTTCAAACACAGTCACTCTTTCCAACAACGGCAACACAGCAATCGCGGTTGCAGAAATTGACGGCGCATGGACCGTGGCGGATACGACCGCGGTTGGTATTAATCATTGGACCACTTCGGCGAGTAATTATGTTAAGATTTGGACGACGGATGCGGCGAGACATGAGGGGGTTTGGGGTGAGGGGAAGTATCGATTGGAGGTAGGATATATGCCTATAATTATAGCAGAAGAGTATGTAAGAGTAGAAGGATTGCAGATTAATAACAATAATAATGTAAGTAGTGTAGGAATTTATATAGATGTTAATACAAATAATGGAGACTGGAGAATATTTAATAATATTATTAAAAGTACAGTAAATAGCTCTTATGGTATTCGGATTTATGAAGCAGGAACTGGAATAAAAATATGGAATAATATTGTTTATGATTTTGCAATAGGTATTAATTCTAATGTGGTGACAAACGGTTCAGTATTTATTTATAACAACACTGTTTATAATTGTACTACAGGGTTTAGAACTGGCTATCTTGATTTTGTTGCCAAAAATAACATTGCCCAAGACTGCGCAACCGGCTTTAGCGGGTCTTTTGACTCAAGCTCTACGCACAATATTTCTGATGATGCCACGGCTCCTGCTTATGGGACTTATTATAGAGATACAGATGTCAATTTTACAGACGAAGCAAACAACAATTTCCACCTCGCCCCATCCGACACCGCGGCGCGGGATGCGGGAGCGGATTTGTCCGCAGACGCGAATTTATCTTTCACAGACGACATTGATGGAGAAACTCGTCCTGCTGGGGCGGGTTGGGATATTGGAGCGGATGAATTAAAAAGGTCAACGCAAATAAACACTCCGCACGCGAACAAATGGACAGACGGCTTAGTCGGGTACTGGTCATTTGACGGGCAGGATATGGACTGGGCAAACTCTACCGCCGAAGCCCTTGATACTTCCGGAAATTCTAATCATGGAGATGTTATCAACGGAGCTTCGCCTGTGATTGGAAAAGTGGGGCAGGGGTTGGAGTTTGATGGGGTGGATTATATACGCTTTTATTCAAAACCTTTCAACACAGAAACAATCACCGTCTGCGCGTGGGTTAAATCAACTTTAGGAGGTTCAATTATGGGAAATCTTCAATTTATATTATCAATAAGTTCAGAAACACTTAAATCAACAAGTAATGGTTATGGTAATACTGCTGTAGCAAGTGCTTCTGCGTGTCCAATAAATACTTGGCATTATGTTTGCGCAAATCGTTTTGCTTCAGATCAGACTACAACACTTTATGTTAATGGGGAAGTTTCAGGAACACCTAATCAGAGTACTCCAATCACTTCGTCTATATGGGATTATGGAATCGGAACAAGATGTGGAAATGCTCCTGCTTGGAGTTTCTACGGCATTATCGACGAAGTCCGTATCTACAACCGCGCACTTTCTGCGGATGAGATTGCGGAGCAGTATCGGGTGGGGGCGAGGAAGTTTCAGACGAATACGCCGATTACGAATTATTTAACAGACGGGCTTGTCGGGCATTGGACATTTAATGGAGAAGATATGGACTGGTCCCAATCCACCGCCGAAGCCCGCGACACAAGCGGAAATAATAATCATGGAGATGTTATCAACGGAGCTTTGCCTGTGATTGGGAGAGTGGGGCAGGGGATGGAGTTTGATGGGGTGGATGATTATGTGGAATTAATTTTAGATTTTTTCGGTGTAGGAACAACTACTGCTTGTGCATGGGTATATCCTGATCTTGGACCAGTAAGAATATCAATTATGGGAAATACTCAATTTGTATTATCACTTAACTCTACAGGAACCGTGCAATCAACAAGCAACGGTTTTAGTAATACTGCTTTATCAAACGCTTCTGCATGTCCAGATGATACTTGGAGTTATGTTTGCGTAACGCGTTTTGCTTCAGATGACACTACAACTATTTATGTCAATGGAGAAGTTTCAGGAGCACCTAATCAGAGTACCCCTATTGTTTCATCTACATTTTTTTCTGCGATCGGATCAAGAGCAGGAAAAGCTGCTTATGCCTGGGGTTTCCAAGGCCAAATCGACGAAGTTCGCGTCTACAACCGCGCGCTTTCGGCGGATGAGATTGGGCAGCTTTATCGGGTGGGGGCGAGGAAGGTGGGGTTGTAACTACAGGAATTGTTTTTAGCAGGAATAATAGGAATTCTTGTTAAAAATAATTCCTGTAGTTTAAATAATCCCTGTAGTTTAACAATCAAAAAACCCTGCGAAAAGCAGAGTCTTTCAAGCGCGGCGGAGAGCAAGGGAGTCGAACCCTATTCACGATTAAGCGAACTGCCCGGGTATCAGTCGGGAGCGCCTCCGCAGGCGCTTTACTCTCCCAGTCGCCGCCACGATTATAATAATAGCATAAATAGTGTAAAAAACAAAAACACCCTCACTGACAAGTGAAGATGTTTTAGTTGATTCGCTTTTTTGAATAGAGTTCCACCGACTGATACCTATTTAACAGAATAGCATATTAAAATATTTTGTCAAGTTTTAAGTGTGGATAAATTTAATGTCATTTTTGGTTAAACCGCTTAAATATGCTATATTTTAAGTAATGATTAAGTTATTTTTGATTAGTTTTTATGCAACAAATAGCAGATTTCCATATCCACTCCAAATATTCCAGGGCTTGCTCCCGCGATTTGACTCTGGAAAATATAGATAAAACTTGCCGTATTAAAGGGATTGATATTATTGGCACAGGAGATTTTACTTTTCCTGATTGGTTTTCGTCTATAAAAAATGAGTTGGAGGATATTGGCGGCAATAAAAAACAAGCAGGTTTATATAGGCTTAAAGCCGCTGATGACGCAAAAATTAAATTTATTTTAACAACTGAATTAGCCTTGATATATAAGAAAAACGACCCCGTAGAAAGGGACGGGGCAAGCAAATGCAGGCGAATACATATGGTTTTGCACGCGCCGAATATTGAGGCAGTAGAAGAATTAAATAATTATTTGGATAAAAATTATAATATCAGAAGCGACGGCAGGCCTATTTTGGGAATGAGCATTGAAAATTTGTGTAAAATATGTTTTTCAATCAATCCTAAATTCTTAATCTATCCCGCGCATATCTGGACGCCTTGGTTTGCGATTTTTGGTTCAAAATCCGGTTTTGATTCATGGGAAGAGGCTTTTGGCGAATACGCGGATAAAATATTCGCTTACGAAACCGGTCTGTCTAGCGACCCGGAAATGAATTGGCGTGTAAGCGAATTGGATAAATTTACAGTGCTTTCAAATTCAGACGCGCATTCCCTGCCGAATTTAGCGCGCGAAGCAAATGTGTTTAATTTGGAAAAAATTGATTATAACGAAATTTATGATGTAATAAAAAATACAAAGTGCCCTTTGGGTAAAAAAACAAAAAACAAATCATACCTAGATTACACAATTGAATTCTACCCGGAAGAAGGAATGTATCACTATGACGGCCACAGAGATTGCGGTGTGCGTTTTACGCCGGATGAAACCAGAAAACATAAAGGAATTTGCCCGAAATGCAAAAAGCCTGTTGTAGTTGGAGTTGATTATCGCGTTGGCGAATTAGCGGATCGCGCGCGCGGCTTTAAATTAAAAGGCGCGCCCGGGTTTAAAAAATTAGTTGAACTGGATAAAATAATCGCCGAAGTTTTGGGAATTAAAAGCCGCAAAGCCAAAAAAGTGCAAATTGAATATAATAATATTACAAATGCTCTTGGTTCTGAATTGGATATTTTATTAAAAGAGCCGATTGAAAATATCGGGAAAGTAACAAGCGCGCGCATTGCGGAAGGAATAAAAAGAGTACGCGCCGGAAATTTATTTATTGAACCGGGTTTTGACGGGCAGTATGGAACAGTAAAAATATTTAATAAAAAAGAAAATTACGGTCAAAAAAAATTATTTTAAAATAAAAACCACCGTATCGTAGAGACGCGCCGCGGCGCGTCTCTACGATACGGTGGTTTTTTAATTTGTTATTAATAGTCAAGCGCTATAATTACAATAGAAGCGGTTTAAAGATATTTGAACATTTTTTTTCTAATTTTAGCCAATTTAAGGAATTTTGGTTAAAAACCCTTGACAAGTATTTAAATATATGCTAGTATAGTAAATCAAGAGAAAACCGGTTTTAGCGGGTCAGGCACGACAAGCATGGGGATTTTCTCGTTTGGATTTTTCGGTTCTAGAACTAAAAAATTTCATACGAAAATTTCTTGCCTAACCCGCTTAAGCCGGTTTTTTTTGTTTTGTTTTATTATTCAATTTTTTCCTCGCTTGAACTGGCAATTTCGCTCTCTTCTTCCCCAACCAAACACACAGCGCGCCAAGGAACATAATGAGACTTAAATCTTGTTTTAATAATATAATCATCATCGTTTATTTCTTCTTCTGCTATTTTTTTCTCTTTTACAACGGCAGGAGGATTGGTTTTTGAATAAGTTACAGTATAGTCAAAATAAGCATCGGCGCCGTTATGGGCGTGTTCGGTGCATTTTTTTTCTCCGGGTTTCAAATCCGGAGTTTCAATTATTTTGGTCGGCCTCGGTCTTGTTATATTGTATATGACCGGATAAGTATGCGTGGCAACTCGCCCGTCATTAGCGCCCCAAAAATCAAAGTATAAATCATCGTTTTCTATGCGTGATTGGATTAAGATATGGTTTTTTGTGTCATTAACAAAACGGTAGTCAGGCCAAGGGTTGTAAATGGTCGCGTCAGTACCGGCCGGTTCGTAATAAGAAACCCTGTAAGAATGATTGCGCCGCATGGTAACCGGCAGTCCGGAAGCGACTGTGGCGCGAAAAACAGTAGTTCCGATTTGGCATAATCCGCCGCCGTATTCAGGAATGGTTTTGTTTTCCTTAATAACAAGCTCCGGCAAGTATCCGGTTTCCGCGTTAATTTCGCCCAAAGTTTTAACTAAAGAAAATTCGTTGCCGGGCTTAAGCAACACGCCGTTTAACGCGTCTGCCCCGACTTTTATGTTGTGCCTGCGATTCTGCGGGGAACCGGCAAAACTGGAATGTCCTGTTCCGATAATTTCCGTTATGCCGAAATCATTTGTTTCAGATGTGCTTAATTTGCTTTTTCGGGCGCGCGCTATTAAATCCGCTTTGCTGGAAGTGGAGTTTAGCAAAATATTTTCAATAGCATAAGCGCTGTTTTTTATATCCAAAGTTAAACCGTCTCGTGAAATTTGAAATTCTTTTACTTTGCCGTTAACAATTTCAAATTTAGCGTTAACCGGCTTAATATTTATTTTTTGGGCGATATATTTTTCAAGATAAGCGCTTGTCGTGGCAATATTAAGGCCGACAATAATTTTTTGATTATTTTCTTTAAGCGTTAGCAAGCCTAAAATATCATCGCGGTTTAAATTCCATTTGTTATTTTTATATGCAAGCGCCAATGGCAGGCGATCAATGATTTTATCGGCTTTAGCCTTAATGTTCAGGCAATCTTTTTTAAATATTTCAGGATAATTGATATTAGCGCTAATTTCAATATCTTTAGCGTTTAAGTTCGCGAGATTATTTTTTAATTGTTTTAACGCTTTTCCGTAATCAAGAATTTGCCCGTATTCCTCTTTTTTAACTGAGAAATTTAAAGCTTTGTTGTATAATTTTTTTTCATATATCAACTCCGCGTTTTTGGCAGGTGTGGCAAAATGTGAGAAATTATTATCAAAAAAAGCGTTAATTTCATTTTCATTTATTTCGCATGTTATTTTTAAATTTGTTTTTTTAAAATAATTTTGAATAATTTGTAAAATATTATTTTTAATATTATCACTTCTGCCGATTTGCACCGCCCTAAATACGCTTTTTTCAACATCAAAATTAACGATTTTGTAAGCTAAATCGCTTTCCACGGACGCAATCATTGGCAGAAATATTGTTTCCTGATTATGGTATTTAAATTTAATGCCATCTTGATTAATATTGTCTATTTTTTGATTAATAAGATTGGATGCTTGATTGCTTGTCAGTCCGCTTAAATTAATATTTCCCGCAGAAATTCCAGGGTATATTTTGTTTTTGTAATAAGAGGTAAAGGAAAAATAAAATCCGATTAAAATAATCGTGGCAATTAAAAAAATGGCCGCGCATATTAAGAGCCATTTTAATAAATTATTTTTTTTGAGCAGAGAAAACATAGCTAAAATAATTAGTTTTCAGGATTTAAAATTTCATTTAAAATTTCTTTAGCCAGTTCCTTGTTTTTTTCCGTATTTTTTTTGTCATTGGAAATATTAATATTTAAAACCATGCCCTCCGTTGTTTCTTCCGGAAGCTTGCTTTTTGGCCAAATTATTTCATTTTTATCTTTTGTAATCAATACGGCTTTTTCGTTCTCAAAACGATCAACAGTTGCCTTGATATTCATTTTATTTTTCTTTAACTTTAATAAATTCGCTAGTAGAAATTTTTATATCTCTTAAAATGGCCTTGAGAGTTCCCGTGGGTATATCTTTCCCCGAATGAATAGGGACTGTGGTTCTTCTTTTATCAGAATGTTTAAATTGAGCATGACTGCCAACCTGATGATGCTTATAAAATTTCATTTTATTTAAAATTTTAATTAATTCTTTGGACTTTAAAACAGGCAGTTTTGGCATAATTTAGCAGTTAAAAGCAAATTCTTTTTTAGTAAAAGTTTGAATAAGTTCAAAACTGTTTTCTTCTTGCGGAATAGGTTCCCCGTCCATTAAAAGTCCTTGAACATGGCATTTAATCGCCTCTTTTAAATTTTTTTTTGTTTCACGCAAAGTATTTCCGCAGGTATGGCAACCCGGCAAAGAAGGAACAGAGCCATGAAAAGTATTATTTTCATCCGGTTCAATAATTGTGCGAAAAGTATATGTTTCCATAAAATTATAGTTAGTTATTTATATTTTAAGTATAACAAATAGTTGCTTTAAATGAATTTGTGTTTTATTTGTAATTTTAATTATTTCTCTTTAACTTTAATGGATATTTGCTTGGCGCTTTTTGCCTTAGGCAAGGTAACGGTCAATATGCCGTTTTCCAAAGTCGCTTCAATTTTGTTTGCTTCAACTTCAACAGGCAAAATAACTGAGCGGGAAAAAGAGCCCCAATAGCATTCGCGGTATAAATAATGATTATTATTTATTGTTTCCTGCATTTCCCTTTTACCGCGAATTGTCAGCATGTCGTTATTAATTGAAATATCAATATCTTCCGGCTTTACTCCGGCAATAGTGGATTTAACTATAATTTCCGCTGGCGTCTGATAAACATCAATTGAAAGCTGCCCTTCTTCATAATCTTCAGCCAGCCATTCCTTTTCTTGCTTAATAGTTTCCTTTTCATAGTCCCCATCAACTTCTTCGTATTCTTCTTCAAATTCCTGCTCATCATTTTCAATTTCTTCAACAGGATTGTTATTTTTTATATTTCTTAAACCGGAAAATTTTTTAAATATTTTTCTCATGTAATTAAATTTAAAATTTATAACTATATTATAGGATTTTTGGATGAAAAACGCAAGAGACGCGGTTGTAACTCCTCACTGACTCCAAAT
>JAGLIO010000070.1 GCA_023142915.1 Candidatus Parcubacteria bacterium | reverse complement strand
GCTGAGGGTCAGTGAGGAGTTACTTGTACTCTTGCATAGTCAAGGTTTTATTTTTTTATTTTTAATAAAACAATTTTAATTTAATTCAACTTAAATAAAAAACATGGTATAATATATTTATTATTAACTAAACAAAAAATATGCCAGAAAAAAATAAACCAGTTGTAAACAAAGACAAAGATGTTGAAGACAATAAAACCGTGGCAGCTCTTTCCTATATTTGGGTTTTGTGCTTGGTTCCGCTTCTTACCAAAAAAAGATCAAAGTTTGCCCAGTTTCATGCCAAGCAAGGCTTGATTCTGTTTATTGCTGAAATTGTCGGCGTATTTGTTTTTTGGATTCCTTTGATTGGATGGGCTCTTGGGATTGCCTTGTTGGTAGTGTCAATTATGGGCGTTTTAAAAACTTTAAATGGAGAATGGTGGAAGATTCCTTATGTTTATGATTGGAGCAAAAAATTTAACTTGTAAATAATATTTAATTTTAATTTTGCTATTCCCGCGAATAACGATTTTTTTGTTATTTGTAAAGGCAAATTAACTACTCAAACTCTATGCCAAAATTCATTAAATTTTTCAACGAATTAAGAATTAAAGATGTTCCGTCAGTCGGCGGCAAAAATGCTTCTTTGGGTGAAATGTATCATGAGTTGACCAAAAAAGGAATACGCGTTCCGGATGGTTTTGCCACAACGGCTTATGCTTATGATTTTTTTATGGAGCAAGCAGGGCTTAAAAATGAAATTAAAAAAATCTTAAAAGGCTTAAACACGCATAATGTTGAAGATTTAATGAAGCGCGGCGCGCGCGTTCGGCAAACCATAATGAACGCCAAATTTCCCAAAGAAGTGGAAAAAGAAATTGTCGTTGCTTATAAAAAATTATCAAAAGAATACAAGATGGCGAATGCTGATGTGGCGGTTCGTTCTTCCGCGACTGCGGAAGATTTGCCTGATGCTTCTTTTGCCGGACAGCAGGATACTTATTTAAATATTACCGGCGCCGCAAACGTTATTAGCGCCGTGCATCGTTGTATTGCGTCGCTTTTTACCAATCGCGCAATTTCTTATCGCGTTGACAAGGGTTTTGATCATTTCAAAATCGCGTTGTCAGCTGGCATCCAGAAAATGGCGCGTTCTGATTTGGCTTCTTCAGGCGTTATGTTTTCAATTGACACTGAATCCGGTTTTCAAAACGCGGTTTTGATTAATTCAATTTACGGATTGGGCGAAAATATTGTTCAGGGAAAAGTCAATCCTGATGAGTTTTACGTATTTAAGCCTACAAACGCGATTATTTCCCGCTCAATCGGCCGCAAGCGTTTGCGCATGGTTTATAATAATGATTCTAAAAATCCGGTTAAAGACACGCGCGTTAGTCCGGCTGACCAGAAAAAACAGTCAATAACAGACGCGCAAGCAATACAACTAGCTAAGTGGGCGGTTGTTATTGAAGAGCATTATGGACGGCCAATGGATATGGAATGGGCGCTGGACGGCAAAGACAACAAACTCTATATAATCCAAGCTCGTCCGGAAACCGTGCAAAGCCAGAAAGATGCTAATGTAATTGAAAAGTATAAGTTGGAAAAGCGCGGCAAAATAATTGTTAGCGGGCAAAGCGTTGGCAGTAAAATAGGTTCGGGAAAAGTGAATCGTATTATGGATATTAAGGATATTAAAAAATTTAAGCCCGGCGAAGTGCTTTTAACCGATATGACCGATCCGGACTGGGAGCCGATTATGAAAATTGCTTCCGCGATTATTACGGACAAAGGCGGGCGCACTTGCCATGCCGCGATAATTTCCAGAGAGATGGGAATTCCCTGCATAGTCGGCACTGAAACTGGAAGCAAGAAAATTAAAAATAATTCTAATGTTACGGCAAGCTGCGCCGAGGGCGAAGAGGGTTTTGTATATGAAGGAATATTGCCGTTTAAAATTAATAAAACAAGCATTAAAAATTTAGGCCGCCCTAAAACCAAAATAATGATGAATGTCGGCGAGCCTGATCAGGCTTTTACTGATTCATTTATTCCAAATGACGGCGTGGGGCTGGCTCGTTTGGAATTTATAATTAATAATTATATTAAAATTCATCCTTTGGCGCTTTTGAATTACGCGAAAATTAAAGACGCGAAAACAAAAAAGAAAATAGATGAAATTACTTTTGGATATAAAGATAAGAAGCAGTTTTTTGTTGACAAACTGGCGGAAGGCATTGCCATGATTACGTCCGCGTTTTATCCGAAAGACGTGATTGTCCGCTTGTCAGATTTTAAATCCAATGAATACGCGAATTTAATCGGCGGCAGGGAGTATGAGCCCATTGAATCCAATCCGATGATTGGCTGGCGCGGAGCAAGCCGCTATTACTCGCCGCAATTTTTACCGGCTTTTGAACTTGAATGCCAAGCATTAAAAAAGGTACGCGACAATATGGGTTTAACTAATTTAAAAATTATGATCCCATTCTGCCGTACTGTTGAGGAAGGAAAAAAAGTAAAACAAATTATGGCGCAACACGGGCTTAAGCAAGGCGTAAACGGTTTGGAAATTTATGTAATGGCTGAAATTCCTGTTAATATTGTTTTGGCGCATGAGTTTGCCAAAGAGTTTGACGGCTTTTCAATCGGATCCAACGATTTAACTCAGCTAACGCTCGGAATTGACCGCGACGCCGGCGGAACACTGGAAGTTGCAGGCGTATCTAATGAAAAAAACGAAGCGGTAAAAACTTTGATTAAATATTTAATCCAAGTCGGCAAGGAAACCAACACCAAAGTAGGAATCTGCGGTCAGGCGCCGTCTGATTTCCCTGACTTTGCCACTTTTTTGGTTGAGTGCGGAATTGATTCCATTTCTCTAATTCCTGATACTGTAATTAAAACTACGATTGCGGTTAATAAGAAAGAGGATAGCTTGAATAGGTAGAAATAAAAATATTATGCTAAATGAAATTAAAAAACATAATTCAGAAAAATCGCGCAAGGCTAAAAAAATAATTTTAAAAATAATTTTAATTTGCCTTGGTGTATTTTTGTTTTGTTACGGATTTATTGCCATGCTTTTTAATTTTAAAATCGGCTTATTAATTTCAATTATCGGCATCGGCATTTTATTTTTTTCGCTTTACAATTCTTATAATCCATAAAAATTCCAAACAAGTATTTTTAAAAACAGCCATGGCGCTGTTTTTTATTATTCTGGTATTGATACAACCCCTTGCAAAAATCAAAAATTTTGTGTATAATAAAATCCGTTATTAAAAATAAGCTCATATAAAAATGGCAAAATCTAAAAATAATAATTTTATTAAAATCAAGGGCGCGCGGGTCCATAACTTAAAAAACATTAATGTGGATGTGCCGAGAAATAAATTCACGGTTATTACCGGGCTTTCCGGTTCGGGAAAATCTTCATTGGCTTTTGACACGATTTACGCGGAAGGGCAAAGGCGGTATGTTGAATCATTATCAGCCTACGCGCGGCAATTTGTCGGGCTTATGGACAAGCCTGATGTGGACTCAATTGAAGGGCTCTCGCCCGCAATATCAATTGACCAAAAAACCGCGCCGCGCAATCCCCGCTCAACAGTCGGAACGGTTACGGAAATATACGATTATATGCGCCTTTTATACGCCCGCATCGGCGTTCCGTATTGCCCTGACTGCGGCAACAAAATCCGCCAATACACGGTTGATGAAATAACCGGGCAAATCAACAAAAATTTTTTAGATCAAGAAACGATTATTCTCGCGCCAATAGTCAAAGATAAAAAAGGCGAGCATAAAAATATTCTTGACGGAATCGCCAAGGCCGGCTTTAGCCGCCTGCGCTTTGACAAGGTTATTTACACTTTGGAAGAAATAGAAGATATGGAAGTTAACAAGCAAAAAAGACATACGGTTGAAATTGTAATTGACCGGATAAAAATTAAAAAAAATAAAGAAGACCAAGCGCGCCTGGCGGAAGCAATTGAAAAAGCTTTGGATTTATCCAACGGCCTAATTACGATTTCACCGACAACAGAACAGTCATCTTTAGATAATACAAAGTGCCCTTGGGGTAAAAAAACCGCAAAACAAGAAAAGTCCGATAAAAAAACAAGTGAAACAACTTATTCAAAATTATTCGCTTGTCCTGACTGTGGAATAAGCCTTGCCGAATTGGAGCCGCGCAACTTTTCTTTTAATTCGCCGCATGGCGCCTGCGAAGAATGCTCGGGGATTGGCACCAAGCTGGAAATTGATCCGAAATTAATCGTTAATCCCAATCTGACAATCGCGCAGGGCGGAATCAAATCATGGTCGCACGGAACATCCGGACAGACATGGCTGATGCGTATTTTAGGAACTGTTGCCGTTAAAAACGGCTTTGACTTAAATACGCCGATTAAAGACTTAAGCAAAAAACAGCTTGACATTGTTTTTTACGGCACAGGCGATAAAAATTATAATGTTGATTATGACAGTAATCACTTTTCAGGAGAACTAAACACGGGCTTTGAAGGCGTAATTCCAAATCTGGAAAAAAAATACAATCGCACAGAATCAGACTGGGTTAGAAAAGACATTGAGCAATATATGCGCGTCTTAATTTGCCCCAAATGCGAAGGCAGGCGGCTTAAAAAAGAAGTTTTAGC
>JAGLIO010000007.1 GCA_023142915.1 Candidatus Parcubacteria bacterium | reverse complement strand
AAAAATATCCGGGATCCAGGAGTAAAACGCACATACTGTATTCATTTGATATTCTTTATTTATTTCTTGCTCTCCTAGATTCCAGGTTGCGCTCCGCGCCCCTGGAATGACAGAAGGCGTGGAGGTTTTAGTTCGAGAAAGGTAAAAATTACTAATATTAAATAAAAATTAGCCGTTTAATTTTAAAAATTTGACAAAAACTAGGCGATGTGCTATTGTGAAATATTAATTAAGGACATACATTAGATTGTCTTGAACTATGATTTGTCTGATTATGATGATGGCTATGATTGCTAAAAAAGAAAATCCTAAAATAATTATAGCACATCAAAATAATCAAATAAAATCATAGTTCAAAATAATTATAAAGCAACAAAATGTCCTTTAAAATTGAATAATACAGATTTAAAAATTATTTTTTTATATCAATTTTAGTTTATTTGTCGTCTAAGGCAATAAATGAGTTGTTGTTTTGGATGACGAATAAATTTAAAAATATGGGAGGAGTAAAAATGATTTTTATAAAAAGATTTTTTAGTATTTTTTTTCATGGTACGGCGAAATTATATAAAAACGGTTGCTTGCAAATTGACGGCGATTTTTTTAATGCCCCAGATCATGAAACTAGGTTGTCCATAGAGGACTGCCTTATAGGAATTTTTTTGGCAGGGTTTATGGGGGTATTCTCAGTTGTTTTAATACTTTTGTTTGCTGGATTTTTGACCAATGTTATAATTTCTTTGACCAGTGCTATAATTTCTTTGAAAAGTTTATTAGTTATTTGGTTGACAACTGTACCCATTTGGCTTATATTTTTTTGTTGGAAACGAATCCGGATTTCTTTGCATTATGCAAAAAAAGGATATGAAGCATAAAATATATGGTAATTAAGAGGGGAATTCGCGCCGGAGGAGTGAATTCCCCAAAAATTTAAACCGGCGAAGTTTGATTTTTGTTAAAATCACTTCGCTTTTTTTATTGTGGATAAAATGTTGAAAAGTAAGCGTTTTTTAATGCCAAATTCAGGGCTGTGGATTTGTTGTTTTAAAAAATATGTTAATATCTTAAAAATTATTTATAAGATTTACTAATGTTTGCGTAGTATGCGGTGGGGGAGATGGCTTGACTTTTGGGTAAAAGTCGTGTATACTTTAATCATAAAGGTGAAAAGTGGTGAATTGAGGTGAATTGCAAAAAGTTAATTTAAAACAAAAAAATATTAAAGAAACAAAAAATTGTTTTAAACAAAAGAAATAAAAATTAAATAAAAATAAATATAAAACCAGCCAAGACAATACGCGCTGGTAGAAATACAAAAACAAAAAGCCGCGTAGAATGCGCAAGCGCATCACGCGGCAAGCCACGTAAAGTGACTTTGTCACCACGTGGCAAGCATGGGGATGCTACTCTGCCTCAAAAAAAGGACGAGTAAAAACAAAAATAATTTAGGCGAAGAAGGGGTCTGATACCTGCGAAAGCAGACGATCAGCCTCCTCCTTAATCTAAAAACCCTTCCTTAATTTAAATACTTAAAAGGCTTGTCGTGCCCTTAGTTAAAACAGGATTTATGCGTTTATTTAAAATTTAATATTTTAAAATGCATAAATCCTGAAATTTTTTTATGTTTATAGGCGAGTATAAACACAATTTAGACTCTAAGGGCAGGCTGGCAATTCCTGTGAAATTTCGCGGTTTGCTTAAAAAAGGAGCAGTTGTTACTCGGGGTCTTGATAACTGTCTTTTTTTATATCCAAAAGAGCAATGGAAGGAAATAGCGAAAAAACTTGCCAATTTGCCGATTAGCCAGGCAAAAGCCAGGGCTTTTTCCCGTTTAATGCTGGCTGGAGCCATGGATGTTGATTTTGATAACCAGGGCAGAATTACTTTGCCGGAATATTTAAGAAAATTTGCAGGTTTAGGAAAAAAAACCGTGGTTGCCGGCTTATATGACAGGCTGGAAATTTGGGATGATAATAAATGGGATAAATATAAGCAGGGAACCGAAAGCAAAAGCGCTGAAATCGCCGAAGCGCTGGGTGATTTAGGGATTTAAAATAAAACAATAACAAAAATAAATATGAAAATAAAATTGCAAACAAAAAATGAAAACAAAAATAAAGAAGAAGGATTGCGAATAAGAGTGATTAGGGCGCCTATTGTTGACACTGAAGAGTTAAAGCAGATTATATTTGCCAGAACAAGGGCTTTGGTATTGTAACAGCATGAAAGAATATAAACACATTCCGGTAATGTTAAACGAAGTAATTAATTTTTTGTCGCCTAAAAAAAATCAAAATTTTATTGATTGCACGTTAGGGGGCGCAGGCTATACAATCGCAATCGCGAAATTGATATTGCCAAAAGGGAAAATGTTGTCAGTTGATTTGGATAAAATGGCCTTAAAGAATGCCGAAGCAATAATTAAAAAAGAAAATTTAAAAAATATTAAAATAGCGCATGGCAATTTTAAGGATATCGCGAAAATTTTACAAGATAATTGGGAGAACCCGCAAGAGACACAAATCAACGGCATTGTATTTGACCTTGGCTTATCTTCAGCTCAACTCCAAGACGAGCGCAGGGGATTTTCTTTTCAGCTGGATGCTCCGCTAGATATGGCTTTTGGCGTGCAACAAGCATATTCTACTGAGGAGATTATAAATAATTGGCGCGAGAAAGAAATAGAAAAGATATTAAGAGATTATGGGGAAGAGCGGTTTGCCAAGAGTATTGCCAAAGGAATTATTGACGCGAGAAAAGACAGTAAAATTAAAAATACTAAACAATTGGTAGATATAATCGCCGAGGCAGTGCCTGGGAAATATCGGAATAATAGAAAAATTCATTTTGCAACGCGCACTTTCCAGGCCTTGCGAATTGCCACTAATGATGAATTAAACAGTCTTAAAAATGCTCTTCCTGAGGCTTTAAATATATTGGCAAAAGGCGGAAGAATCGCGGTTATTTCTTATCATAGCTTGGAAGACAGAATAGTAAAGCATTTTTTTAAAAAAGAAGCTAAAGATTGCTTGTGTCCGCCTGAATTGCCGGTATGCAGATGCGGGCATAAGGCAGGTTTAAAAATAATTACAAAAAAAGCGTTATTGCCAAGCGCGGAAGAAGTGAAAAAAAATTCAAGATCAAGAAGCGCAAAAATGAGGGTGATTGAAAAGATATAAAAAAAACAAAATAAACAAAAAAAACAAATATAAAAATGGTAAAAACACAAAGAATTAACAATAGACTTCCTAAGAATTACGGAGGAAAGCTTTTAAATTCCAAGCGGAAAAAAAGGAATATTTTGTCGTGGAAATTGCTTAGCGGAACGATAATTTTTTTGGCTGTTTTATCAGGATTATGTTATATTGTTACCATAAATGACTTGGCGGTAAAAGGCATTGTTTTAGAGGAATTAAAAAAGGAAGCAACAAAACAAAATAATTTGACCAACGATTACGAATTGGCTATTATGGAGATGGAGTCTTATGACAATATAAATAAAAGGGCGAAAGATATGAAGATGGTTAAAGTGGATAAAATTGATTATATTACCATTAATAATGAAGGCGTTGCTAAAAAATAAATTTTTATAGATGATACCGGCAAGAAAAAAAGCAAAAAATAATTCAGATTATACTAATCGCCTAAACGTTGTTATGGCGATTATTTTTTTATTGGCTGGCATTTTAGTTTATAAGTTATTCAGTTTGCAGATAATGCAATACGATCTCTACACGGCGCTCGCCATGGATCAGCATCAAGTTTTTAATATGTTGAGTCCGGAAAGAGGAAAAATTTTTATCCAAGACGGGCAAGATGGTAATGGCAAGTATTATCCGATAGCGACAAATAAGGAATACGCTTTGGTTTACGCAATTCCAAAAAAAATTGAAAATATTGAGAAAACCGCGGAAATATTTTATGAAATATTCAATAAAAAAGAAGCAGAGAAAGAAGTGGATGAATTATTAGGTTCGGACGAATATTTTAAGGAATTAGCCGAAGACTTTAATCCGGAGCTCGCGCAAAAAAAAGATGATATTAATAAAAAAGAAAAAGAAGAATTTTTGCTGATAAAAAAGGAATTGGAAATTAAATTAAGAAAAGAAAAGATAATTGAAAATTATAAAAAAAAGTTAAGCAAGAAAAACGATCCCTATGAACCGATTAGAAAAAAGGTTGAAGAAGAAGAATTAAAAAAAATATTGGCATTGAATTTGGACGGAGTTGATTATATAATGGAAGAGTATCGCTATTACCCTGAGGGCAATGTCGGCTCCCATTTGCTTGGTTTTGTCGGTTTTAACAAAGATGAAAAAGCCGGGCAATACGGGCTTGAAGGTTTTTTTGATTATGAGCTGTCAGGCAGGCACGGCTCAATAAAAGCCGAACGTTCAGCCGGCGGCGGGTTGATTATTATTAAAGAGCGCGAATACAATGAGCCGAATGACGGAAGTGATTTAATTCTAACAATAAATCGTTCCATTCAATTCGCGGCCTGTGAAATGCTTGAAAAATCCGCAATGCGGCACGGCGCTGACAAAGGAACAGCTATTGTTATGGAGCCGAATACCGGAGCGATTTTGGCAATGTGCTCTTGGCCGAACTATGACCCGAATGATTATGGCAAAGTTGAGGATATTAATATTTATAATAACCCGGCAATATTTGAACAATATGAGCCGGGCTCAATTTTTAAGGTTATTACCATGGCTGCCGGCATTGATCAGGAAAAAGTCAGTCCTAATACTTTTTATACTGATAAAGGATATGTTATGATTGAAGGCTGGCCAAAACCGATTAAAAATTCCGATTATGAAACGCATGGCGAACACGGCAGGGTAAACATGGTTACTGTTTTGGAAGAATCTTTAAACACAGGCTCAATTTATATTATGGAAAAGACTTCTCCTAAAATGTTTGCCGATTATGTGATAAATTTTGGTTTTGGCGAAAAAACCGGAATTGAATTGGAAACCGAAGGCGTTAGCAATATTGATAGTTTAAAAAGAAAAACAATACGTCCGGTTGAAGCGGCAACCGCTTCTTTCGGACAAGGAATTACAGCGACTCCTTTGCAGATTGTTACGGCTTATTCGGCTGTTGTGAACGGAGGGATATTAATGAAGCCTTACGTGGTCTCAGAGATTGTGGGTAAAGACGGCTCTAAACAAAAAACCCAAGCTAAGAAAATCAGGCGGGTGATTTCAGAAAAAGCGGCTTTGCTGGTAACAGGCATGATGGTGAACGTTGTTGACGGCGGACATGCCAAATCGGCAGGCGTGAGCGGATATTATGTCGGCGGTAAAACAGGAACAGCGCAAGTGGCTGATATGGAAAAAGGCGGATATAGCGAAGACAAAACAATCCATTCCTTTGTCGGTTTCGCGCCTGTTGAGAATCCAAGGTTTGTTATGATTGTAAAACTTGATGATCCAAAAGATGTTGATTTTTCCGCGTCCTCAGCCGCGCCGTTATTCGGGCAAATAGCTGAGTTTATTTTAAATTATTATCAAGTTCCGAAGGAGCGGTAAATTAATAATAATAATTTTGTCATTTCGACCGGAGTGGAGCGACAGCGGAACGGAGCGGAGAAATCTATAATATATGAATTACGTTTAAATATTAATAAAAAAAATTAATAATACAAATATGCAAAAGAAAATTAAAATTTTTATTTTATTCGGCGCAATATCTATTATTTTGTGTCCTTTGATTTGTTTAGCGGATTCCGCATCAATCGGCGGACAAGGCAATACTGTAAAAATATTAGATAATAATGAAATTCAAATGGTTGACGAAGTTATTAAAATGGTTGTTAAGGCAAAAAAGATAAAGATAGACGAAAAGATAGAATGGACCAGAAGCATTACAGAAGTGGATGTTATCTATACTTTTAAAAATACGATAGATGAAAATGTTTCTGTAAGAATGGGTTTTCCCGAAAAATTTGAAATTAACATTTCGCCAGATGAAAAATTAAATGATTTTTCAGTTTATGACGAAAACGGAAATGAAATTGATGTTGTATTTAGAAACAGCGAAGAAGCCATAACAAAAGGAACCAATTGGTATATTTATGATGTTGATTTTGCGCCTTATGAAGAAAATAAAATTCAAAATAAATATTGGATAATTAATTCTGATTGGAATGGTAATTATCGGTTTAATTACATATTGGAAACAGGCGCTTCCTGGAAAGACAAAATTGAAAAAATTGATATTGAAATAAAAATTGAAAATGGAAAATTAATTTATGATGTTGGCAGTATAGAGCCGAGCGGTTATATTTTTAATGAAAAAAATAATTCAATTGAGTGGCGATTGTCAGATATTGAACCGACAAAAAATGATAATATCCGTGTGGGCTATAGTAATTATCCATATATAGGTAAAGGAGGTTCGCAATGTGATTGTGCTACAGCAGACGAAATGTCAACAATGTCATCATCATATTTATCTGAAGGTAAAGTTAGCTATTATCCTTGCATGGCAACAGATGGAGATGAAAAAACAGCGTGGGTTGAAGGTATTGACGGTTCTGGCGTTGGAGAATGGATTGGCAATTTACGCAACGGTTTATATTTGACGCTTACTAAAAATTATCAAAAAATTAAAATTTTTAACGGTTTTGGGGAAAGCAAAGAATTATGGAAAAAAAATAATAGAGTAAAAAAATTAAAAATTATTTATCCAAATAGCCAAGAGCAAGTTATAGAATTAGAAGATATTTTTGGTTATCAAATAATTGATTTGTCGGAAATTATAAGATTAAAAGAAAACGGATACGTTAAATTGGAAATAATGGATGTTTACAAAGGCACAGATTTTGATGATACAGCTATTTCAGAAATAAGATTGTTAGGTTTGCTTGACGGGGATGTTATAGAGGACGATTCAGTTTATAATGAAAATTATATTTTTGCGAAAAATTATAAAATGTATAATCGCCTTAAAGGCAAAATATTATTAAAAGTTGAAGATTTAGGCAAGGCTTATTATATTAACCCAATAAATCGGACAATAAGTTATTTAAATCGTCCAACAGATGCTTTTCAGATTATGCGAGAGCAGGGGATTGGAATTACAAATGAAAATTTAGCAAAAATTTCCGTTGGATCCGGACAAGAATATAATAAAAATAAGGTGGATGATAATTTTAGTGATAATCAAAAAGGCAAAATATTTTTGCAAGTGGAAAATAACGGCGAAGC
>JAGLIO010000069.1 GCA_023142915.1 Candidatus Parcubacteria bacterium | reverse complement strand
AATAAAGAGGCTTTGGATATTTATTATAAAGAAAAAAATATTTCCGATGTGCTGGATATGACGATTGAAGAGGCTATGGAATTCTTTAAAAATATTCCGGCAATTTATATAAAAATGAAGACCTTGCATGAGGTCGGCTTAGGATACATCAAGCTTGGACAATCCGCGACCACTCTTTCCGGCGGTGAAGCCCAGCGCGTCAAATTGGCAACTGAGCTTTCCCGCCGCGCAACAGGCAAAACTTTATATATTCTAGACGAACCGACAACCGGCCTCCATTTTGAAGATATTAAAAAGCTTTTAAACGTTTTAAATAAACTCGTTGACAAAGGAAATACTGTCTTAATTATTGAACATAATCTGGATGTAATTAAATCTGTTGACCATATCATTGACTTGGGACCGGAAGGAGGCGACAAAGGAGGAAAAATCGTGGCGCAGGGAACGCCACAAGAAGTGGCTCTGACTAATACGCATACAGGTAAATTTTTGAAGAAAGTGTTGAAATAAAGATTAAAACCTCAAATATTAAAAATCACAGGAACAGGGCTATATCAAATTATTTTTCTTAAAACAAGACTCTTGCGATAACTTAAATTTCATTGAATGTCATCATAAAGATATTTGATTAATTTATCAATATTACTATTTAAACGATTATGGGTCAAAAATTAATGGGTATAACATTTCTAAATGGCTGTACTATGACAATGTGGCTCCGACAGCAACAGCACAAAACTTGCCAAGCCCTGTTTCTTGTGTTAAGATATTTACGACAACAAGCTCTTAAAAAAGCGCTTGTTTGAATTAAAAAATTAATTGTTTTGCTGTTCGGGACAAATTTAATGGTTTATAGAATTTATCTAAAATTAGTGTAAAATTTGTGAATACTCAATTTATATTTATAAAAAATTCAACTTCGCAAAAAATTGCTAAAAAACAAATAAACTTTTCAAAAAATTATTTAATTTTATTTGAAGGTTTTTAATTTGTTTGAGCTAAATTTAAATAAACACTCTACTTTTAATCTCCCAGCGGCAATAACGCCTTAATGTATGGAATATTTAATGTACGTTATTGTTCTTGCGGGCGGTTTTTTTGTTGGTTACTGGATAAGAAAGAAAAATATTGACAGTAAAATTAAATCAGCCGAAGAAAAAGCGGAAAAAAGACTGGCTGAAGTTAAAACCAAAAAAAATGAAATAATTTTAAGCGCTCAGGAAAAAGCGGTAAAAATTATTGATGAAGCCAAGCAAGAAGAAAAAAGCCGCAACCGGCAGATTAACAACCTGCAATCAAGGCTGGAAAAAAGAGAAACGCTTTTCTCGCAAAAATTATTAGAATTGCAAGATAAGCAACAAAAGCTATATAATAAAATTGAAAAAGTTGAAGAAGTAAAAAGCACAATCTACAAAATCAAAAAGGATCAAATGGAAAAGCTGGAAAAAATCGCCAGCATGTCAAAAGATGAAGCGCAGGGAATTTTATTAAAAAATTTGGAAGAAAAAATGAAAGAGGATTTGATATCCCGCGTTCGCAAGCAAGAAGCGCTTGACACTGAAACATTGGAAAAAAAGGCGCGCGATGTAATGGCTGGCACAATGCAGCGTCTGGTGTCAAATTATACGACCGAGATTACCACCACCTCGGTTGACTTGCCAAGCGATGAAATGAAGGGGCGCATTATCGGCCGCGAAGGAAGAAATATTAAAGTCATTGAACAGATAACCGGCACGGAAATTATCGTTGATGATACGCCGAATACGATTACCGTTTCAGCTTTTTCGCCGATTAGGCGGCACATTGCCAAAAAGACATTGGAAAAACTGATTCTTGACGGACGGATTCATCCGACAAAAATTGAAAATGCGATTGAAGAATCCAAAAAAGAATTGGCGCTTGATATTAAAAAAGCAGGAGAAGACGCTTTGTATGAAGTCGGCATTGCCGGGCTTGATCCGAAATTAGTGCAGATTATCGGACGCCTTAAATATCGCACCAGCTACGGACAAAACGCGCTTCGCCACTCTTTGGAAGTCGCGCATCTTTCCGCTTTGCTGGCCGAAGAACTGGGCGCGGACGTAACTATCGCCAAAAAAGCCGGAATGCTACATGATATCGGCAAAGCGGTTGACCATGAAGTAAAAGGCACTCATCCTGAAATCGGCAGGGATATTGCCAAAAAATTCAACTTGCCGCAGGAAATAATTAATCCGATTGAAACCCATCATGACGACCGTCCGCGCGGATTAATCTCAATTATCGTAAAAGTCGCGGATGCTATGTCCGGAGCCAGACCGGGAGCTAGGCATGACAGTTTTGAACAATATATCCAGCGTTTGGAAGAATTGGAAAAAATCGCCGGCTCTTTTGACGGAATTGAAAAAACTTACGCGATTCAAGCTGGACGCGAAGTGCGCGTGTTTGTTTCAGCGGATGAAGTTGATGATTTTAAAGCCCATGAACTGGCGCGCGAGGTCGCGAAAAAAATTGAAGCCGAGCTTAAATATCCGGGCGAGATTAAAGTTAATGTTATTCGGGAGATGAGGGTAATCGAATACGCGCGGTAGGATTGTTAAAATAAAATTTTAAAAAACGTAGAGACGCATTGCAATGCGTCTTTACGTTTTTGCCAACAATCCCCAATTTGCGCAATATCACCGCTTATGCTAGCATAAATATATGAATATATTATTTATCGGCGATATTGTCGGCAAAATTGGGAGAAAAACGGTTGGCAGAATTTTGCCAAAGCTTAAAAAAGGTAAAGAGATTGATTTTGTTATTGCCAACGCGGAAAATGCCGCGCATGGTTCGGGTATGACTGTGAAAACAGTTGAAGAGCTCTTGTCTTATGGAGTTGATTTTATAACCAGCGGCGATCATGCTTACAAGCGATTAAAGCAAATAGAAATTTTTGATAAATATCCGGTAATCGCTCCGGCAAATTTTTCCCGCGTGCCAATAAGCGTTGGTTACAAATTAATTAAAATAAACTCAAAAAATATTTTAATTATAAATTTAATTGGCAGAGTTTTTATGAAAATGCCCTTTGAATGCCCCTTTTATAAATTGGATGAAATATTAGCAAACTTTCCCTTGCCTAGTAAAAACTTATCTGCTATAATTGTGGATATGCATGCGGAAGCGACATCAGAAAAGATTTGTTTCGGATATTACGCGGACAAGCGGATAAGCGCTGTTCTGGGAACTCATACGCATATAATGACGGCTGATCATAAAATTACCAAAAATAGCACCGCCTACATTACAGATGTCGGGATGACCGGAATGGCAAACGGATCTTTGGGGCTTGAAAAAGAAGACTTAATTAAAAGTTATTTGGATAACATAAAAAGAACCCATATTATTTCAGAAACAGGAAAAGCGATATTTAACGCGGTGTTAATCAGTATTGATGAAAAAAGCGGAAAGGCGCTAAAAATTAAGCCGATTACAAAATTTATTGAAATAAAAAATTAATTAGTTTATTAATTTTTTTAAACTAATATTTAATAAACTTTTTAACCAAAAAAATATGAACAAAGCATCTCTAATTGAGCGCATTGCCGCGGAGGCAAGCTCTACAAAAAAACAAGCCGAAGCCATGCTTGACGGCTTGGTAAAAATCATTATCTCCGAACTTAAAGCCGGCAATGAAGTAACAATTACCGGTTTCGGAACATT
>JAGLIO010000068.1 GCA_023142915.1 Candidatus Parcubacteria bacterium | reverse complement strand
AAAAAATAGGATTATTATATTCTCCGGAAAATTTTTTGCCGCGCGTAACAGGAACATTCTTTTACCCAAACGCGCTTGGGCTTTATTTGGGGCCGATTGTTATTATTATGATAGGATGGTTAATTGATAAAATTTCCAATTTCCAATTTTCACCCGTCAAGCGCGTACAAGCAATTTCTAAACAATTTCCAATTTCCAATTTTCACCCGTCAAGCGAGTATAAGCAATTTCTAAAAATATTATTTGTTGGCTTAACGATTGTTTTATCTTTGCTATCAATATATTTTGCTAAATCCGAAGGCGCTTTGATTGGAGTTTTGACTGCTTTGTTTGTGATGTTTATTGTTTGGCTGTTTAATAAACTCAAACTCAAATTATTAATCCCCAAAATAATTATCAGTCTTATTTTAATTTTTGTAATTGCCAGCCCCTTTATATATTTAAAAATAATTCCAGAACATAAATATTTTAATTTTGACAGCAATGCCTTAAATTATATTACTGACAAAACCATGCTTAAAGATTTTTCAGGGGAAGTGCGAAAACAGCAATGGCGCGAGACTTTGGAGTTTTTAATCGCAAGCCCTAAGAATTTTATTTTTGGCGCCGGTTTGTCTGGTTATCAGAAAGCGGTAAAACCTTACCATCAGGAAGGAATATTTTTTAATAGTGAGCGCGATATTGATTTTCGGCGCAAGCTGGTTTTGTTTGATGAAAAATACAAAGCCGCGCATTGGCGGCCGGTGGAAATTTATATGTACCCGCATAATTTGATTTTAAATTTTTGGAGCGAGCTGGGGCTTGCCGGGGTGTTGTTGTTTGTTTGGATGATTGGGAAAATGATATTTTTAATCATTAAACAAAATGGATTTATAGCGCTTGGCTTATTGGGCGCTATAATGGTAATTGCGGTTCACGGATTGGTTGATGTTCCGTATTTTAAAAATGATTTGGCTGTGTTGTTTTGGGTTTTTGTTGCGGTTTTGGGGATGATTACGCCCGTCAAGCGAGTACAAGTAAATTTAGATAATAAAAAACCTGATAAAAAATCAAGTTAACAAATCATTGTAAATTTGCTTAGGCGCGCCGTTTGAGTTTTTTATAAAAATTTTTACGGCTGGCAATCATGATAAAAATAATAATTAGTTCGTTGTTTTTAATTTTGTATATAATCCTATAATCCGTTGCTTTAAATCTTACGCCGAATTTATATAAACTTTTAAATTCTTGACCTTTAAGTTTTTCGCCTGCAATAGGATTTTTTAAGAGAATTGGAAAAATATTATGGCGAATAAAAAGCTGAGCTTCGCGGCTTAATTTTTTAAAATCTTTTTTACAGCTATTAATGACAAAGAAGTCATACATAAATTATAGATTAAATTCTTTATCAAAATTTTTGCTGTTAATGATTTTTTCTTTTCCATTACGAACGTTAGATACCCTGTTTTGCAATTCGCTAAAGAAAGGCTCGCTATAAATCCAGTCTTCTTGCGTGTGGGTTTTTGAAAAAAAAGCGTGCCTTAACAGCTGGCGAAAAAATTCACTGCGATTGGCAAATTTGCCCTTAACCATTTGTTTGTCAACCAAATCGGCCAATTCTTTGTTAAGTGAAATGTTGTAAGTATTCATAGTTTTTGTTATTATACAGGTTATAAGTATAATAGCATATATAAATTTTATGTCAAGCATTGGCAAGGTTTGGCAGGAGTATATTTTAATGGCGAATATAATTTTACAAAAATTTATAGCAAACGCGGGTTATTGCTCTCGCCGCAAGGCTGAGGAATTTATTCGTTTAGGGCAAGTGAAAGTAAATAATAAAATCGCGGAATTGGGAATGAAGGTGTCGGAATATGATAAGATTGAAATCGGGAGTGAATTAATAGTATTGCCAAAAGAGAAAATTTATATTATTTTAAATAAACCGCTTGGAATAACTTGCACTAATAGAGAATTTAAAGGAGAGAAAAATGTTTTTGAATTATTGCCAAATGAATTTAAAAATCTGCATGTTGTCGGACGGCTTGATAAAAACAGCCGCGGTTTGGTATTATTGACTAATGACGGTGATTTAACAATGCGGATGACGCATCCGAGATTTGGACATGAGAAGAAATACATGGTTCAATTGTCAATTATGAATTATCAATTACACCCGTCAAGCGAGCACAAGCGAATTGATCAAATTATAGATAATTTTTTAAAGGGAATTGATATTGGTGATGGTGATGGGATTGTTAAGGCTAAAAATATAAAATATTTAGAAAAAGATAAATTTGAAATAATTTTAACTGAAGGCAAGAAGAGGCAGATTCGGCGGATGTTTAAGAAAATCGGATTGAAAGTTTCGGATTTACAAAGGGTTGCAATTGAAGAGATTGAGTTGGGAGGTTTAAATGAAGGAAAGTGGAAAAAATTGAAATCGGGGGATTTAGGGTTGCTATAATTTTACAAGTTATGCCCAAAGGGCAATAACAGTAGTCGGGAATATTCAAGTTCCTTGACTATAAATTAAAAATCATAAATCTAAAATCATAAATTATTTGGAAGGGTGGCTCGAGTTGGTTTAAGGCGTCGCTCTCGAAAAGCGATGAGGGTTTATGCTCTCCGCGGGTTCGAATCCCGCCTCTTCCGCCAATTTTTAAAATTTAAAATTTCGGAAGAATTATGGGCGGAGCTTTGCTCCGCAAACGGCGCGCGAAGCGCGCCAAGTCCTGATTTTGCAACGATTTGCCACGCGCAGCAAAGCGAAAAAGAAATGTTTTGGTTTTGGATTTGGAAGTTCAAACCAATTTTTTATAAATAAAAAGAGGATTTGTTGGTCTGTCAAGACTATTTATCAGACCAATAAAGAGTCGGGTCTAAAAATTGAAATAATATTTCAATGTATATCTTAACTATCACCGCCCCTGCGCGTTCGCGGAAAACAAAGCTGACAAGAATGGCAAAATCAGAAAAATATATAACCAGCGCGCAACACCGTATGAAAAATTAAAGTCGCTTGAAAAAGCAAAAGAATATTTAAAGCCGGAATTCAGTTTTGAAGAATTAGATAAAATAGCTTACGAGAAAAGCGACAACGAATTTGCCGAAGAAATGAACAAAGAAAAAAAGAAAATATTTAAAAAAAATATCAAAAGACGATATTTACGAAAAAATGAGAAAAGATGAAAATAATAAAAATTTTCTTGATTTAATTAAAATAAAAGATTAAAATTTAACAAATTAACAAATACAGTCTATTTTGAAATTTCCAAAATCATCGTATCATCTTACGATTGGAATATACTTATCAAAAACTAATCTGTGGATAACTTTATTTATTTTATAATATTATTTAATTACTAATAAAATTTTAGCTAATATTAGTTGATATTAATTATTTGACGTATTTTTTAAATGTGCTATTATACTAATAAGGATTGAAAGTTCATTTGAAGTTTATAAGGGGAAGAGTATAGGTTGATGGGTATAGTTTTGCTTCTTTAAGGGAATCAAAACCATACCCCCCAATCTTCTCAACAAAAACCCCACAAAAAAACACCAACCACCAAAAAATACCCCATCTCCCAAAAAAAATTCCTATCCCCCCCCCCACATAACCCTACAAAAACAATAAACTTCAACCAACAAAAAAAGACTTTCAGTCCTTTTTTATTTCCAAAAAAATTTTATAATAAAAAAAGGTTCTGCTTGCGCGGAACTTTTTTGTTTTTAATTTTTCTGCTATAATAAAATTATTATTTTAAAAAATAATCTAACGCTAAAAATATTCTATGTACTTATTCTTTGACACAGAAACAACCGGATTGCCGAAAAATTGGTCAGCGCCGGTTACGGATTTTGATAATTGGCCTAGGCTGGTGCAATTAGCCTGGCTTATTTGCGATGATAAGGGCAACGAGTTAAGCGGCGAAAATTATATAATTAAGCCGGAGGGATTTTTAATTCCAATTGAGGCCGCTAATGTTCATGGCATCTCAACTGAAAAAGCGTTAAAACAAGGAAAGGATTTGCAAAACGCGCTTAATGATTTTTCCAATACAATAAATAATTCAAATGTTTTGGTCGCGCATAATATTAATTTTGATATTAAAATAATCGGCGCGGAATTTTTAAGAAAAAATGTTATTAACAGCTTAAAAAATATTCCGAAATTCTGCACCATGCAAACAACAACAAATTACTGTAAAATTCCGCACGCGAACAGAAACGGAGGCGGATACAAATGGCCAAAATTGGCAGAACTGCACACAAAATTATTTGCCGAAGATTTTTCCAACGCCCATGACGCCTTGGCAGACGTAAAAGCCTGCGCGCGCTGTTTTTTTGAATTAAAAAAGAAAAATATTATTTAAAAAATATATCTCAACAGATTCAATGACAAAACCGCAAAATTGTGCTAAAATAAAAACATAATAAAGTAATATAAATTTTTATGGAATTTTTAAACAAGTATAATTTAAAATTTTCACAGATTTTAAAAATCGGCGGACTGGCGATTTTAGGCATAATCATTTTGGTTTTTCTATTTCGCATTGTTGGGTCTTCTTTTAATGCCTTAGATGGAACACGTTTAAATGCGCCTGCCGTAGGACTTGACAAGGGTATATCTTGGGGGGCGGAATCACTTAGATCTAACGCGGATTACGCGATTAGTCCGCAAATTTCCACACGCAACATTGCGCAAAATCAGCAGCAAAAAATCAGTACCGGAAACACAGCCGAAGATTATGAAATTACAGAATACAAAAGTACTATTGAAACCAGGGATTTAAAAAACACTTGCGTGCGAGTGTCTGTTCTAAAAGCAAAAAGTTATGTGATATTTGAAAATTCAAATCAATACGACACAGGATGCAATTTTTATTTTAAAGTTGAAAAAAAATATCAAGAAGAAATATTGGGAGTAATTAAAGCCTTAGACCCAAAAACTTTAACGGAAAATACCCGCACAATTAAGAGAATGATTGATGATTATACCCAAGAAGAAGATATTTTAAAAAAGAAAAAACAGACAATTGAAGATACTTTAAATAACGCGATTAATTCTTATGATGAAATCAGCCGCGTAGCTACGCAGGCGCGCGACGCGGAAAGTCTTGCAAAAATTATTGATTCTAAAATAAGAATTATTGAACGGCTTTCACAGGAAAGAATAAATATATCAGTTCAGCTGGATCGCTTAAGCCGCGCCAAAGCAGAACAGCTGGACAGGCTTAGCTACACATATTTCAATGTCAGCATTTATGAAAATAAATATGTTAATGTTGACGACTTAAAAGATTCTTGGAAAACGGCGGTTAAAAAATTCGTGCGCGACGTTAATAAAATTTTTCAAGATGTCAGCATAAATTTACTGGCTGTTATTTTAATGATATTCCAATACGCTCTATATATTTTAATCCTTATTATAACCGCGAAGTACGGTTGGAAAATCGCGAAAAATATTTGGAATAGATAAAAATCAATCAAACCATTTTCTATAAATTTAAAAGCGCTGATTAAGTAAATCAGCGCTTTGTTTTTTTGCTTTAATATTTTATTAATGCCTAATCAAGACTGTAATTAGGCGCTTCCTTGGTAATTATTACATCATGGACATGGC
>JAGLIO010000067.1 GCA_023142915.1 Candidatus Parcubacteria bacterium | reverse complement strand
TCTCGCGGAAAATTCACGAGCGGAATGGAACGACATCATTATTGGTTTAATCCGCACTTGTTTTAAAGATAAAAAGAACGGAGCTGGAGGCGCGGTCGCGCGGAGCGAATAGCGGAGCGCGGACGCGGCTCTAGCGGTTAAAAAGCACGAGTGTGAATATTAAGGCGTAAGCGTTTGATAGAGAGAGGCGCGGAGCGCTACCGCTTTATAGGCGGAACGATTTTAATCATTGCGCCCGGATTAAATAACTTAATATAAAAAAATTTATTTTTACATATGGTCAGCAAAGAGTTAATACAAGAATTCAGAGACATTGCAAAAGCCGAATATGGACTTGATTTGAGTTTTGAAGAAGCAAGTAAAACAGGAAATGACCTTGTAGATATTTTTGATACGCTGGCTAAAATAGATTTTGAAGAGAAAAAAAATCGCACTTTGCCAAAATAAATATTCGTGGTAATATATAAATGACACCTAACCAAAATTAAATAGCAAATGTATTTATTTATTTGTCCCCTGAAAGGGGCGGTTTCTGCCGACAAATAATGCATTTGCTTTATTGGTTGGGTGTCCAGAACCGTCCCTTTTTTGTTGTTCAAAAACTGGTTCTATAACGATTTATATATGCTAGAAAAAGACAGAATCCAAAACTTAAAATTCCACATAAAAAGCGAGGACTATTTCGGAACGCTCGCCACTGTTTTGGATTTGTTCAGACTTGATGTTTTTGACAGAAATAAAATATTAAAAGGAATTATAAAAAATTTAGTTTATTTGCAAGACAACTATAAAATTATTAAAAAGAATTAAATAATTAAACAAACGTTTATGTTTAGATTAATAATAATATTGTTTATACTTTTGGTTTTAACCGGCTGCGCTGCCGGGCAGGCCTCGGAGCAAATAATCCCAAAGCCAAAAATTGAAACCGTTTGCTCTTGTCGCTCTGACCGATATAATTGTGATGATTTTGAAACGCGCCGTAAGGCGCGTGAGAAGCATGAATGCTGTATGCGAAAAGTTGGGTATGATGTTCATAATTTGGATGGCGATTCTGATGGATTGGCTTGCGAATGGTAATTTAAAAACATTCGAGAAACTAATTCTTTTAGACTGATTAAAATTTAAAAAACAAAGGACGAACCATGATAGATTCGTCCTAAACATTTATTTTACTTCAAAAAGAACCTCCAACTAGCAATTTATTATTCTTGCGTAGACACAAAAATTACCTCCTCTCCATAGTTTAACCCGTGTCTGTCAGTATCCATAAGATTGTTAGCAATTTTACCTTTTACTGCAGGTTGTCCCTCAATTAAGGTTGGCTGACAATCAGAGATCCAAAATGATTCTCCACAGATACTTACTTTAGCGTTATTATCTTCATTTACAGAACTGGCCCACGAAAAACCTTCTATAAAATTTAAAATTTTCACAATTATCCTCCTTTCATTGTAAATAAAACTCTAGGTTTCTATGTATCAAAAAAGTATATCGCAAAAATCATTATATGTCAACCGGAGTTATTTAAAAAATTTATTTAATTTTAGATAATAATGTCAGATTTAAACAACAAAAAATGCATAATATATTGCCGGGTGTCTTCAAAAGAGCAGGAAGAAAGGGGCTACTCTTTGGAGGCGCAAGAAAAACTATTAACCGGATATGCAAATAAAAACAAACTGGAAATTGTTAAGGTTTTTAAAATTACCGAATCGGCAAGCGGAAAACAAATCAGAAAAACTTTTAATGAGATGTTGAGATATATCAAAAAAATGAAAATTAATATTATCCTTTGCGAAAAAATAGACCACCTAACTAGAAACTTGAAAGACGGCGCGGTTATAAGCGACTGGGTAATGGATGACGAAAAAAGACAGGTTCATTTTGTAAAAGAAAATTTTGTTGTAAGCAGAAACACGCGCGCTCATGAAAATTTAGTTTGGGATATGAAAGTGGCCATTGCTCGTTTCTATACAAACAATTTGAGCGAAGAAGTAAAGAAAGGACAAAAAGCAAAAATTGAAGCCGGCTGGCTGCCAAGCGGATACAAATTCGGATACAAGACAATCGGTGAAAAAGGCCATAAAATACAAGTAGTAGATAAAACATACGCCGCTTATGTAAAAAAGATTTTTAAACTTTATAAATCAGGCAATTATACAATCAAAAGAATTGTTGAAGAAATGTATAAACAAGGCCTGCGAAGCAAGAACGGCAATAAGGTTGGGCACAACACTACGCATAAAATATTATCCGATACTTTTTATATCGGTCTGATCACTTGGAACGGCAAAGAATATCAAGGCAAACAGGAACGAATAATTGATGAAAGTTTATTTTATGATGTGCAAAGAAAATTAAAAAGAAAAATCAAAGGCAAGCAATTCAAAACGCATAATCATATTTTCAAAGGCCTGATTCGTTGCGCTAAGTGCGGTTGCCTCATAACTTGGGAAACTCAAAAAGGCCACCATTACGGACGATGTAAAAATTATAAACCTTGCAAACAAAAAGGCTATGTTCGGGAAGATGGAATTGAAGACACTATATTTGAAAGCCTGCAAAAAATCAAACCAAACAGCCAAAAAGTGCTTGATTGGATTAATAAAGCTTTGAAAGAAACAAATAAAAGCAAAACCGATTATACCAGCGCCACCAGAGAAAATTTGAATAATGCTCTAAAAACTTTTGAAAATCGGATTGATAAAATATATATAGACAAACTGGACGAAATAATTTCAGAGGAATATTATCAAAAAAAATTCAAAGAATTTTCTGATCAAAAAAAAGAGACTCTAAGTCAATTAAACAAGATGGAAAATAATGTTCAAAATTATTATGAGATTGGCATGGAGATTCACGACCTCGCCTTTAACGCTCAGAGGCTCTACAATAGTCCAAAAGCGTCCCCTGACGACAAGAGAACGCTTTTGAGTAAGTTCTTTACGAATATGAAATTGGAAGACAAGAAGCTGGCTTATGAGTTCAAACCGGCATACAAGCTCCTTTCCGAATGGATGCCCAAGCTTAACGCCACTTCCGAACTTCTAAAACAAACCGAAGATTACAAAAAAACAGGCGCCTTCGCGCCTGCTCATCCTATTGTGCTCGGGGACAGGGATTTGAACCCCGATACTCAGGACCAGAACCTGATGTCCTACCATTAGACGATCCCCGAATATTTTTAATCAATCACTTTGCCGCCAAAATTCTTTAAAAGATTATCAACCATTTTGTAGTCTTCGTCTTGGACGGAGTCATTTGCCTTAACAGCAGATTCTTTCATATTATCATTTTCAACATGCCTATCAGCTGTTTCAGGATTATTTTTTATTTCAACCGCTATCGCGTCATCTACAATCGCTTCAATAAAAATCGGCTGCTTATAAACTTCCAGCAATACCTTTTCAATAATATTTTTTATGCTAATATCGCTAACCCGGTCTTTATGAAACTTATATTTGAATGCCAGGCATAATTTATTGTTTTCAATGCCGCGCGGCTCGCAGACGCGAAGAATAAAAGTCAAGGAATGATTATGTTTTTTTACATAAACCAAAACTTCATTCCACTTTGCCAAAATCTCTTCTTTGCTAATCTTTATTCCCTTGGCTGGAGCGGAAGGCGGATTTGATTGCTTTACGCTATCTTTATTATAAGCCGCGGTTTGATTAAAATTGACAGGCTGCGAAACAGGACTGCTGGGCTGTTGCTGGTTGAAATTTTCTGATTTTACTTCCGAACCGCTGCAAATCTCAACAATCGCTATTTCCAAAGGCAATTGAATTATAAAACTGCTTTTTAAATCATTGCTCGCGCTTATCAATTTTTCAATCATAATTATAATCTGAGGCAATTTAGCGTTCATTGCGGCATTATTTAATTTTATTTCAATTGACTCTCCCAGTTCAAGCCCCAATTTTTCAGATAAAGCCGGATTAATCTTAGTCAGCATTATCTTTCTTAACAGCTCAATTGTATCAAGCAGAAATCTTTTTAAATCAATTCCGTCATTAAGCATATTATTCACTATTGCTATTCCCGAACCGGCATCATTATTAATCATAGCTTGGATTAAATTTATCGCTTCATTTAAATCGCTTCTCGGAATAACCAAATCCGCCTCTTTTTGCGTGATTTTATTTCCGCCGATTACAACTACTTGCCCAAGCAAGCTTTCCGCGTCGCGCATATGCCCTTCGCTGCGACGCGCAATCGCTTCCAATATTTCTTTATCAATTTCAATTTTTTCCTGTTCCGCGATATATCGCAATTTCTTGGCTATATCGGTTACGCTGATTCGCTTAAAATCAAAACGCTGGCAGCGGGAAATGATTGTCGCGGGAATTTTATGGACTTCAGTTGTGCATAAAATAAATATTACATTTTGCGGCGGTTCCTCTAAAATTTTCAATAAAGCGTTAAAGGCCGAAATGGAAAGCATGTGTACCTCATCAATAATAAAAACTTTATACTTTGAGCGAGCAGGCACCACTCTGGCGGCGCTGATAACATTATCCCTGACATTATCCACTCCCGTATGGCTGGCTGCGTCAATTTCTATTATATCCATATTGCGGCCGGCATTTACTTCATTGCAAGTATCGCAATTATTACAAGGCTCATGCTCTCCGTCCTTTCTGTTTACGCAATTAACCGCTTTGGAAAAAACGCGCGCGATTGTAGTCTTACCGATGCCTCGCGGACCGCAAAACAAATAAGCATGCGCGATTTTATTTAATTCAATCTCATGCTCAAGTGTTATTTTTATGTGATTTTGATTAACTATCTCCTTAAAATTCCGCGGACGATAGCTGCGATATAATGTTACCATGTTATTAAACGTTTTTTCTAACGATATTCTCAACTGCCGCCCAGTTACTCTCTCCTGTTTTCGGCACTAATATAATAATCTCATCACCGTCTTGTCCCTTGTAATATGTTACGCTGGCAGTTAAAACTTTCCATCTTTTATTGTCAGCCGTGACAATAAAACTGCCATTTTCAACTTGTTCTAAAATCCCAACAACCCTTATTCTCTCAATCGGACCGATTTGTTTATAAACAAAAGTGCCGGTAGAAGTAATTGTCAATTTCAAAATATCACCTTCAATTAGCTTGGACTTGCTTGCGTAATTAGCCGGAACACTGTATTCTTTTCCGTCTGGACCAATCATATTTTCCCCGTCAAACACGCCCTCAATAATTCTGCCGCTTTCTTGTTTGTCCGCCTTATTATTTAAAACATCGCTTTTAAAAAATTCATCCATCTGCCCGATGCTTATCCTAGCCTCATCTTCACTGCTAATTAAGCCTGACAAAAGTTTTGTAATCCTTTCGCTGTTTTCCCGGATATTATCCAATAATTTTTTAATTAAAATCGCCTTTGATTTGCTAATTACTATTTCGTCTTTTTCACTATCTTCCGCGTCATCGTTTTTATCTTCGCCTAAATTATGCTCTAAATCCAAATCATCAATAAAATCAATATTTTTATATTCTCTTAGATCATCATTTAATAAAGTATTTGTGTCAGTCATAAATTTTATTTATTTTTATTATTTTATTTATTTATTTTCTATTTTATAACTATACATTATATAATACTTAACATTTTGTCAAATTTATTTCACTTTTTTGTTATTTCAATTTTAAAGCTGTTCTCCTCCTAATCTCCGCTTCTATTATATTCCTGTCCTGTCCGAACTTTAAACGGCTTAGGGTTTTTATTTTTCCCGCCATGCCTTCCCGTTCAATTCCGGGCAAAGGCCACAGAGTTGACATTGAAAACGGACGACCTGCCGTATTGTCAATCAATAATTTTACATAAGCGGTATATTTTTCAATATTTATCAAATCAAACTGGTTAAACACCGGACTGAATTCTTTTGATAAAAACTCCGCGTCTTCAGAGCCGATTTTAAATATCATCATTGTTCCGACATTGCCAAACACAGCATCTTTAATTGACGTATCCTGATTTTTAACCAATTGCCCTAAATATTGATTTGCGATAATTAAGCTTAAATTATATTTTCTGGCTTCTGAGAGAATTGAGCAAATTGAATCAGTGGTAAAATTCTGAAATTCGTCAATATATAAATAAAAATCCTTGCGCGCCTCCTCGCTAATATCCGTGCGCGACAATGCCGACATTAAAATTTTTCCAACCAAAATCATACCTAATAAATACGCGTTCATTTCTCCGACCTGGCCTTTTGACAAATCCACTAACAATATTTTTTGCTTATCCATTATATCGCGGATATTAAAAGAACTTTTTTGCTGCCCGATAATCGGACGCATTGTATCATTGGAAATAAATTGCGTCAATTTTGAAGTAACATACGGCACGACATTAGCCAAAGCCGCGTCGCCTCCGGCTTTTTCAGCTTCTTTTTTCCAAAAATCAACCACAGTCGGGTCGGAACATTTTTTTAGTTTCATTTTCCTGAAATCCGCGTCAGCCAATACTTTTGGAACCTCCATAAGGGTTGAACCGGACTCAGGATCGCTCATAATCAAAAGCATTGCATTGCGTATATACTGCTCAAAAATCGGTCCGCCGGTTGCCTTTAAATCATACAATTTATCAAAAATCTTAATCATCTCATTAATCACAAAAGTTTTCTGTTCCGGATATCTTGGGTCATACTCCAGCAGATTAAGAGCCAGCGGTCTTTCAATATCGGCCGGAGCGAATAAAACTACGTCCTCAGCCCTTTCCGGCGGAATACGATTTAAAACATCAGTTACTAAATCGCCGTGCGGGTCAAGCAGGCACACTCCCTCGCCGTTTAAAATATCCTGAATCGCCATAGCCGCGATTAATTTTGATTTACCTGTGCCGGATTTACCCATAACATAAGTATGCCGCCTGCGATCCGCTCTTTTAATTCTAATATCATTCACTTCTCCGCGATAAATATTTCTACCCAAAAGCAAGCCTTCTTTTGGAATATTCATTGGAGCGGAAGCATGGCGCGCGCTTAACCATAGAATATTCGGAGTCTCGGAATTTTTTAAAGGAAAATGATAAAGGCTTGCCAGTTCTTCCGTATTAAGCAAAAAACTGATACTCTCGTTAAAACGGCGGTAAATATAATCGTTAATCAATTTTTGCTGTTTTCTGATTTTTATTTTACTGCCAAAGCTGTTGCCGTATTCATAATAATTATACTGGCTGTAAGCACTGGAAAGATTATCAAGATACAAGCGCGCCTGCCCAGCGTTCCGCGCGCTTACAATTACGCGCAAATTCACGTCCAAACCGGCCTTGGAATTTTTTTCTTCAATTCCTTTCAGCATCTCTTCTTCCATGGCGGTTAGGCGCGGCGGCTGCTGGCTCATTTTTTTCTGCTTTTCTTCCGGACTTTCCGTTTTTGCCGCCTTGACAACCTCGCTAAAAAAAACAGAAAAAGGGTTTTTATTAAAGCTTCTTAAAGCTTCTTTCATTGTTTCGCCTTTGTGAATACTTGCAGCAATTTTGCCGGCGCCCGCGTGCCAAGCAGGCCTAGAGCTTCTCATTAAATATTGAATAGACAAGCCTTCACTGGAATCCAGTTTTGACATAACATTAATAATTGAATTCATTGGATCAGTTTCCATCTTATTATATGTTTTTAAAGGAAAAATTAAATTTCTGCTTGTTCTTAAAAACCCGGCAAGCGCGTATGATTTTGCCGTAAAAATATTATAATCATCCACCTCTTCAATTACGGCTTCAGGGTAATGGGCATGGATCTGCTGTTCAAGATATCTGCCCAGCTTTCGCGGAGCAACCGCGTAAAAAGCGATTTTCTTCTTGCTTGCCACAATCTCAAAAGAAAAATGATCGCTTCTACCTTTAAACCATGCCAAAAATCCTCTTTGCGCCCGCAAACCGCCGATACTGGCAAAAATGGTTTCACCCTTGGCTATTTCTTCTCTTAGCTGCTGAACGGAATTCTCCCGCTCTTGATCTCCGTGCTTGTCTTTTGGCAGGCGGATTAAATATATAACATGATCCAAATGCTCATTTTTTAAAACTGCTCTTCTAATAATAATTCTTAAAATAAAAGAAACAAACAATGCAAGCAAAAACACAAATACAAAAATTATTAATAAATTAAAAAATATATCGCTGTTTTGCATGTTGTTGTAATTAAATTATTATTTAATTTATTTCCAATAAAGCCGCCCAATATTTATCTGTATTTAAAACATCGGAAATAAGCCATGAATTTTGCCTGCCATCCCTTTGCCCATATTGCCATTGAATAGTAAAATTATTTGGCAAAACAAGCTCGCTTTTGAACTCGCTGCCGATTGATCCAGGCTGTTTTTGAACTAAAAGCGCGTGCGGACATAAATCTTTCTGCTCGGGATTTAAAAAATTATTAATCTTATTCTGTAAATTATTTTCTTTTTGCGCGATTTGCATTTTAAAAGGCAAAATATATTTTAAGCGAATAACAACGGTTTCACCGGGATTAACCATGCACCAATTTGCGAAAACCGTTTTGTATTTTTCCTGATAAACTTTCGCGCCGGATTGCTTATCAATGATTCCTCTGTCTTCTGTCGTTGATAAATAATCATCTTTTTGCCAATACGCTTCCGGTTCTGCAAAATATTCTTTATCAGGCGCGCTAAATCCGCTTGCGGAAAGCAATTTGCTTCCTAAGGGCGCGTAAACCCTTAGCCAATTGACATTTCTTACTCCCAGCATGGGGTCGCCTGCGTAACCTGTATGCCTGCGTATAATTGTTACCGTATTTGTTATAGTTCCATCAGCAGCGACACTGCTTTTATGCTGAATTTCCTCTTTGATGACTTTATCTGTTTTAGCGCCGGCAATGTTTGTGTTTACTACCATTAAATAATCCCAATTGCTTTTTTTCATTTCTCCTGACCAGCCATACTCCGCGACTTTTGACTGCAGCGCTTCATCCGTAAAATAAAACATAAAATGCTTTTCGTTTAAGCTCTTTAACAATACATCCGCCAATCCGAAAAACATTTCTTTATTTAAATCCGTTTTTAATTTTAAAACGATTTCCGCCATTAAATCTCCGATTATTTTTTTCGGTTCATGCCGCTTAACCGATGTATCATTTTTTTGTTCAAGCAAGGCAAATCTTTCTTCGCCGATTATATCTCTATATAACTTCGCGTACTTATCATAGTCTGGGTGATCCTTTGGTTTTTGCTCGGATATAACCTGTAAAATTTGCCAAACATTTTCAGAATTAAACACAATGCCGTATTCTTTTGTCATATCAATTTCTCCGATAATTTCCAAAAAGTTTTCCAAAACCGTGGGAGTAAAACTGATTACGCCGTCAACTGTCGGACCTCCGCTTTTTTCATAAAACCACATTAATTTCGCGGCGCTTGTCGGCCAATCCGGCCACCAATTCGCGTTCCAAAAATGCCACTGCGGATCAACCAAATGCAAAGGTTTTGGCGCTACAATTTTTTCATACAAACCGCCGTCAGTATCATAACTGCCGCCTGTGGGCGCTTCCATGTTTTTTATTTCGCCATTGCTAAAGTCAATCAAAGCAAAACTACCGATAAAGCCGCCGCTTGCCCTGAGTTCGGCATTATTTTGAAAAACAGAAAGATATCTTTGATCCTGATCAAAACCTAAAAATATTCGCGCCAAATCAATTATGCTTAAAAATTCATTGAGATTTTCATCAAGCAAAACAGCCTTATTTTTAATATCATTAAAAATCTTTTGATATTCTTTTGGAAGCGCTTGCGCGTTAATTTTTTTAATAACCGCGATAAACCGAGATGTCTTTAAGTTTAAATTTTGCCTGGAATCCTGAAAACCGTCAAAAACCTTTTTCGCGCTTGTTTCCGGTTCATTAAATACGCTTAAAGCACGGCTTAATTCAGCTCCAATTTCCGCGCTCAAACTTCCTGCTTCCAAAAATAAATCCGCGTCTCCTGCTAACTTTAATTTTTTATTGGGAATAAGCGCGCTGATAACATTCAAAAAAATATTTATTTCATCAAGTTCGCTTTTAGCTTCTAAAAAATTACGACTTGCTTCTGAAAAATCGCTATCCGCTTTTGCAAACTCCAAATCAACAGCATAACCTGAGGCTGATTTTATATCCTCAACCGCGCTAACTGAAATTCCAAAAATTCTATCTTTTAAATTATTTATTCCGCTATAAAAAATCAAAGCCTTAAATGGCAGGGTTAAAACAATTAGAATCAATAAAAACGCTAAAAAAGGCTTAAAACTTAAAGGCTTGAATATTTTTGGAATAAAACAGCCGGCTTCATAAGGCTTTCTGCTGTGTCTAAAAATTTTTTCAATATCAATATTAACTGTTTTTGTTTTTTGTTTTTTGCGTTTTTTGAAATCTTGAGCAGCAACAAATATTTTTTTAAATAAGAAAAAAACAAAACGCAATATAAACAAAACAGAAAATCCAACCGCATGGCAAACTTTAAAACTTGTTTTAATTACAATAAAAAACGCCTTAAAAAAAGAAAAAAACGCCATGCGCTTAAAATGCTTTCCTTGCCTAAAGTGAAAATTTTTAAAATAATTTAAAATTAAATTTTTATGTTTTTTCTGGCTAAACTTTTTGAATTTATTTGCTTGCTTAAAAAAATTATTAATTGGCTTATTGCTCTTCTTTAATTCCGCTTCTTCAGCTTTCTGCTTCTCTCGCTTTGCTTTTAAATCCAGCATAAAACGAGATGGCCGCGCATCTCTATTAAAATCGCTAATATTATTTTTCTTCAAATTTTGCATGGGGAAATTCAATATTTGAATACTCAAAAATTTCTACACTTTTTTGCAGATTAGTTATCTATATTATACCCCAAAATACCATTTCAATGCAAATTTAAAAACCCCCTGTTTTGATTTAAGTCAAAACAGGGGGTTTATGTGATAAATTTATATAACTATCAATAGCTTTCACAAAAAATTTCAAAATGCGCTTGCGGATGCTGGCAAGCCGGACAAATTTCTGGCGCTTCTTTGCCTTTGCGGATATAACCGCAATTAGCGCATTTCCATTCCTTAACTTCCTCGCGTTTAAATACTTTTTCTTTCTTAATATTTTCCAATAACTTTCTATATCTTGCCTCGTGCGCTTTTTCCACTTCCGCAACCATTAAAAATGATTTGGCGATTGTCCCATGCCCTTCCTCTTTAGCTTCTTTTGCCATGCGCATATACATATCAGAATGTTCATAATGCTCGCCTTCAGCGGCGGCTTTTAAATTTTTAGCAGTATTGCCAATTAAGCCCAAAGCTTTTGCCCATAATTTGGCATGCTCTTTTTCATTTAAGGCGATTTCCATAAAAATATTTTGCATCTGTACGTAACCGTCTTTTTTAGCCTGGCTTGCAAACCAATCATATTTATTTCTAGCCATTGATTCACCTGCTAAAGCTTCTTCCAAGTTTTTTTTGGTTTTAGAACCTAGTTGTTTAGACATAAATTTATTAATTTTATTATTAAGCGCTATATTTTTTTATCAAATCCAAAAGCCCCTCTTTTGTCTGTAAACCGACAAGCGTTTCCTTGGCTTCGCCGTCTTTAAAAAGAATTAAAGTCGGAATGCTCATTACGCCTAAATCTCCAGCTGTTTGCTGATTATCTTCTGTGTTTAACTTGCCAATCACGGCTTTATCGCCGACCTCGTTTGCCAATTCATCAACAATCGGACCTTGCATTTTACAAGGACCGCACCAAGGCGCGAAAAAATCAACCAAAACCGGTTTTTGTTTTGAAGCCTCAATAGCTTCTTCTTTAAAATTTGCGTCTGTAAATTCTTTAGCCATATTTTTTGTTTATTTATTATTATTTATTTATAAAATTATTATATCAGAGTATTTTGTTTGTGCCAAATTATTTATTTTTGGGGTGTGTTTTGATAAAAAAACCCCGTTATCTTATCTTATTTAAAGATAAAATAACGGGTTAATTTACGTTTGCAAAATTATTATTTCTGCTCCACCTGCGCAAACAAAACAGGCGCGGAAGAATTGCCAGATAAAATAATTCCAGACTGCTCATTCTCTTTTCCTGATATACGAGAAATTTGAGCCGTCACATCCGACACAAGACTTTTTTTGTCATTAAAAATAAATAAATTTTCACCTTTTTCAGACAAAAAAATCTCGTCATCATCTACTACTTTAACTTTCACTTTATAATTACTATCTTTTGTGCCTATCGTTCTCGTAATCATAATCAAACCCTCCTTTCATTTCATTAAAAAAAATTATTTTAATGTTTGTCCCTAAATGGGCAATTACTTGGCACTTTTTGACCTTCATACTCTTCTGTCAGTTCAAACTAAAACTGAAAAGGTCTTATATAAAGACACAAGTATCTTGTACTATCTATTTTTGATTGTTTAAATTGAATACATCTATTTTTCATACAAATCTTCAAATTTATAGTAACAGCCATAGTTATTCCCTCCTTAAAATTTGACGGTTAACTTTTTATCAAAGACCATTGCCTGAAATATTTTATTACTTCCGGCAAAAATTAATAATAAAAAATCTTTTTAACTTAGCATATTTTGAATAATTTGTCAAGGGATAATGAAGTAACTCCTCACTGACTCCAAA
>JAGLIO010000066.1 GCA_023142915.1 Candidatus Parcubacteria bacterium | reverse complement strand
TGTGGATAATTATAGCATATTTAAAGTAAAATGCAAGCAAAATTTTATTTGTTATCTAAAAAATATTAAAACTAAAAAAACAGGGGGATACATTGTAGTATCCCCTCTATAAGTTTAGTCTAGAGTTTTTAACAACCCCAGCCAGTCCCATAATTAGAATTACGGCTACTCCTAGCTTGACGGATTTCTCGTATAATTGCGCTCTCTTCACATTCTCTGCAAAAAGTCATCACCGCATATCCATACACATATGATGGAAGTCCTACTTCAATTGTTTTTCCGCATTTTGAACATTTTTCAAAATATTTCTTTTTTTCTTCTGCCTTTATTTTTTGATTCATGATTTTTTATCCTTCCTTTTCAAAGAACTATCGTTTTTCCGCCAATAAAAAACTTCTCATCTTTTTATCCAAATAAAATATTGGATAAAAGGACGAGAAGTTTATCCCGCGGTGCCACCTTTTTTATCGCATACGCATTTTCAAACGGAATTAAAAAAATCCGTCAGTAAAACGGATGCAACCACTTTTACCGACTCTTGCTCTTGCAAAATTTGCAAGCAGACATCAGTTATCCTATGATTACGGAGGAAGCCGAGTCTCCACTAACGCAGAAACCATCCTCTTTATTATTTACAAACAATAAAGAAAACCAGACCCAATCCCCGTATAAATTTATTAAAATTTAACGAGGATCTGATTTATGGATTTTATAATTGTCAAAGTTATTATTAATATAGCAGATTTAAAAAAAATGTCAAGTAAGCGCGCAAATCCACGAACATAATTGACACTTTTTAATTTTAGCCAATATTAGATACTAATTACTAATTTAACTATTTTTTAATAATTTTTGCTTGACAATATTTTTAAATCTGCTATATTTATTTCAAGATAATAAATCAAAAAAATATTATTTTAAAAAATGATTAGTAAATGACAAAAAAAGCGTCGTGGACGCTTTAAAAATTCTGTAAGGATAAAAAAAATAAACAAAAGGCGATTCAGAAAAATTTGAATCGCCTTTTTATTTTTTACCAAAACTATTTGCAATTTACTGAAATTTCTACTCATCCAGCGGATCATGCCCGTTCTTTACTTCTTCGCCATCATCATAGCCGTCGCCGTCTGTGTCGGGTTTGTTTGGATCGGTGCCTAAAATTGCCTCTTAGGCATCGCTTAGCAAATCCTTGTCAGTATCAGGTTGGCGAATGGCGCCGCTGTAAGCAATTGCGCGTACAATATCCCAATCAGTCGCGCCTGAAGGATTATAACCGTAAATATGCTTGAAAGATTTAATTGCCGCTTTTTCGCTATCAGTATTGCGATTGGCCGGTCTCAAACCGTATGTAATTACCACTACGGCGGCATCATCAAAAGAATCGTTTCTGTTAGGTAGGCGCAAATAAATTTTTACAAAGGCATCCGTAGCTGCTGCTTCCGCTTCGGTGTTAGACGTACTTGGCCAGCGGCCGTTGGCGATTTTAATAACATCACTCCAGTCGTTGGATGTTTCCGGAATTTTCTTAAACGCCGCTCTAAAAGAATTGATTACTCCGGCTCGCTCGCCTGCTCCCAATTTTTCAGTATCAGGCGAACCATAAGCGATAAAATTGGTTAAAGCATATTGATGGCGAGCTTCAAGCGCGTTCAAGTCAATGCCTAGTTTTTTAATCAAAGTATCTCTTGCCGCGTATTCTTGCTCGTGCTTTCTTTCTCTGTTCATAATCGGCAATATTTCGGCAACTTCAGCGCGTAAAATCATTTCACCCTGTTCTAAATATAAAACGTCAATTAAGGACAATTCCTGGTTTTGCGTGTCTGCATCAAACAAGATTATTTCCGGCTCTTCAGCGCCATCTTCAACGACTGCGCAAGCCTGGCTCTTAGCTTCTTCTTGCGCGGTTGTCAAGCGACAGCTTACAGGATTTTTACTTAAAACATCACGGGTTTGCGCATTTTCAACGCATTCGCTCCATTCAGTATATTCAACGCTTGTACAATATGAGGTATAAGAGCCTCCGCTGCTACTACTGCAAGTTCCGCAATCCGCGGGACAGCTTGAGCAAGTTTCACCTCCGTTACAGCTTCCGTCTCCGCAGTAAGGTTCAGGATCAGGCTCTGCTGCCACGGCTATAAAAGGCATAATTACCGCGAAAATAGTAAAATGATTTGTTTTTGAAGTATAAACCAATTTATAATCATAAACATTTAAAGTACTGGAAGCTATTTGATCAATAAAATTCTCAAAAGCCGAAACCTGTTCTGTTGAGCTGGCATACAAAATCCAATTAGTCGCGTTTGAGCTGGTTGAATAATAGGCCTTTTTTGTGGTTGCCAAATTTACCCAATCATCGCCTGTTGAATCCCAATAGCCGTTATTGGTATTTTTTAATTTCGCGTAAGTTAAATTTTCGGCTAAAATCTCCGCATCAATTTCCGCTTTATACATAACCATTTCAATGTCAACATAATCATCCAAATTTGTAATAGCCTGTCCTGAATTATCAGTTGCTGTTACAGTCACGCCTGTGCCGCCGACAGGGTCTGATGAATTGGTTTTAGTAACAGACGAGGTTTTTTGAGCGTTAACATTACCGGATGAATTTGAAGAGCCCAAAGCATTTGGCGGAATAGTTAATTTTATGCCAGTGCCGTCTGAATCCGTGTCATCCAAAGAACCGCCGGAAGCCGGAGTAATCGGCTTTTTCTTTGATTTGGTTGTCCAATTGGCATCAGCTGTCAAAATAATATGTTTGTCTTCGGCGATAGCGCCGGAAATTGTAACATTTGATCCATACCATGTCTCAGAATAACCATCTGCCATGCCGTAAACTTTCCATGTGCCGTTGACAACACCTAATTCATAGAAACCGGTACCATCAACAGGCGTATGCGAGCGTTTGCAATCAGCATCGTTTGATGTATCTGAGTCAGCGCACTGTGTGGTTTCAGCGCGCACAAATCCATTTGGCACGCCTTCACTTGAATCATTATATATATAACCGGAAATAGTTAAACCGCCATGCGCGTTTAATGTAATATTTCGTCCGCTAACATTGCTTGCCGCGTTTAAATCGCTTGGTTCATTAGGCATATGTCCCGGTTTATCAGCGCCGATTTTGTATCCGGTTCCTGCTGGAACCACAATTGAATATGCTCCGCTGGATGCGGTCATTGTACCGTTATGATAACCATTAGACGGATTGCCGATCCAAACCCAAGCATCTCCAAGCCCGACCGAATTGTTATAAACAGTTCCGCTAATTGTTGACATTTCACTTGAAGAATCAGGTAATGTAAAATTAACAGTTCTATCGCCTGTTACTTCAATATCGTCTTTTGTGGCGTGCCTATCGCCCGCGTCCGGAATATAATTTCCATATCCAGGAACATCTAAAAAGAAAAGGTAATCTCCGTCTGCCAGTTGAATTACAGTAGTCGTGGAAATATCATTTACGCGCCTGCTCATGAAAAAACCATTTGGTTCTGGGAAATCTCCTAAAAAATCTACGCCTTCAATATTTAAAAATCCTTCTTGGCTTGCCTGCGCGTTAGTAACCGTTACTGAAATATCGCGCAAACCGGTTTGCGCGACCACAATATTCGCGTTAGACACATTACCGCTAACCGCGTTTACATTGGCTGGATTATTGGCATATTTATCATCTACCACAGCCTCGTTTAATGTGTCATCGCTATCCTGATTATTTACTCCCATTTCTCCGTATTCCTGTGTCCAAATATCCACGCGATAAATTCCAGCCGGTACTGATATTGTATATTCGCCGTTTGAATTGGTTGTGCTGTTATATTCTTTGCCTTGATAAACTCCGTCAGCATTATATAAAACCGCGCGTATCGGCATATTTGTAAACGGGGTATTAATTACAGAATATGTTGTGTCAGTACTGATTCCAACTTGTCCGGAAATCGTATAATAATCTGTTCCTGCTGCCGGAGAAATATTTATATTAACGGCGGAAGTATCTGTAATTGTAACTCCAAGCGCGTATTCCATCCAGCCTACTCCCGGAGCATCCGCTTCCACATGCCAAGTACCGGGACTGACATAAAGAATATAATTACCGGCAGAGTCAGTCATTGTGTCAGAATGCCCCCAGCTGTTTTCCTGCCAAGCCCAAACAGGAGCGTAAGCTACGGCGTTTCCTGATGAATTTAAAACCTTGCCTGAAATAGTATAGTCCGGTTTAAGCATTTTTATTGTCATTCCCGTAACATCTCCCGTAACATTTTCTACATTTTCTTTCGGTTCCGGAAGACCGGGTTTAAAAGCTCCGATTACATAAGTTCCCAATACCGGTATTTTTAAAGTAAAAGCTCCGTTAATAGCGGTTTTAGTATGAGAACCGCCAAATCCGCCCATTGGCTGATACCCGTATACTTCGGCATCCGCAATACCGTTTCCAGCGCCGTCAACTACCGTGCCGGAAATAGTATGCGCGGTTTGATTGCTAATGTCAAAACTTAAGTCGCCCGCTGTTTCACCGTCGCTATGATAAAAAACATTCATCGGCGGCATCCAATCTGGCATTGGCGGAGAACCGGACATGGAATTTTTCGGCATAGCCGGACCGATTCCAACCATCCAATCGCCTGCTGACAAATAAAGACTAGTGGTCGTTCCGTTTACGCTGCCGACATTTGTTAAAGTTTTAACCCTAAATCCGCTTGGAGAACCGGCAAAAATATCAACATCATCAGCCACTTCGTTAGTGGAAAAATCACCGGTCAAAGAAATTGTAATCTCAGCTCCGCCGGCGGTTTCCGGAGTAAGCGTAATATCTTTTGTAGTGCTTGAATTATTAAGCCAGAGCGGTTCCGGGTGCATACTTCCAAAATAATTCGTATCTCCGATAGTTATGCTTGGTTCCGTGAAAATAAAATATTCTCCATTTGGCAAATTTGTAAATGAATAAGCGCCGTCTAAATCACCATCACCTGTTCCAACAACCGCAACTTCCGTTTCCATGTGTCCTGTCATTGGCGAACCTAGAAACACGGTCATGTTATCGCTATCTCCGCTTAAAACACCGTGTATCTCGCCGCTAATAGAATTAGTTCCGCCTTCTGTGATAAAAAACGGCATAGTATAAATAGTTTCCAGCAAAGCTCCGTCAGCTGTAAATGTTTTAATATCAACCGTATAGCCTTCAGTGCCAAAATCTTTTGGAATACTCGCGTTTACTATTCCTTTAATATCCATATGCAAGAAATCGGGTGCCTGCGTAGCGCTTGTGCTTGCGACAATCGTTACTGTCCTTGCCGCCTGATTGCCTGTTACGGAGTCAATCGTAACAACGCCTGTGTTCCATTCGTTAATATCATTGTTTACGGGAGAATATGGATCTTGCGTTGCGCTTGTAACATCAAATCCGGCAGAAAAAGTAATCATTATCTTGCCTCCGATTGGAATTGATTTTGTTGTCGGAACATCTATGAAATACATGCTTTGCTGGCCTGCCATCGCGTTCATTGGAAAAGCGCCCGCCATCATCATACCCATATCGCCCATATCCATATTTACGTCAGTAGCTCCGGGACCAAGCGCGCCGTAAGTATCAGTACTGTTATACATTGGGGCGCGGGCGGCGTTTAAGTGGGAATTGTCTGATGCGCGATTACCGCTATCTGCAATTTCATTATTTGACTTATCACGAGCATTATCAATAAAAATTTGAAAATCAGTAGTAGCTGAGTCAAACGCAAATCCTTCAATCACTACCGTATTATTAAAATCTTCATAGCTAAAACTAAGACTAAACATTGAGTCTGTTAATGCCATGCCGTTTGCTCCTATATAAGGCGCGATTATTGTTGGATTACAACTCCAAGAGCCTGGAAATGCGCAACTTCCATCAGGCGTTAAACCGTTAACCGCGTAATTCGCGGGATTTAAAACAGAATATGCCCAATTTGTCGTATCTGTTTGCTTAGCCGAATTCATTGGCTCATTAAATGTAATCGCGATTGAATAATCATCGCCATTGGCGTACATAACTTCAGGCGCTGATGTATCACCGACTCCGGTTTTAAAATATACGCTTGTTGTGGCGTTAAGTTTATTGCTTGATAAATCAGAGCAATCCGCGTTAATTCTTAAAGTGTATTGAGTATTTGCCAAAAGAGCGGTATAAGGCATCAGCTTTGCATTATTTGACATCGGGTCATAAGAAACTTTTCCGCCGGTAACAGATGATCCTGCCAACAGTTTAATATTGTTCGCGTCAATCGTTCCAGGATCCATTGCCTCGGAAAAACCGATTTCCAAAGCGCCAATACCGACATCCACGGCGCTGGTGCCATCGGTAATACCGTCGCCATCATTTGGATAAGTTCCCATTACCGTCGGTGATGTAGTATCTGTATCAACTGTATTGATTTGAAAATTTGATTGATAGGCAATTACGCCGTTTAGCTCGCTGCATACTTCCCAATTATCACACCCGTTGACGCTCATTGGATCGGCTATATACATAAATGTACTGCTTCTGGCGTCTCCCATTACTTTAATAACCCACCAATCATAACTGTCGCTTAAAGCCGAATCAGGACTTAATGTAACAATTCTTCTGGTTGCCTGATCTAAGCTAACGGTTGCCGCTATTGGCGAGCCTTCTGTCCAAGAGGCTGAATCTGTTATTGGCACAAGATTAATTGTGCCATTAACTCCCGTGCTAATTTTAGAAGAATCCATTGGTTCGGAAAATTCAATTATAATTGACGCGTTGCGCGCGACATTAAATTGTCCGGAATAAGGATTTGTTCCCATTACATAAGGCGGCATATTTGCTCCGCCGCCGCCAAAATCTGCATAGTCATCCGTATCAGACATAGACATAAAAGTGGTAAAACCGTTTGAAAATGATCCGTCCGAATTCATGCCGGCGATCGGATTGCCAAATTCATCGGTTACTCCCTGCGTAACCACAAGACTGTAATATGTGCCCAGCGAAAGCGTATCATGCGTTTCAGCGTAAAATATCGCCTGTTGCATAGTAGAATCATAATACACTTTTCCGCTAACGCGGTCGCTGCCGTTGGTTGTTAAATAAATATTTGAAGCCGAATCAGCGGCATTTTGATCATTAATTGTACTGCCGTTCATGGGTCTGTCAAAGGCGATTATTATCGGCTCTTCATATTGGCCGATTGTCGCGCAATCACCAGTGCAAAAAATATCAATCGGCGCTCCCATCATATTATCAAAAGGCGCTGTCCACATCACAATCGGATTAGCTCCGCCATCGCCTGTCATACCGCCCATATTAATATCGCCTTCGTTAAGATAAAAATTAACCGAGTCTCCTTTAAAAACACTGTTGACCATATCCATGTAGCCCTCGCGTAAAGCCATTACATGGTACATGCCGTCATCAATAATATTATCAGGAAAAGCAAAAGTGCCGCTGGCGTTAGAAGTAACCGGAGCGATTGCCATTCCCTCAAAAATAATCGTAGTGGACGCTAAAATATTTCCATCCCATTTATATGTATTTCCGGTTAAATCCGCTTCTGTGCCATCGTCATTCGGCGCAGGCATAACATCAATATAAAACGGCGCATTTTGCACATTAGATTCATTTCCGCTCATATCAGCGTCAGGAGAGGCCGACATAAACGATTCATTACCTGCATCATCCAAAGCTTTTAAATAGTAACCTATAACTTTGTCCTCGTTCCAACTGGAATCCCAGCTAATAACACAATCATAAAATTTAGCTTGAATTAACGTGCAATTATCCGTAGTCGCGCCAGTGACTAAATCAAAATTAAAATCAGTTCCCACCTCCCAAACAATGCGAAGAGGATTAGTCGCGTCTATCATTCTGTCATCATCAGCGCGGGCAATCAAATGCAAATCACTTCCGGTAGCCGCGTTCCAAACACCCATGTGCATAATAAACGGCGGATTATGATCATCACCAGAGTTATAAGCTTCTTCTGTTAAAGTTGCCACTCCTGATTGAGCCGTGCCGGATTTATTTCCTGAAAAATCAAAAGCCAAAACATAAGCAACATAAGAACCGGTTGAAAGCGTGGTGTTGGCGCTGTCTTTTGTAATAAAAGTACCGCCGGTATATGTATATACAGTTGTTGTTGCCTGTCCGTCAATATACTGATATTGTCCGCCGTAAATATTGTCAATCGGAGTATGTGTATTGAAATCCAACTGTGTCCCCTGTGGAAGTAAAAATATTTCATAGCGATCAAAAGACGGATCAAGTGTGGTTGCCGGCGCCCACGAAATCGTAATATCTCTGCCGTCCAAGCCATATTCAGCATCAACGCCAGTATCAGTATCACTTAAAGCTACGTTTATAACAACGGTCGGCGCCGTAGAATCTCCGCCCATATTTGGCGAGCCTTGGCTTGGAGTAGAAAAAGTCTGCCAATCATCGCTTTTATTTGAGTCATCGCCGTCTGTGGATTTGCGGCCGATTGACTGGTTATCCAAACAATGCGGAACATAATCGCCTGTCATCCACTGTCCATGGCTTACAGCCATATTTTCATTAGCATATCCTGATCCGCCGAATTCCACATAATCCCTCACCCCATTGCCTCCATCTAACAAAATCAAATCACCGCCATAGTTATCTAAATAAGCGCCTACTGCGTCTCCTGTTTCTATATAATCATAGCCGTTATTGCCAGTTTCATGGGCCGTACCTTGATTCCATTTTACAATTAAATAGCCATAACCCGCGATTTCTTCACTTGGAAAAGTATATTCAAAATTTTTATGCCTAAGCTTAAAACCATTTAAAGACTGATTGCTATCAGTGCGATTAAATAATTCCACCCAGCCGTCATTTGATGTTGTTTTGTAATAAATTTCATTAATTATTATCTCGCTGCCGCCTCCGTCCGATCCCCATTGCGGCATTTCAGCGCTTGAGCTGGCATTTTGCGGTTCAGAATTTGAACGCAAAATAAAATCCATTGCGTTATTATTTGAGTCCTCTCCATTGCCCATATCAGCGTCAATTCCTCCTGTTATCATGGTTGAATACATTGAATCGTGAAATGCTTTGCGCTCAATTGATTCAGAGGCATTTGGCGAGTAAGCCGCTTGTCCGCCCTCGGCTAAACTATAATCTGACAAAGCGCCATAACCGACCCAATCCATTAAATCCCCCATTGGATTAAATATACCCACATAGCCGCCTGATTCAGCTAAACTGCCGGCTAAAATCGTAGCATCCGCAGTAGTGCCGATACTGCCGTTCCCAATCAAATAAAATCCGCCGCCTTGCATACTGGAAGAAGCGCTAAATTCATGCATTACCGTTTCCCAGCTTAAAGAAACGGAATCTGCCGGACTGTATTTTACGCTCCAGCCGGATACATCAAAATCGCTAAAATCCCTATTGTAAATTTCAATAAATTCATCACCTGTCGCGTTTCCTGCCGTTTGAATCTCGGAAATTACCAAAGGCGCGCCAAAACCGCCGGCGCCTGCCTGTCCAATCCAAACCGGAGGGAAAAAATGATTATAAGTTTCAGGCCAAGTCCCGATTGTGCCGCCGGAAAAATCCATATCACCCATTTCCACTACGGTTTCAAAACCTTTTGGCGTGGTGCTTGATATAACGGCGGCTTTAAAAGCTAAAAATATTTTCATGTTTGTATTAGCCGTATAAGTCAAATTAATATCGTTAAATGTTGCTTGCCAATTATCTCCGACAGGATTCCATGAACCGCTGATTGTTCCCGCTCGAGTATCAACGCCAGCATCAAATTGCCCGTTGTCATTTGTGTCTCTCCAAAGAGACATTCCTGAATTTGCAGTTGAACTAAGCGAGGCTAAATCAACATCAGGATCAAACTCGGCGCTTTCCGGAACGTCCATTAATGTTATTCTTAAACTTGTCAAAGTCCCGCCGGAAGAATCAAAAATATCAAATTTTCCGACTCCGTAAACGGTTTCCGTGCTAGCCATCATAATATCCATGCCTTGCATTTCAGAAAGATAATCAGCGCTGACTCCGCCGCTTGCTATGGCATTTTTAATAAAAAAATTAATTGGAGCGCCAAAATTCCAAATTAATAAATTCAAAACCACCGTTAAGGCGATTATAGTTTTTAGTTTTTTGAACATAGGGTTTTTAAAATTATTTATTATTTTTAATAATTTTTTAATTCTTTTTAATTTACAAATTGTTATGATTTCAAACAGTTAGCCTGCTTTACCGCCTAGGCATGAATGCCTAGGCTACGTTTTTTAAATCCAGCTAAAGCTGGATATTTTTTATTCCCCTCCCGCGCCAAACCGATACAATAACGACTGTAAACGGGTTAAATACGACTGGTGGATTTCTTGTTGTTTTTGAATATCAGACAAACTGCGGTTAATATTATTAAATTGCGCGTTTATACTGATAACCGAGTGCTTCATTCTCTTGATTTCACACAACAAAAAACCGGCTAAAACAATGTTTGCCAGCATAAATAATACTAAAACAGTTAACCCTCCTTTAGCTAAACTTATTTTTTTAAAAATTTTTAATACTTTTTCCCTCCTTGTAGATTTCATTCTTTAAATAGAAAAATATAAAATTGCGGATTTTTTCCACTTGTGATTATTATAGCATAAAGAGTTGAATTTTAAAAATATTTTTTTATTTTTTGAAAAAACCGCGTAAAAAATTATCCGCCACCACCCAGGCATGAATGCCAGGGCTAATTTGATAATTTAAAATTATTTTCTACGATTTCAATTTCAAACTAAAACTAAAAACACTACCCTTGCCCTCCCCTGATTCAACCCAAACTTTCCCATTCATCCGCTCAATTATTTCTTTGCAGATAAAAAGCCCAAGGCCGGTACCTTCAATTTTAGCCGTAACATCGGTTTGCACGCGATAAAATTTAGTAAACAATTTTTTCATCTGTTCATCATTCATGCCTATGCCGTGATCTTTAACGCGCGTAATTAAAAATCCGTCTTTAATTTTATGGCTGATATCAATACTGCCATTATCAACTGTGTATTTAATGGCGTTGCCGATAATATTTACCAAAACTTCGCTTAATTTATATTCATCAGATAAAACAATAAAATCTTTTTCGCAAGAATAATTTATTTTAATATTTTTTTCCAAAGACAAAGATTTTAATTCTTTAATTACGGTATTAACCCGCTCGCCCATATTCACCGCTTTTGTTTCTATTTTCATTTTGCCTGCCTCGCTTCTTGCAACCTGCAGTAAATCCTGAACCAATTGCACCAGCCGGTCATTGGATTTGTTCGCGATTATCAAATTTTCCTTAATTTTTTTAGGAACTTTGCCAAATGTTCCCTCCAATACCATTGATAAATATCCGCGAATCGCCGTAACAGGAGTACGAAGCTCATGCGCGGCAATAAACACGAACTCATCGCGCAATTGGCGATTATCTTTTAATACTTTTATCATCTTGTTAAACTGCTCTCCCAGCGCTTCAAATTCATCTCCGGTTTTTAAAGTGATTTGATGCTCTAAATTCCCTTGCGCTATTTCTTTCGCGCCTCTGTTTAATGTCTTTATGGGCTTTACTATTTTATTTGTGAAATAAGACGTTATAATAATTATCAAAATCAAAACGCCAATACTCGCGAAAAACGATCCATATAAAATATTTCCGATTACGTTAAACGCGTCTTTAATCGGCCATTCGTTAAAAATATGCCAATCCAGCGTCCTCATGCGCAAGCCTGAAAAAACCACTTCCCTGTTAACTAAACTTCTTGTAAGTTCCATTTTATCGCCTTTATTATCTACAAAATTCTTAATTCTTGGAATATCCAATAAATTATCTCCCACTTTTACCACGCTGTTGTTGCCGCTTGCGATAACATTTCCCGATTTTTCAGTTAAATATAAATAGCCCTCGCTCCCTAAAACAATATCTTCTATTAATTTATTTGCCTGCTTCAAACTCACTTCCGCCGATACCGCGCCGATTATTTTATTATTTTTATTTCTAATTTGGGTTGCCAAACGCATTGCCGGAATATTATCAACAAATTCCAATTGCCCGAAATAATCCTCGCCGGATATCGCGGCCTTGTAGTCCTGGCTTTCTGAAACATTGCTTTCAATTTGTGAAAAAATTTTTAAATCTGTTTTCTTAACAAAATTGCCGTTGTTGTCCTGAAATAGAATTTCATCATTATTGTATTTTTCCAAATAATCTTTATTATACAAAAAAGAAGAAGAGTTATTTGCTTTAGCGATAATAAATCCGTTTTCGTCAATAAATTCCAAAGAATTCGGCAGGCTATGATTAAAAGAATTAAATAATAAAAAATACAAATTATTAACGGGCAAATCATTAATTGACTCTATATCGCCTGACACAACCAAATTCAAGCCTTCGGCCTTTTGGTTTAAATATTTGGTAATTTTCTCGCTTAAATTTTCCATAGCCAAATTCTGCAATTCAACTATGCTTTGCTGCCTGGTTTTTATAACCAAATAAAGATTTGTAACGGCG
>JAGLIO010000065.1 GCA_023142915.1 Candidatus Parcubacteria bacterium | reverse complement strand
AAATTAACGAACCGGAAGGATCACAGCGACCTCCAAGACGAGAACCAGCTAACACCGGTTCTAGCGTTAATGCTGACATTGACACTTCAAGCGTTGATGATTTAAAAATCTAAATCAAAACAAATCATATAAAACCCAAAAAGCCACAGCATATTTGTTTGTGGCTTTTTGCTTAAACCACTTAATATGACTTTTAACATCATCACAATTTTCCCGGAAATTTTTAATTCTTATTTTAATGAGAGTATTATTAAGCGCGCTTTGGAAAAAGAAAAGATTAAAATTAATATTATAAATTTGCGTGATTTTGCCACTGACAAGCATAAAACCGTTGACGACACGCCTTATGGCGGAGGAGCTGGAATGTTAATGAAGGTGGATGTGCTATATCGCGCAACACGCAACATGCAACATGCAACAGATATCAATAATAAAATTATTCTTCTTTCCGCCAAGGGTAATAAGTGGAGTCAGCAGAAAGCAAAAAAATATTCCAAACTAGACAATATTACTTTGATTTGCGGGCGTTATGAGGGGGTTGATGAACGGATTGTTAATTTTATTAATGAGGAAGTTTCAATCGGGGATTATGTTTTGACTGGCGGGGAAATTGGCGCGATGGCGATTACGGACTCAATTACCCGCTTGCTTCCCGGAATTTTGGGAAATGAAACAAGCGCCAAAGATGAATCGCATTCTATCCATGGAGAGCTTGAATATCCGCAATATACGCGGCCGGAAATTTTTATTGACGATGAAAGCAATGAATATAAAGTGCCTGATGTGTTGTTATCCGGCAACCATGCTGAGATTGAGAAATGGCGAGAAAATAAAAAATATACGCCGTAGAGACGCGCCGTGGCGCGTCTCTACGGCGTATATTTTTTATTTTAATTTCTTATAAAGTCTCAAATATTCCTTAGCCGACCTATCCCACGAAAAATCAGTTTTCATTCCGTTTATCTGCATTTTCCGCCATTTATCTTTTTTATTATAATAAACATCCAAGGCGCTTTCTAAGCAATTATAAAATTCCTGACTATCTACGTTTTTAAATAAAAAACCGTTTTTCGCGTTAATCGTGTCGGCGAGTCCTCCGGTGGCGCGCGCTACCGGAACCGTACCATAGCGCATTGCTATCATCTGCCCGAGTCCGCAAGGCTCAAAACGCGAAGGCATTAAAAATATATCAGCGCCCGCGTAAATTTCTTGCGCCAGTTTAATTTCAAATTTAATTTGCGCGCTGATTTGTTTGAAATTATTTTTGGCAAATTTCATTAAATGCTTTTCGTATGTTTTATCTCCTGTGCCAAGAAACACAAACTGGCAATTTAAATTGGCAAAATCATCCGTAATCAGCTCTATTCCTTTTTGCCAAGCCAAGCGAGAAACTAACCCAACAACCACTTTATCCTTATCCTCATTCAAACCCAATCTTTTTTGCAAAGCCAATTTATTTTTAATTTTTTTATTAATGCTTTTATAAGAATAATTTTCGCTGATATATTTATCCTTGCTTGGATTAAAAAAATCCATGTCTATGCCATTGATTATTCCATATAAATCATCTTTTCGTTTTCTAATAATTTTTTCCAAATTCGCTCCATAAGCGCTGGTGGTAATTTCTTTCGCATAAGTTTTGCTGACAGTATTAACTAAATCCGCATTTAGAACTCCTTGCACCATAAAATTTATATCTCCATCAGACGCGTCTTTTGTTAAAACTTTTAATGAATTTTTATGTAAATTACCGGTACCAAGCGACAATGGACGAGTTTTGCCTTGATAACGGAAATTATGGATTGTGTATAAAGTTTTAATATTTTGCAAATATTCAAAATCGCTAACTTTAAGCATATCAGGAATCAAAGCCGTATGCGAATCATGGCAATGAATAATGTCTGGTTGAAATTTTATCGCAGGCAAACAAAATAAAGACGCATAAGAAAAAAATAAAAATCGCTCTGAATTATCTCCGTGAGCGTAAACATCATCATACTTAAAATAATCAGGCGCGTCAATAAAATAGACGATTACTTTGCTTTCAGGCAAAAATGCCTGCCAAATATTGATTTTTAACAACACGCGGCCGGAAGGAATTTCCAAATCAGAATAAATCTTTTTCAATTTGTACTTTTTCCTGTCAATTGATCCATACAAAGGCATAATCACGCGTACGTCAACGCCTAATTTTTTTATTGCTGGCGGAAGACTGGATGTTACATCACCAAGCCCGCCCACTTTTGCAAACGGAGCAAGCTCAGCGGTTGTCATTAAGACTTTTATTTTTTTAGTTGGCATAAATAATTAATTATTTTAAAATCACAACCGAACATCCCCCTCCAAATAATGCCACGCCAGTAAAAATGCGCCAGCGTTCCATGACTGCCATTTCATTCCGCAAGCCTTGCCTGTTTTCGCGTGAAACCATTCGTTAAATTCCCAATTATTTAAACTATTGGCGTAAGCAATTTTTTCCAGTTCTTTCTTTGCTTCTTGTTTTTGTCCGCTAGACGCAAGCGTCATTGCCCAAAACGCTGACGCGTAGGGCCAAATTCCGCCATTGTGATATTGATATGGATAATTTTGTTTATGGCTTTCCATATATTTGCGCCACTCGCGCGAGTTTTCCTTAATTGGATTAAATAAAACCGGCATCGGCAGATTTTTCAATCGTTTTTTAGCAAGTAAATATTTAATAATTTTATTTTTCAATTCACGCGTTGGCAATCCAAAAAGCAATGCCAATGAATTTCCATAAACATCAATATCTTTGCCACAATACAGATAACCGACAAAACTAAGATAAAAATCTCCTTTGTTTTTTCTTTTTAAGATCATTTCAATCATAGCTTTATCGCTTTTTGGCAAATTTTTTGTTTTATTATCATAAGGATAAAAAAGCAAATTAAAATCTTTTTTTGTTTTTTGCGTTGCCAGTAAGTTATAGTCTTTTTTAATTTTATACCAAAGTGCGTTAGCATAAAGCACTTTTCCATTTCGCGACATAAGATCCGCCCAGTCGCTGGCTTCTGTTTGGATTAATAAATTATCATTCTCATTTTCCTGGCAGTAAAGCCAATTAATTGCTTTTTTTATTTGTTTATCCAATGATTTTTTAAAATTTTTATCATCAGTATTTTTATCATAAAAATCAATTGCAATTAACCACCAAAGAGTAGCATCAATACTTTCCAACCGCCAAAAATCCGCGTATTTTTTTTCAGGTTTTACACAATTCGGGATTTCACCGTCATGAACCTGAAATTTTGCCAAAGTTTTAAGGCTTTTTTTAGCGCTTAAAATCAATTTTTTGTTTCCACTGGCAATAGCACCCAAAGCGCAAATTGAAGAATCGCGCGCGAAAATGCTTAAATAATTCCTCTCTGTTGCCCGCTTTTGCCTGCCAGAAGCCAAAAATCCGTATTTAGAAGAATTATTTAATAAAAGTTCTATTGATTTATTGTAACATTCGTTGATTATATTCATAAGATAAATAAAATAATTTTATTCCCCAATCCACCCCAATATTTTATCCGTAAGCCTTTTGTCAGGCAAAACATTTGTTTCTATTGATAACACTGGCAATAATGATTCTGACACGGCCTTTTCATATTTTTTCTGCTGAGCAATATACCATTCAGGCGTTTTTTGGATATTTTTATAATGCGGATAAAGATTTAATCTGTCTTGAATTCGTTTTTCCAAAAGCGGCTTATCCGGCTTGAATTTAATTAAAACGATTTTAAAGCCAAGCTCCAATAATTTTTGTTCTTGCGGCTTATAATTAATATTTTTATTGTTATAAATTTGATTATAAACCAAATCAGAAATATGCAGTTTTTCCACGATAATATTTTTTTCTTTTAAAACTTTAAAAATACGAAGATAATTTTTTATTACGCCTTTTCCTAATTCCGTTCCATATACTCCGACATCCGCGTTAAACCAATGGCAGCCGTCCAATACACTCTCGCTTTGATTATATTTCGGCTCCAAATAATTATAAACTTGCGACATAATCCAGCTTTTGCCAGACATCTCCGCGCCTTCAAATATTAAATGCGTCATATTATTTAAGATATTATTTTCTTAACCCCCTTTAAATAACTGGAATCAATTTTGAAATAATCCCAGGAATCTTGTACGGTTTGTTTGTCTCCTTCAAAACGATGAAAATCCGAACCGCCGGTTTCAATTAAATCAAGTTTGCCGGCTAAAAATTGAATATACATAACGGCATTATAAGAATGATGGGGCGACAATAATTCTATTCCGTCTAATCCGAGTTTTTTCAACTTTATTAAAAAGTCTTCTTTTAAATAATGATGCTTGGCCGGGTGGCAAAGCACTACTGAGCCGCCAATCTTTTTTCTTAACCTGAATACGCGATTAATATCCAAATAACTATTTTGCAATTTTCCAACTTTTTTATTTCGCAAATACTCGTTTATTACATCTCCATCCGAAACAAATTTTATTTTTAATTCTCTTTTTATTTTATTATAATTAAATTTATTCGCGAGCAATTCATCCGTCACATGGTTTAACGGCACATAGTGATTATATTTATCCAAAATTTTATTAACATCAATTTTAAAACCATCATCTATAAGCCGCTCCAAACAAACACGAAACATTTTTCTACGCCGCATTTGGCTGCCGCGAAGCATGTCATGTAAATCAGCAGAATTATAATCAAAATTATACCATAAAATATTGAATTTTTTATTTCCCAATTTTACATAAAGCTCTATGCCGGTTATTGCTTTTATTTTATTTTTTTTGCATTCTTTTTTAAATTCATGCGCTCCTCCAACCGTATTATGATCGGTTAAAGCGGCTATTTTTATGTTTCTTTTTTTTAAATATTTAATCAATTCAGTCGGAGTTAAATAACCGTCGGAATATGTGGAGTGAAGTTGGAGATCTATTAGCATATTATTTAGTTTTACCGCCTAGGCATTAATGCCTAGGCTACGTTTTTTTAAATCCCGTTAAAACGGGATACTGTTTACGAACGTTTTTTTATAACATCCCGTTTTAACGGGATTTAAAATTTCTAGCCCTGCCATTCATGGCTGGGCGACTATTTAATATTTTTTTCCACCCCCTCAATCAACGGCGCCGCTCTATTCGGTTCCGGGCCGGATTTTATTAAAAAGAAAGTGGCTGTTCGCATCGCAGTCCAATTATAATAATTTTTTATTCTTGCTTGTATTTCTTTTGTGTTTTTTTCTTTTGAGTTTAAAAAATAATTATCCAAAAATATTTTTTTAATTTTATCGGCGTATTTTTGATTTCCGATTTTACGCATTATCATATAATCAAGCTGTTGCGTAAAAGAACCAAGGTCTCTTGTAAAGTCAGACAAGCAAAGATCGGTAAAATCAATTACGCCGATTTTTTTCGGACTCATTTTAATTACATTTTCAGGATGAGCGTCGCCATGTATCAGCCATCTGTCCTTAGAACTGCTTAAAAAAGCTTTTTCATTATTATTAATAATTCCGTAAACTTTTTTATAAACTTGTCCGTATTTCGGATAATCATTTTTTATTCTTTTTAAAATATGCTCAATGCCCGGATAAACGGTTTCTATTTTGCTATTAATCGGATTTAAGTTTTTTTCAGTTTTTATGTTATGAAGTTTAAGAAGCCACTTTGCAAATTTTGTAACTACATCCTCAATTACGCCAAACTCTTTATTGCATATATAATAATAAAGATCATATCCGCTTACGCCACGGTAAAATGTCGCGTTAAAATATTTTGAAAAAAATAAGGGATGCGGAATTGAAAGATAACCCTTGCCAAAATCATTATCCCATAAAAAACGCAGGCTGTCATAAACATTTTTTCTTGGCTCATCAGAGTGGGCTGAACAAAAAATCGGCAAAGTCCTGATTTTCCCGTCTTTGCATAAAAAGCTAGTTCTAAATTCAAAAACCACATGATAAGTTTCGTGCCAAATATTATCTTTGTGTTGAATTATTTTAATTTTTTTAATTTTTTCAAAATCACTGTAAATCGGAAGAAGTTTTTTGCTTAAATAATCAAAAACAAATTCTTCGTTCAGCAATTGTAATATTTTGTTCATAAATTTTTATCAATATTTTTTTTCCAATAATATGTCCAATGCTGTTCCCAGATTTTTCTTTTTATTTCAATATACATTTTCTCGGACTTCATTTTAACTTCTCTGGTTTCAATATTTTCCAGCGCGCGGATTGCGCGTATCAGTTCGTTGCTTCCTCTTTCAATTTCATCAGGACTCCACGCAAGCGGACCGAACGACTCCTTGAAGTCTTTGCCGCTTGCCCACCAAAAAGTACAGCTAGCCAGTCCTCTGACCAAATGCCAGCGCGCCCAAATATAATTTGAATCATGCTTATTCTCCTCAATTGTCCTGTAAGCCAAATTAGCTAAATCCCATAGGCTATTCTGGATTTCTTTATCTTTATCCTGCCAAAGAATGTAAGACTTGTTATTTTTTAATTCTTCCTCGGTTGATTCCCAGCTGGAATTCACAACCGCAGTATTTTTTTCTTCTATATTTTGTTTTAAAAATTCGGAAACAGTTAATGTTTTTAAATTCCTTTGTTTTAAAAGTTTTTCAAGTTTTCCTGTTTGATCAATATATCTAAGACCGTATAATTCACCGTCAGTCGCGGTTATCGCAAGTTCTTTATTATTTTCAATCATTTTCCCGATAGTGCCGGGAACAAATGAATTTGATAATTCGCGCGACCTGAATATAATTTTTAATCCGCTGTTTTTGTCAACATAATTCTTGGAAAAATCGTGGTTTCCAATCTTGCCATTTAAAGATATTTCATCTAAAACAGTCCACTCATACCCAAGCGATTTTACAAGCGCGGCAACTTCTTTGCTATAAGCCATTTCCGAGAAAAAAAAGCCTTTTAGCTTAAAATCATTTCCAAAATATTTTTTAAAAATTTCTTCTGATTCCAAAATTTGTTTTTTTGCTTCTGCCAAGGGAATAAGCGGAAGCAAAGGATGATAAGCGGCATTGCCGGTAATTTCCAATTGCCCCCTTTTTATCAGTTCGCCTATTCTTCTTATCAAATCTTGGTACCCCAGCTCTTCCCAGCGCAAAAAAAGACATCCATTAATATTTATGGTGAATTTGATTTCCCTGTTTTCTTCCAATGCCCGTACAATTCTTAGATAACTTTTTTCAGTCGCCTCAGTAATATTATAGGCATCGGTATTAACCGGCTGATAGATATGTAGAAAATTTATCCAAAGCATATTATTTTTTTCCATTCATTCTAATCATTTTCCAATATAAATTAACATATTTTTTAGCTGGAATTTCCCATGAATTTGATTCTTGCATGGCTCTAATCATAATATTTTTAAACTCTTGCTTATACTTAAAATTTTCCAATGCCCTTACTACGGCTCCGTAAAAATCAAAAACATCAAAACGTTCAAAAGAAAAACCTGTGCCTTTTTTTGTCGCAGGATTATAATTTGTTACCGTATCCTGCAAGCCGCCTACTTTTCTGACAATTGGAACACAGCCATAGCGCATGGCAATCAACTGATTGATTCCGCATGGCTCGTGGTGTGAAGGAAGCAGGAAAAAATCAGAACCGGCATAGAGCAATGTTTCATAATTTTTATTTTTTGAAAAAGGCAGCCAAACAAGCTTTTTTTTGTATTTTTTTTGCAGCTTTTTTAATTCTTTAATATAATTTTTATCTCCGTCGCCCATTATTATTATCTGGATATTCAACTTTATTAAAGAATCAATTATTTTTAAAACCAGTTCAATTCCTTTTTGATAGGCCACTCTTGATGTTGTGCAAAAAATCGGAATTTTCATATCTACGGTTAAACCGAATTTTTTTTGCAGATATTCTTTATTTAATTTTTTTCTGTGAATTTTTTTATAAGAATAGTGCTTAAAAAGCCCCAGATCCTTTTGCGGGTTATAAGCATTGTAATCAATGCCGTTCACGATTCCAAAAAGCCTTTCTTCGCGATTTTTTAAAATACAATGCAAATCCTGCCCGAATTTTCTTGTCATTATTTCCTCGCGATACTGCTCGCTTACGGTACTGATTGCGTCGGCTGATAAAATCGCCCGTTTAACAAAATTAATATATTCAATATTTTTATCAGTTAAACGCGGGATGCGCGTGCGTCCAAAATCTTTTTTTTCCGGCGGCACTTCCCACCAATTCATGCCCATTTGAAAAACAAGATTATGAATGGTAAATATTGTCTTGGCATTTTTGAGTGTTTTTGAATAGCGAAAATCAGTTTTTAAATAATACGGGATTAGTCCGGCCTGCCAATCATGGCAATTTACAATGTCGGCTTCAAATTTTAAAAGTGAAATCAACTTTAAAGCGGCAACATCAAATACCAGCCAACGAGCGTTTTCATGGTTGGAGCCATATAAAGTCTTTCTTTTGGAAAAATATTTTTTGCATTCAATAAAATAAATAGGCAAATTTTCCATTGAATATCCCTTCCAATAACTCACGCGTATTGTCTCTTTGGAGTTTAAATAAACTTTAACATTCGCGTAAATCAATTTTAAATCATATTTATCTTTATCAATAACCTGCCCGTACATTGGAGTAACAACAACAACCTCATGCCCAAGGCGCTTAATCGCTTTTGGCAGGCTTCTGGCAACATCGGCAAGACCGCCAGTTTTTGAAAACGGCGCCACTTCAGAGCTAATATGGACTATTTTTAATTTTTTCATAACTAATGAGCATTATTTTTAGCATTATTGCTATTCGCGACGCATATTGCAACAGCCAACGCGTCAGCCGCGTCATCAGGCTGGGGAATTTCTTTTAAATTTAAAAGTATTTTTACCATTTTTTGTACTTGCAGTTTGCTTGCCCGCCCATAAGCTGATACGGCTTGCTTGACTTGCAAGGGGGTGAATTCAACTAAAGGTATTTTATTTTTCTGGGCGGTTAAAAGCACTACTCCTCGCGCCTGTCCGACAATTAAAGCGGTTTTAACATTATTGCAAAAAAACAATTCCTCAACACCGACCAAGCTCGGTTTGTACTTATCAATTATTTTTTCCAATTCTTTATTAATAATTTCCAAACGAACAGGCAATTTAATTCCAGCCAGAGTTTTAATAGAGCCGTAATCAAGACAGCTTAAATTTCCATTTCGTTCTTTTTTTATCACCCCATAGCCTGTATCGGCAATACCGGGGTCAATGCCTAGAATTACGCAACACATAAATTATATATTCACATTCGTATAATAATCCGCCACATCTTCATTGTCTTCCAATTCTTCAATAAATTTTTCAATTTTCTCCTTATCTTCATCGCTTACATTGGCTTCGTCTTTAGCAACATATTCAATCTCCGCTGATTCGGTAACAATATTTTTTTCTTCCAAGTATTTTTTTACTTTCTGTAAATCCTCCGGTTTAGTAAATAATGTTACGCCTTCATCTTCTCTAGCAATATCATCTGCTCCGGCTTCAATTAATTCCAGTTCATCTTCATCGCTTGTAATTTTAAATTCGTCATTAGTAATCCGAAATACTCCTTTTTGCGCGAAATTCCACATAACAGATCCGAGTGAGCCGCCGTATTTGGTAAAAGCGTGGCGTATGCTAGCCGCGCTTCTATTTTTATTATCAGTTAATGCTTTTACGACAAATTGTGAATTTACCGGTCCGATGCCCTCATAAATTAATTCTATAATTTGTTCGCCTTCAAGTTCGCCTGTGCCGCGCTTAATCGCCCGCTCAATATTATCTTTTGGCATATTGGCGCTTCGCGCTTTATCAACTGCCATGCGCAAAGTAAAATTCGCGTCCCTGTCGCCGCCTTTTTCTTTTGCCGCTATAGTTATCAAATTTCCAAGTTTAGTAAAAATCGCGCCTCGCTTAGCGTCAGCTACGCCCTTTTTCCTTTTAATTGTTGACCATTTTGAATGTCCTGACATGTTTTTGTTGTTAATAAAATAGACGACATTTACACACGCTGTTATCTGTCGCCTATCGTTTCTTATATAAAGATTAACATAAAAAAATTAAAAAATCAAGTAAAGTGTGTTATAATTTAAGTGTAATTATTAATAATAAAAACATGAATCTTGATGATAAAAAATCATTTGAAAAATTAGATAAGCATGGCGTTGCAGAATCTATTGAGCTTTTGCCTAATCAAATACGACAAGTTTTAAGCGATTCGCGCTTAATTAAAATTCCAAAAGAATACAGCAAAGTTACGCAAGTTGTTGTTTCCGGCATGGGCGGCTCCACTTTGGGCGCCTATATAACTCGTTCCGCTTTTGGCGGCCAAATTAAAGCGCCTATTTCAATCTTGTCCGGTTATAAATTGCCGGCGCATATTGATAAGAATACTCTTTTTGTGTTATCATCCTATTCCGGAAATACTGAGGAACCGCTTAGCACGTATAAAAAAGCAAAAAAACGCAAAGCCAAAATTATCGCAATCACGGCTGATATGCCAAAAAATAAGCTTAAAAATTTAATGCTAAAAAACGATATTCCAGGTTATATTTTTAAGCCTAAACTCAACCCGTCCGGGCAGCCGCGTATGGGAATCGGATACATCATTTTCGGTTTGTCAACGATGCTGGCAAAGGTCGGATTATTTAAAATAAACGTAAAAAAAATTGAAAATATAATTGCTGATTTAGAGATTGGTTCAAGAAAATTAAGACCCAATATCAAAAGCAATTTAAACAAGGCCAAAAAAATCGCGCTGGAAATGCATAATAAAACTCCGATTTTAGTCGGAGCTGAACACTTGACAGGCAACCTTCATGCACTCAGAAATCAAATTAATGAAAACGCCAAACTGTTCGCAAGCTATCTGGAACTGCCTGACTTAAATCATTATTCCATGGAAGGCTTGGCTAATCCTGCCAGCAATAAAAAAACCTTGCATTTTTTATTTTTTGATTCAAAACTTTATCACAAGCGTACGCAAAAACGCAGCGAACTTACCAAACAAGTTATTGAAAAAAACAATATAAAAATCAGCTCTTACGGATTAACAGGAAAAACAAAACAGCACCAAGCCTTTGAGCTTTTACAAATAGGCTCATGGACAAGCTATTACTTGGGAATTCTTTACGGAGTTGACCCTGTTAAAATTCCATGGGTTGATTGGTTTAAGGAGCAGTTGAAATAAAACTTCTAACATTTAATCATCATTTTTACAAAATCCCTAAAAATTCCTCTGTCATTAAGTTCAAATTCATCCTATTTTTTATAGTATCTTTCGCGTTCCTCCCTAAACCTTTACTTAACATTTTATTTTGCTGTAATTTTATAACCGCTCCGGCAAGAAGTTCGGAATCGTCTTTTGGAAGCAATAGCCCGTTTTTATTGTTTTCAATAATATCATCAAAACCGCGGTTTTCAACGCTGATAATCGGCAGTCCGGCTCCCATGGCTTTTAATAAGACAAAAATATCATTCAAATCGGCGTTAACGCACGCGCTTGAAAAAATATCAAAGCCGTCAAACCATTTATTCAAATGCGCTTGCCCGCCCACAAACCAAGTCAAATTGTCTATTTCCATTTTTTTGGCAAGCCAAGTTAATTTTTTTCTCTCATCCCCTTCTCCGATAATAATAATTTGCAGATTCGGAATAACATCAAGCGCTTTTTTAACAGCGCCGAATAATATTTCTATTGTTTGCTCGGAATTAAGTTCCGCAACAGTTCCGATTGTAAAAAATTTTTTTTGCGATTGAAAATTATTACATTTTGCCAAATCATGAAAAATATCTTCTTGCCGCGCGCATTGTTTTAAATTTATGCCAGGAGCCACAAAACTGATTTTTTTTAAATCAAATCCGAATTTTATTAAATTATTTTGGTCGCATTTTTTAAAAACAACTGATTTTGCCATACCTGATATTTTTTTAAGCAAAAAACTTAAAATAAAATTAGGCTTTTTTTGCTTGTACTCCGGCAATTCAATCCATACAATTTTAATTTTTAAAATTTTGGCAACAGGCGTAAAAAAAATTTTTTCCCATACGCCAAAACAGATAATATTTTTTATTTTAAATTTTAATTTATAATATACTAATTTTATTAAAATATATATGCTTTTTAATATTTTATCATTGCTTAAAAACAATAATTCATAATTTCTTTTTTCAAGCGCGCCAAACAAATCAAAAAGCGGACTGATATTCGCGTCTGATGATTTGATAATAAGTATTTTATTTTTCATAGATTTAGATTTTTTTATTTATTCAATAAATCCAACACATCCTGCTTGCTTAAAACTTTTAAAAAATATAACGAAGCAAAATAAACAAAAACAGCGCTTAGGATAATAATGATTAAATTATTTATTCCGGCGTTATTTAAAATAATCATCGCAAGCGCCATAATCAGGCAGGCGATTGCTGATTTTATAAAAACCGTAAAATTGGGAATGAAGCGGGTGTATTTCCAAACGATCCAAAAAGAAGCCATTGCGATTGCGAATTCGGAATAAATCGTAACCCAGGCGGCGCCCATGTAAGAAAAATTCGGGATAACTATGAGGTAGGCGATTACCGAAGTGATCGCCACAAAAATATATGCTTTGATAACTTTTTTTTGCTTGTTTATTGCAATAACCGCGTGCGCGAACATATTGCCTAAAAATATGGCGGCAGCGGCAAAGATTAAGATTTTTAAAATCGGTCCGGAAGCTAAAAAATCATTTCCGGCAACAATAACCATAACATCTTCGGCAACAAATTGCACTCCAACCGCTATTGGCAAGGCAAGCATCACTAATACGTCAAAAGATTTTTGCAGGATAGCCGCGAAAACATCCTTTTTTCCCGCTAACCAATTTTTAGCCATTATCGGCAATATTATTCCCGCAAACATAAAAGGAATAGTAATTAAAACATCAATTACTTTGTAAGCCGCGCCATATATTCCAACTTCCGCGATTATGCCAATGTCCGAATCCCTTGGAATCACAGAAAGAAACAAGGTGTCTGATTTAAGATAAATAAGATTAAGCGTGATCGTGATGGCCAGCGGCCAAGATTTTTTAATAATCTCTTGCCAATATATTAAGTCAAATTTTAATTTTATAGTGGCGAATTTTTTTGAAAAAATAAAATGAAGCAAAAAACTGACAAGACTTGAAAAAACAGTTGCCGCTAAAATACCCTGCAAGCCGTAATTAAATTTTACCGCGATAATAATTCCCAAAAGCAGAAATAAACGGCTTACAATTTCCGCGATAGAAACTTTATCCATGCGCAGCTTTTTTTGGAATAAACCGACTAATACTTGGTTTAAAGCGATAAAAAGAAAGGAAAAAGAGGCTATTGCCACTCCGGTTTTAACTTCGGCGGAGTAAGGAAATAATAAAACAATAATTGGCGCTAATCCTAAAAAAATAAGCGCGGAGACCAAGCGCAGTCCCAGTAAATTTCCCAAAGCCTTGTCTTGGTTAATTCCGGGTTTGCTTATTATTTGTATGGTAACCAAAGTCAGTCCTAGATCCGCGATAATGCCAAAAAAAGATAAAAAAGTAATAATAGTCGTATATTGCCCAAAGCCGTTTTGCCCCAAGTGCCGAGTAATAATCGCTATTGAAATCAGACCGAGTATAATAGAGAAAACTTTGCTGATTATTTGAATAATAGTATTATAAGCAACTTTTGTAGATAAGCGCATGGATTTTCTTTGAATAATTTAGAAAATTTAGGTATAATGTAATTATAATAATTATAGCACAATATTTATGAAAACAAGTAAAAAAGCATTTTTTTTATTATTAGCTTTTTTTTGGATTTTTACGGTATTTATTAACACTCAAAATATCGCGATAGCGGATTCAAATTTATGGGATTTGCAAAAAGATAGCGGTATGGGAGCCGGTTCTGAGGAAATAGGCGAGGTTTTTGAGGGCGCGGGCGGAGAGCCAAGGGATTTGCGCGATATTGTGGTAAGCGGAGTAGTAATTTTTTTGGGTTTGCTGGGCTTGTTTTTTACGGTTTTAATAATTTTAGCAGGTTTTCGCTGGATGAATTCGCGCGGTAATGAAGAAGAAATTACAAAAGCCAAAAGCCAATTAAAAGGCGCTATAATCGGAATGATAATTGTTATTGCCGCATACGCGATTGCGCAATTCGTAATTACATTTACCGAGGATACAATTGAAGGTTATTTGTATTTTTAAGTTATTCGCTTCGCTCGCCCCGCCACTACGAATGCTGGACATGCGAATGTTAATATTTTGATGTTTAAAACAATTAAAAAAATAAAATATTTTTATGTTTTTTTGATTATTTTTTTGTTTTTGATTTTTTTGTTAAGCCGCGGATGCGTTTATGATAAAAAGGATTTGAGTTATGGCGTAACTTTTTCTTTAAAGCAGGCGGAAAGCTTGGGCCTTGACTGGCAAGAAACGTATATAAGCATTTTAAATGATTTAAAAGTAAAAAAAATCAGACTAGCGGCGTATTGGGATGAAATTGAAAGTGAAAAAGACAATTATGGCTGGGATGATTTGGATTGGCAGATTAAAAAAGCAAGCGAGGCGAACGCGGAAATAATTTTGGCTGTTGGCGGACGCTTGCCGCGCTGGCCTGAGTGCCATTTTCCAAAATGGATTGAAAATATTCCGCAAGCTGAAAAAAACAAGCAGTTATTGGAATATATTGAATTAACAATAAACCGCCATAAAAACAATAAAAACATTGTTGCATGGCAGGTGGAAAACGAGCCCTTCTTGATTAATTTCGGCGAATGCCCTAAACTGGATAAAGGTTTATTAGACATGGAAATCGCCTTAGTAAAAAGTTTGGATAATCGGCCGATAGTTGTTACGGATTCAGGAGAATTATCAGCTTGGGTACCGGCTGCCAGGCGCGCAGATATTTTCGGCACCACAATGTACAGGGATACTTATTCCAAACTGCTTAGGTCTTATGTGCATTATCCGATTGAGCCCGGTTTTTTCCGTTTTAAAAAAAATATTACGCGTCTTTTTTCCAGCCCGGAAAAATGGGTGGTAATAGAATTGCAGGCCGAACCTTGGGGACCGGTTCCGTTTCAGGAATTGCCAAAAAAAGAAAGAGATATTACAATGAGCTTAGACAAATTTAAAGATATGATTGATTTTTCCCGCAAAACAGGCTTTAAAGAGTTTTATTTATGGGGAGTTGAATGGTGGTATTGGGAGTGGAAAGTTAATGGGGATGGGCGATTTTGGGAGGAGGCTGGAAAATTGTTTTAGAATAATTTTAATAATATGCCAAAAAATAAAACTTATTCAATCGGAATTGATTTGGGCGGTACTAAAATGAGCGCTGTTCTTTTTGATGGTGAAAAAGTGATAATGGATTGTACGCTGGCAACGCCCAAAGATGATTTAGAGCATATTTTTGTAATGATGCTGGCTTTGATTGAGCCTTTGGAAGAAAAAGCAAATGAATTAAAAATCAAAATTTCTAGGATAGGCTTAGGCGCTGCCGGAGTGATTGATTATAAAGAGATGAAAATGCTGGAATCACCTAATATTCCTTTAATAAACGGGGTGTGCTTAGCGCAAGAGTTGGAAAAAAGAACGGATTTTCCTGTAATAATTGATAATGATGGCAATTGTTTTGCGCGAGCGGTTGCAACTCTTGGCGTGGCAAAAAAATATGATAATGTTTACGGCTTGATTATTGGCACAGGTATTGGCGGCGGGTGGTGGCTTAATAATGATGTTTATCGCGCGCCTTTTGGCGGGTCAGGAGAACCCGGAGAGATGATTATTGACTTTAACACAGGCATAAAACTGGAAGAAGCATATCATAAATTAACGCAAAATAATCCCGCGCTATTGGCGGAAGAAGCATATAGAGGAGATGTGCTGGCAGAAAAAAGTTATGAAGAATTTGGTGAATTTTTAGGATTAGCTTTGGCAAATATTATAAATTTAATCGCTCCTGGAGTAATTGTGCTTGGCGGCGGCGCGATTAATTCCAGTGATTTATTTTTGTCTATTGCTAAAAAAACCATGAAAGAAAATATAAGCTCATCAGAAGCCAGAAAAAATATTAAAATATTAAAATCAAAAATAGGCAAACATGCCGGCGCCATCGGCGCGGCTTGTTTAGTGGAGTAGATTGAAAACCGCGTGTAACTCCTCACTGACCCTCAGCC
>JAGLIO010000064.1 GCA_023142915.1 Candidatus Parcubacteria bacterium | reverse complement strand
CTTATGCCACTTTAAAAAAGTTTTACCGCGAAGCCAATCGCATCCGCTTGCAGCCGGCAAATTCAACAATGAAGCCGATTTACAGCAAAGACCCGTTGATTCAAGGAATTGTTAAGGGGGTTATCCGCAAATTCGCGTAGGTACGCGCCGCGGCGCGTACCCACATTTTTTTTATTTGCAAAATTATTTAAGGCATGCTATAAATTATTATGTGGTAAGACCCACAAGCTAATAACATTTTATCTGGAACAGCGAATAAATTCGCTTTTGCAGAGAAGATATTATTTCTCCCTTTTGCTTTGCAATTGGGGGATTTTATTTTTTAAAAAAACCGTTAATTAGTTAATATAAAAATATAATTAATTAACGCTAAAAAAAATGTATTCAAAAAAAATTATTAAAAAGATTGTTTTTAGTTTTTTATTGCTTGGAATATTGGTTATTCCGGCAATTTCTTTTGCCTCCGGACATGGCGAAGAAGCATCCGCCGGCCACGGGGATATAGCTTTGGTTTTTGGAGCTATGGCCATCATACTTATTTTAAGCAAGCTAGGCAGTTTAATAACGCGATTCGGCCAGCCGGCTGTTTTGGGCGAGATATTAGTCGGTGTTGTTTTGGGAAATTTGGCGCTTTTAGGTTTTTCTTTTTTTAGGGAACTGGAGCATAACGCGATTATCGCGTTTTTGGCTGAATTCGGAGTAGTGCTTTTGCTTTTTCAAATCGGACTGGAAAGCAATGTTAAAGAGATAAGAAGCGTTGGCGTTAAGTCCCTTGTAGTTGCTATGATTGGTGTAATCGCGCCGTTCGTTTTGGGAACGTATTTAATCGGTCCTTATATTTTCCCGGGATTAGAGCAAATAGCTTATCTTTTTATCGGAGCGGCCTTAACAGCCACCTCAGTCGGTATTACCGGCAGGGTGTTTAAAGATTTTAATAAATTGCACATCAAAGAAGCAAAAGTTGTTTTAGGCGCGGCTGTTATTGATGATGTTATGGGTTTGCTGATTTTAGCGGTTATTACCGCGATTGCCACTGTCGGCTCTATCAGTCCCGCGGCGATTGCGATAATTACCCTAAAAGCGTTTGGATTTCTTTTCGGAGGCATAGTAATCGGAAGTTATATTGCCAAGAATTTGGGAAAAGTGCTTTTAAAAATTCATACAGGAATCGGAATGAAATTGTCTTTGGCTTTGTCAATCGGTTTGTTTTTTTCCTATATTGCCAGCTTGTTCGGATTGGCTCCGATTATCGGCGCTTTTGTGGCCGGATTGCTTTTGGATAATGTTCATTTTAACGGATTTAAAAATTATAGACTGGTCAGGGATATAAAAAATTGGATGGAAAGCAGAGATCGCAATGGCGTTAATAAAGCGTTAAGCCAAATTTTAGAAAAACATTCCCGCAAGCATGTTGAAGATTTAATAGAAAATGTCGCTTTTGTGTTTGTGCCGATATTTTTTGTATATACCGGCTTGCAGGTAAAACTAGAAACTTTTTTTAATCCAAAAGTTTTATTGATTGCTTTATTGGTAACCGTTATCGCGGTTATTGGAAAAGTTATTTCCAGCGTGTTTTTGCCTAAAAATTATAATAAATGGATAGTCGGCTTCGCAATGGTGCCAAGAGGCGAGGTTGGTTTGATTTTTGGAAATATCGGAAAATCCTTAGGCGTAATTTCAGATGAAGTTTTCTCGGTGATTATTGTTATGGTGATTTTAACAACGCTTATAGCTCCGCCGGTTTTGTCAGGGTTGTTGAATAAGTATAAGGATGAAAATTAATTAATCTGTCAAGGTCTTGACAGTAAACGAAAAAATGATAAAATGGTATTGTGTTTAGCACTCTCGGTCTTACAGTGCTAATTATTTTTTTAAAATTAAATAATTAAAGATTTTAGTTTTCTAATTTCAGTCAAAAATCTGAAATCCGAAATCTGAAATCCTAAATCCGATTTATGAATATCAAACCAATTCACGACAAGGTGGTTGTAAAACCTATTGTTGAAGATGAAGTTACAAAATCAGGGATTGTTTTGCCTGATACCGTTGACAAAGAGCGTCCTGAAAAAGGCAAAGTCGTTGCCGCAGGGACAGGACGAATTCTTGACAACGGACAAACAGCGCCAATGAGCGTTAATGTCGGCGATACAGTCATGTTTAAAAAATATTCTCCTGATGAAATAAAAATTGACGGAGAAGAATACTTGGTTATATCAGAAGGTGATATAATGGCTATAATAAATTAATTTTAAATTTTGAATTCAAAATTCAAAATTCAAGATAATATGTCTAAACAAATTATATTTGATGAAAAAGCCAGAGCGGCCTTAAAAAGGGGTGTGGATGTTTTAGCCGGAGCGGTTAAAATCACTCTCGGGCCTAAGGGCAGGAATGTTGTAATTGACAAGGGTTTTGGCGGACCGACAATTACAAAAGACGGCGTAACAGTTGCCAAAGAAATTGAGCTTGAAGACAAGTTTGAGAATATCGGAGCGGAAATGGTAAAAGAAGTTGCCAGCAAAACGAACGAAGTTGCCGGAGACGGAACAACAACCGCGACAATTTTGGCGCAAGCTATGATTAGCGAGGGCTTAAAAATGGTAAGCTCAGGCATAAGCCCTATTGAAATTCGCGTTAGTATGGAGAAAAAAGTAAAAAAAATAGTGGCTAAATTAAAAGAAATGAGCAAGCCGGTTAATACTAAAGAAGAAATCGCGCAAGTGGCTTCAATTTCAGCCAATGACAAAGAAATTGGCAATATTATCGCGGAAGCAATGGAGTCAGTTGGAAAAGACGGCGTTATTACCGTTGAAGAAGGCCAGTCATTCGGCGTTGAAAAAGAAGTTGTGGAAGGAATGCAGTTTGACAAAGGCTATGTTTCTCCATATATGATTACAAATTCCGATTCAATGAAAGCTGAGTTTAATGACCCGTATATTTTATTGACTGATAAAAAGATTTCTTCTATTCAGGAGGTTTTACCGCTTTTGGAGAAAATGGCTCAAGCCGGCAAGAAAGATTTGGTAATTATCGCCGAAGAAATTGACGGCGAGGCTTTGGCGACATTTGTGGTAAATAAATTGCGCGGAACATTTAACGTCCTTGGCATTAAAGCTCCGGGTTTTGGCGATAGAAGAAAAGAAATGCTTGAAGATATAGCGGTATTAACCGGAGGCCGCGTTATTTCAGAGGAAATCGGATTAAAGCTTGAAAATGCTAAAATGGAAGATTTGGGACAGTCCAGAAAAGTTGTCGCGTCAAAAGATAATACTACAATCGTTGATGGCAAAGGCGAGGAAGCAAAAATTAAAAATCGCGTTGAAGCGCTTAAAAAAGAAATTGAAAATTCCGATTCTGATTTTGACAAGGAAAAATTGCAAGAACGTTTGGCAAAATTAACAGGAGGCGTAGCCGTTATTAAAGTTGGCGCCGCTACAGAGGTTGAAATGAAAGAGAAAAAAGACAGAATTGAAGACGCGCTAAACGCCACTCGCGCCGCTGTTGCTGAAGGCGTTGTGCCTGGAGGAGGACTTGCCATTGCTTTGGCAGGCAACGCTTTTGAGGAAATTACCAATAAAAAAGATGAAGATCCGGGAGTAAAAATCGTTGATAACGCTATTGTTGAGCCAATCAAGCAAATTGCTTCTAACGCGGGCAAGGACGGCTCATTAATTCTTTATAATATTATCCGCGAAAATAAAGCCGGAAATTCAAATATCGGTTTTAACGCGGCTCAAGATAAATTTGAAGATATGGTTCAAGCGGGAATCGTTGATCCTGCAAAAGTCGTTAGAAGCGCCCTTGAAAACGCTTCCAGCGCCGCGATTATGTTTTTAACCACTGAAGCCGTAATTACAGACAAGCCTGAAGAAAAAAGCGAAGCGCCAATGGGCGGAGGAATGCCCGGCGGAATGGGCGGAGGAATGCCGGGGATGATGGGAATGTAATGTCCGTTTATGATTTCTGATTTAGGATTTATGATGTGAGCTTAGAATTGAAAGATGGTTTAAAAAACCGTAGGAACGCGCCGTGGCGCGTTCCTACGGTTTTCGTTTTTATTGTATATTTTTATTTAATGTTATATAATTCAGCTAAGTTTATTATAATTTTGATTGTATGATTTTTATATGAATCAAGACAGTGGAAGCTTGTTAAAAAGCAGTTTAAAGCGCCTTGCCGGCAGTGTTATTTATAGCCGCGGCATGGGATATTATCGCTTGGGACATGTTGAAAGCCTGAGGGTTTTTTTATTTGGTTCGGAAAAAAATAAAATTGAAATTAGGGGAGAAATAGCGGGAACAAGTGATTATAAAGCAAGTTTGGAGTTTGATTTGCAAAAAATAAAATTTACTGATTCGGATTGCAGCTGTCCGTGCGATTTTGACTGCAAGCATTCTGTTGCGTTGGGGCTTAAGTTTGCTGATTTTTTTCAGGCATTTTTAAATCAAGTTGACGAAAGTTATCGGGAAATCAGTGCTGACGGCTTAAGAAAAAAATTAGTTGATTGGGTTAATAATCAAGACTTGGCAAAAAATTACGCTTTTGACGAGTATGACGAGGAAAGGGATTATGAGATTGAGAGGGAGAGCGAAGAAGACGATGAAATTATTGATGGTGAGTTTGAGGATATTGAGCCATATTATAAAAATCAAACAAAGGACGAGTTAATGGATGAATTAAAAGACGCGCTTGATATTGGCGATGCTCCGCGGGATGTAATTGACAGGTTGATCCGCGCGATCGCCGATAAAGGAATGGATAAAAAAGTAAAGAAAAAAAATACTGTAATCCCGTCAACTTTTCCGCGTACTCCTAAGTGGCAGTATGTAAGAAAAAAATTTAATGCTGAAAAATATTACATTGTAATAAAAATTAATTATAATAATAAAATTTCCAGTGTAGAGATTAAAAAAAATAACCATGTTGCTATGGAGCCCGGAATATTTTTGCAAGACTATGATGATGTAACCAAAATTCAAAAAGAGCTGTTTAAGTTTTTAGAGTCAGTAAATTTTTATTATAATATATCTAATTATGAAAAATTATTTAAATTATTGCGTGATTCTGAAATAAAAATATTTTTTGAAAAAAAATCAAACGCAAGCGAATTGATATTTGTGAAAGAACTGGAAAACGAAAAAATAAAATGCGAGTTAAATTTATTAAGCAGAATATGCGGTTATGGAGAAAAAAGCCAAAAAAAGTTTGTTTTTAAGCTGGATGATGAATATAAAGAAAGCAAGCCGTTTTTATTCTTTTTTGGCAAAAAGTCAGTTGTAAAAATAGACGGGCAAAATGTCAGTTTTCACGAGTTGTCAGAATCGCTTGTTAAATTGTTAGAGAGCGTTGAATTGGAAAAATATAGATACAATGAATATAAAAAATATTTTGAAACTATTTTAAAAGAAGATGAAGTTATAAAATTAAACGAGATAATAAAAGATTGCCGTAAATATTTGGATTTAAAAACTAAAATAAAGCCTGATTTTCAAGTTATAAAGTCAGTTTTAGCAGAACCTTGCATGTTGGTGGGTTATGACAATAAAAAAGATTTACTGGAAATTCAGGCGGTTATTGATTACGGGATTGAAAAAGTGGATGTCGGAAGATCGGTTAGACGTTATCACAGCAAAGGAAGAGACAGTTTCCAGCGATGGGGCGATGATAAATATATTATTAAAACAAGCAAAGAAAAAATAGAGTACGCGCCAATCAAAAGAAAAAAAGAAATAGATCTTTATCGGCAATTTTGTTATTTTGGCAAAGACTGCGGTTTTAAAAGAAGCGTGGAATGCAAAGTTGAAGGCGAAAAGGAAATTTTTAAATATTTTAAAAATCATTGGGAAAATGTTGAAAAATTGGGATATAAAATAGAATTCATTAATGATGAATTTCAGTTTATAAAAGAAGATTTTACGGCAGGTTTTAATGTTGATCTTAACGCTGAAAATGATTGGTTAAGATTTGACGTTGATTGCCATTGTGGCAAAGATAAAATCGGTTTAAATGATTTAAAAAAATATATCACTGATAAAAAAGAGTTTATAAAATTAAATAACGGAAAAATTCTGAAAATTACAAATCCGGAAGAATTGGAGCGGTTTATTTTAATGCTGGAAAGTTTTCATGCCAAAGAAAACAATAATTTTGAAGGAAAGCTTTATCACGCCGCTGAATTGGAATATATTTTTACAAGTTCAGATTATTATAATGCCAAGGTTGAAAAAAGTTTTAAAAATTTTATTAAAGAAGCAAAAAGCGGCAAACCGATTAGAAAGATTAAATTGCCAACGCGATTTGACAAGGTTTTGCGAGATTATCAAAAAGACGGCATAAATTGGTTTTATTTTTTGCGCAAATACAGATTTGCAGGAATTTTAGCGGATGACATGGGATTGGGAAAAACTTTGCAGACATTGGTTTTAATAGAAAAGGAAAAAGTAAAAAACAAGCCCTCAATTGTGATTTGCCCAAAAACGTTGTTGTACAACTGGCAAAGCGAAGTGGAAAAATTCACTCCAAAATTAAAAACAATAGTTATTGACGGTTTTCCGGAAGAACGCAAAAAATTAATCAAGCAAGCTAAAAATTGCGATCTTGTAATTACGGGCTACGCTTCAATGCAAAAAGATTATGAAGTTTATGACAAGCAAAAAGTCAAATTTAATTATTGCGTTTTGGACGAAGCGCAGTTTATTAAAAATCACGCGACTAAAAACGCGCAAATAGTTAAAAAAATAAACGCGGATTATCGCTTGGCGCTTACAGGAACGCCTTTGGAAAACAGCGTTTCGGAAATTTGGTCTATTTTTGATTTTTTAATGCCCGGTTTTTTAGGGTCGTTTAACGCTTTTAAGAAAAAATTTCAAACTCCGATTATGAAGCATAGCGACAAGCTGGCTTTGCGAAATTTGCGCAAAAAAATAGAATGTTTTATGCTGCGCCGCTCCAAAAGCGAAGTTTTAAAAGAATTACCTCCTAAAATAGAGCAGGTAAGCCGATGTCATCTTGAAAAAGCGCAAAATATTTTGTATCAGGAAATTTTGACAAATGTAAAAAAAGAAATCTTTGACACAGTAAAAGAAAAAGGTTTTAATAAATCCCGCATCCATATTTTAGCCGGATTGACAAAATTACGGCAAGTATGCAATCATCCTGTCCTGCTTTTAAAAGATAAAGATTATACAAAATACGAATCAGCAAAATTGAATATGTTTATGGAATTAATTGACGAAATTGTCAGCAGTAAAAACAAGGTTTTGGTTTTTAGCCAATTTACAAAGATGCTGGATATTTTGGCAAAAGAATTGAATAAAAATAATATCAGCTATTCATACTTGTCAGGCAAGACAAACAAACGGCAGGATGTTATTAAGGATTTTAATGAAAATAGCGATAAGCAGGTTTTTTTAATCAGCTTAAAAGCCGGAGGTACCGGATTGAATTTAACTTCAGCCAGCAATGTTATAATTTTTGATCCATGGTGGAATCCAAGCGTTGAAAATCAAGCCATTGATCGCACGCATCGCATCGGACAAAAAAAATCAGTTAATGTTTATCGTTTGATTATGAATGGAACAATTGAGGAAAGAATTGTTAAACTGCAAGAAAAGAAAAAGTTTTTATTTGATAGTTTAATCGGAGAAAGTAAAGATTTATTCGTAAAGCTGACATGGGATGATATTAAGGGGTTGTTTGAATGAAAATCGTAGAGACAAAAAAATTGTCAAATATTAACTTTAAAATCAATTTTTTAATCAAAAATGTATGCGTAAAGATAATAAACTTTTAACAATATAAATTTTTTCCCTGTTGAGGATTGGCGGAGGCCCATTTCGGGTACCCCGGCTTTTATAAGCGGATTGTAGGCAGGGAGAAAAAAACGAAAGGAGGTTAGTAAAAACCGAATAGAAAAAAAGCGCGCAAACATCAAAAAAAATTATAAATTAATAAATTTTTCAACGCTTAAATCAGCATCTTTTATAATTTTACACAAAAGTCCCGGTTTAATGATTTTATGGACAGGCACTGTAATCGGTTTGCAATCTAGATTATCGGAATTACGCAATCTAACATGACTGCCCTTTTGCCTTATAGAGGAATAACCGATTTTTTCTAATTTTTTAATGACTTTTTTACCGGAAATAGCAGGCAGTTTAGGCATATTTATTTTGTAAATTTATCAAATGTATACTGATATTTTTAAGCTTAATTTTTTGACATTTTTCAGCTGTTTCTTCAAGGCAAAGTTTTGTCGCTTCCTTAATGTTTTTTAAAGCGTCTTCAATTGTTTCGCCTTGGCTGTAACAGCCGTCAATCGCAGGGTTGATAACCACATATCCGCCTGTTTCATCTTCTTGCATAATAACCGGAAAAGTTTGATTTTTATAATTTAATTTCATAAAATTTAAATCTAATTTGTTAATTATTGATTTAAATATAGCAATATCCAAATATTTTGTCAAAAATTCAAAACAAAGCAGTAAATAAGAAAAATAAAAAAATCGCAAAAAACAACAACAATGCGGGTTGAGTCGTGAGGAGTGATAAATATTATTCATTTCTCTCTCCTTGAATGTATTTATACTTTTCATTATACGCTCAATTCGCTTTATTGTTGGTTTTTTTTATTTAATCTTCAGCCAGATTTTTCAAATTTCATTTTTCAATTATTTTGTTTTTTAAAATTTGATTTATACTGCTTAATTACGTATTATGTTGTGTTGAACAAAATTTTTTATTGCCTATTTCCATTTATTATTATATAATCTAACTAAGCTTATATAATAATTTTATAATTATGCAACAAGAAAAAAATTTTAACATTAACAATGATTCCGGCAATCAAGATCAAAAAACAAATAACAAAATGTTTTTATTTGTTATTCCTATTTTAGTGGCAAGTATTGTTTTGGTTTCCGCAGTTATTTGTTTTGCGTTGATTAGTAAAATGCCCAGTAAAGTAAGACCCGAACAAATAGCAACGCAAGACAAAAAAGATATTCAACGAGAATATATTCTGGAAGATAATAAAATTTCAACAGATGAAAAAAAATTATTTAATTTAAATTTGGTAAAACCGGTTTTTGCCGAATTTATTGAAATAAAAGATAATATTAAGCCTAAATTGCAAGCAATAAAAACCAATATAAAAGACATAGAAAATTTTGATAGCTTTCAAAGCTTTTCAGATGAGCAAAGGCAAGTTTTGGAAGATTATGGATTTTTTATAGCAAATAATGACATTATAAAAACACAAGAATGGGGGACAGATGATTTTGTTGATATGTATGATAATTTTGACGGAAATTCAAATAAATATTATCGTGAACCGCAAGACGCGATTTTTATTACCAGCGATGTTGCTTTACATTTATATCATATTTTAATTGATAGAAGTTTTCAAAAAATTGAAGAAACTAAATTTCAACCGATGCTGCGGGCAATGACTAAAACTTTATTTTTAGATTCCATTAATAATTACAATACAGCCACGGAATCAAAAATAAAAGAATCGTATAAAAGATTATCAGCCTATTATTTGGTGCCGTTGATTGTTTTAGACGCAGGCAATAAATCATCTGATATAAATATAAATTTAGACGATTATATGAATTTGGCGCAGTATATGGACGCTGTGAGTGAGAAAAAAATAGAAAACAGCAAAGAAAAATTAGAATTTTCATTAAACGGCGATGTTTATGAAAATATTAAAATAGATAAAGAAATTTACGATTTGGCGAGCAAAGAGCTTGAATCCATAAACAATGCCAAAGGAATTAGCCCTTCTCCAATTTTTACTCCATTGCGTCCTGTATTTAAAAATGATTATTCGCAGTTTAAACCGCGTTCGCATTATACAAAAAATGATATTTTAAAAAGTTATTTTATCGCGATGATGTGGTATGGGCGAATGGGTTTTCCATTAAAAAGCCGAGAATTAACGCAGGATGCTTTAATTATTACAAAACAAATTAACAGTTTAAAAGTCGGTAATGAAAATTTATCTAAATTATGGCTGGATATGTCTGCCACAATAGATTTTTTTGTAGGAGAAACAGATGACTTAACGGCGTATCAATATACTGAAATAATAAAAAAAATATACGGTGAAGAAGCAACTGATAAAGATTTAATTGATCAAAATTTATTAAACAATTTTATTCAAACAGCCTTAGACCAACTACCTCCTCCAAAGATTATTTCCGAGGTTCTTGATGTTTATGATGATATTGACCATAGAAAAGAATTTTTAAAGGAAATTATGCAATTTCGTTTTATGGGGCAAAGATTTACTCCTGATGCTTACATGATAAATAGTTTAACGCAAGGCGTTGGCGCGCCTGATTCTGAGACAGGACAGAGTTTGCCGTCAACGCCAACAGCTTTAATGCCAATTTCATTGTTTCAGCCTGATAATAAAATAGTAAAGAAATATTTAGACGAATGGGTGATTGAGTCTGCGCCTAATTCAAATAAAGTAATCGCTAAATTTTACAACAAATTAAATAATGAATTTTCAGAATATAAAGAAGATGTTTGGACGCAGAATATTTATTGGAGCTGGTTGTATTGTTTTAAACCGTTACTGTCTAATTATGACACAGGCTATCCGTTTTTTATGGCTAATGAAAATTGGCAAAAGAAAAATCTGGGAACGGTTTTGGGATCATATACGGAATTAAAACATGATACATTGCTTTATGCCAAACAGTCTTATGCCGAATTAGGCGGTGGAGGTCCTTATGATCCTCCTGAATTACCACCAGTCGTAAAAGGTTATGTTGAACCTGATTTAGTTTTTTGGAATAGAATTGTTGCTTTGGCTAAAACAACCGAAAACGGTTTAAAAAGCAGAAATATATTTCCAAAGGAATTTGAACGTAAATTTAAATATTTCATAGAAAGCGCTGAATTTTTTCAACAAATAGCAAAGCAAGAATTATTAAATGAAAAAATAAGCGATGAAGATTTTGAAAAATTAAGAATTGTTAATTCAAAATTCAATACAATAGTTGCTCCGATAAACGGACAAGAATTGACAATCAAAGAAAAAAGAGCAGGAATTATTGCTGATATTCATACTGATGCCGTAAAAATGCAAATATTGTACGAAGCAACAGGCAAGCCTTATATTATTTATGTTGTTGTAAATGATGTAAACGGAACGCGCTTAACTCGCGGGGCAGTGTTTAATCATTATGAATTTACAGCGCCACTGGATGATCGCTTGGCAGATGAAGATTGGCAGAAAAAAGTCTATGTCGGAGAAGGAATAATACCTGCCGAGGACAAATGGAGCAAGGAAATAAAAAAGTAAGATGAAATTAAATAAAATAAAAATAATTATTATATTAAGCCTGCTTTTAGCAGGCTTAATTATTTTTGCGGTTTATTTGATAAAAACAGATTATCAAAATAATATTGATAATAAAATAAATAATAAAAAACCGGAAATTCTTCATTACGCAGAGCCAAATGATTTGGATTTTTATGAAACAGCCTATAACTTTGTTAATAAAAAAATAAATTTTAAAGATGAAAGCATAATCGGCGGAATTATTCCGCATCATTTGCTGGCGGCTGATTTAATCGCTGAATTTTTTTCTAATTTTAACAATGATTATGAAACAATAATTTTAATCGGACCAAATCATTTTTCAGCCGGAAAATCAAAGATTATATCATCAGCGCGTAATTGGCAAACGCCTTACGGCGTTTTAAAATATGACAAGTATGTTATTAATGAATTATCGCTATTTAATGAAATAAAAATTGAAGAAAATATTTTTGAAAAAGAGCACGCGATTAACAGTGAAGTGGCTTTTATAAAAAAAACATTTTCAAACGCGAAATTTGTTCCGCTGGTTTTAAGAGATAATATTGATGAAAAAGCAGTAACAGAGCTGGCTTTGCGTTTAGCAGATATCGCGAAAAATAAAAAAATATTAATATTAAGCAGTGTTGATTTTTCTCATTATAAAGATAATTTAACAGCGCAAAAAAATGATGAAATCAGCATAGGCGCGATTGAGTCTTTTAATTTTAATGAAATTTATAATTTAGATATTGATTCTCCGGCGTCTATTTATACTTTATTAAAATTTGGCGAATTAAACAATTCTGAATTTAATTTATTAAATAATTCAAATTCGGCGATATTATCTAATAAATTAAATTTAAAAAGTACAACAAGTTATGTTACCGGTTATTTTGTTGTTAAAGATAATAAAAATATCATAGCGAACGGCTTTCTTGAAAATACCGCGCGCCAATTAAAAATGCTTTTTTTCGGTGATATGATGCTTGATCGGTATGTTGGCGAAAAAATTAAGGCGAATGGATTGGATTATTTGTTTGAAGAATTGGCAAGTTCAACAAAAGAAAATTTTTTTAGCGGATATGATTTAATAAGCGTAAATTTGGAAGGAGCTGTTACGAATAATGGAGAGCATTATAATCCGATAATGAGTTATGATTTTGCGTTTCATCCCAATATTATTAACCAACTGAAAAAATATAATTTTAATTTTTTTAATTTAGCCAATAATCATTTTGCTGATCAAGGGGAACAAGGAATAATTGAAACAAGAAAAAATTTGCAATTATTAAATTTTGATTTTTCAGGATGTAGGGATAGAAAGACCGGAAAGTGCAGCAGTAAAATTATTAAAAAAGAAAATAAAAAAATTGGTATGGCGGGATTTAGTATGGTTTATGGAAAATTAGATGAATTAGCTGTTGAAAAAATAGTTGCCGATTTAGCAAGCACAACAGATTTGGTGGTTGTAAATATTCATTGGGGCGTGGAATACGAGCATTATTTTAATAAAACACAACAAAATATTGCCCATAAAATAATAGACGCCGGAGCAGATATAGTAATCGGACATCATCCTCATGTTGTTCAAGGAATAGAAGTTTATAAGAATAAATTGATTTTTTATTCACTGGGAAATTTTGTTTTTGATCAATATTTTTCAACTGACACGCAAGAAGGATTGGCAATCAGCGTTAGTATTGACGATAGTAATAATTTTTATTTATTTCCGTTAAAATCAAAATTAAGCCAAGTAAGTTTAATGAATGAAAAAGAAAAAAATAAATTTTTACAAAAATTGTCAGATTGGTCAGCCGTTGACGAACAGATCCGCAAGCAAATTAGAAAAGGTAAATTAGAGTTATAAAAAATTGTAGAGGCAAAAATTTTTTGTTTCTACGATTTTTTTATTGCCTATTTCCGTTTATTATTATATAATCTAACTAAGCTTATATAATAATTTTTATAATTATGGAAAATAGCAAAAAACCGATATACATAAACATTACCGCCATGGGGGTGGTAAAAATTATTTTAATTTTAATTGTTTTTTATTTTTTATTTTTAGTCAGAGAGATATTGGCGATATTGTTTGTTTCTTTGATTTTCGCAAGCGCTGTTGATCCTTGGGTTGATTGGATGCAAAGCAAGAAAATTCCGCGCGCTTTGGGAATTATTTTTATTTACTTGGTAATGTTTGCCGTTGTCGGCGGAGTGGTAATTGCTATTATTCCACCGATTATTGAACAAACAAATGAACTGCTTGCTAATTTTCCGGTAATATTTGAAAAAGTAATTTCCGGATTTCAGTATTTGCGCGATTATTCAATTGAGCATGGCATATTTGACGACATAAAAGACAGTTTTGGGTCTTTTAGCGGCAATTTGCAAAATGCCGCCGGTGGAATTTTTTCAACGGTTTCCGGAATTTTTGCAGGAGTTGTTTCTTTCTTTTTTGTTTTAATAATGACTTTTTATATGGTTGTTGAGGAAAACGCGCTTAAGAAAATTGTTTGGTCTGTTGCTCCGGAAAAACATCAGATTTATATTATGAAATTAGTCAACCGCATGCAGAAAAAAGTTGGTTTGTGGCTGCGCGGACAGTTAATATTATCTTTAATTATTTTCATTTTAACTTATGCCGCCTTGTCTATAATGGGCGTTAAATACGCGCTTGTGCTTGCCTTAATAGCCGGGTTAACCGAATTTGTGCCGTATTTAGGCCCTATTTTAGCTTCTGTTCCCGCGATATTTCTTGCTTACACTCAAGAGCCGGTTTTAGCTATATTTGTCGCGATTTTGTATTATGTTATCCAATTGGTTGAAAATAATATTATAGTGCCGAAATTAATGCAAAAGGTTGTCGGCCTAAATCCAATCATCAGCATTGCCGTTCTGTTAATCGGCTTTAAAGTCGCCGGCGTAGTCGGCGCGATTTTATCAATTCCGGTCGCCACGGCTGTATCCGTATTCTTGTATGATTTATTTGAAAGCAAGACTGGCGCGCATCCTGAGGATGCAAATTAATCCGCTTGACATTTTTATTGGTATTTTTTGCGTTTTCCTGTATAATACATAGTATAAATACGCCCTGTGGAAAAAGGACTGTTACCGCATAGGCGTTAAATTAATTAATTTAATAATAATCAAAAAAATCTATGGCGAAAATGACAAAATCGCAATTGCTGGCTACTTTAGCAGAGACTACAGAGCTTAGCAAAAAAGATGTTGCTAATTTTTTTGACGAATTAGCAGCTTTAGCTTATAAAGAGGTTAAGGGATGCGGAGAATTTGTATTACCGGGTTTTGGAAAACTGGTTAAAGCCCATCGTAAGGCAAGAAAAGGAAGAAATCCTGCGACAGGAGAAGAAATTCAAATCGCGGCAAAAACAGTAGTTAAATTTCGTTTGGCAAAAGCCGCAAAAGACGCTGTGTTATAAGAAGAGTTATATAAAATAACCCGCCCTTCGCGAAGGGCGGGGTTATTTTTGCCAATTTTCAATGTATTGGCCGATTCCGTTTTGAAGAAGTTTGTTTCGCAGTTTTCTGTTTGAATACAGATAATGGAGCGTTGATTTAAAATCCAGCAGGTATCGGTCTTTAACTATTTTGTATATTATTTTTTCATCCTGAATAGCCCTTCTGATTGTTCTTGAGTTTACTCCGCCAAGCTTGGCCGCTTCAGATACTGAAACAAAAACAGGGTTTGTTATTTTAGTAAAAATAAGAATTTTTTCATCTTCTTTCTTTTTTTTATTACGCGGTTTTTTTTTAACAAGCGGATCTGGATTTTTGGTTTTTTCTTTCATATATTAAGATTTAAGTCCACATTAACGTGGACTAAAGTATTGAAAAAGTCTAATATTAAATATAATTTATATTTAAGTCTAGGCTAGCGTGGACTTAAATATGGAAAAAGTTAATAAAATAATAATATTTTTCATCAAAGTCTATGCTAGCCTAGACTTAAGTTGATTTATTTTTTTATTTTTGCATATACAGAGAAAAAAAGCAAGGGCAATTATTCGTAGGAACAGGGCAGTGCCCTGTTTCTACCTGTTCCTACGGATAATTTGTTGCAATTGCAACCCGCGTATGCTAAAATTTTGTTAATTCCAGTGTAACGTTTTTAAACATTTTACGTATTATTATATAGATGA
>JAGLIO010000063.1 GCA_023142915.1 Candidatus Parcubacteria bacterium | reverse complement strand
ATGAGCTGGTTAATAAGGTGAATGAATCGGGGGACGGTCTTACAGGAGCCCATACTATTTGTAGTTGGACAGCTTGGAGCAGTTGTGTGGCTTGGGCCGTTTCCACGCAAGTAATATGTCCCATAAATACTTTTTCGGCTGGCTATCAAAGACAAGGATGTTCTGCTGGCTCATGTGCAGATTCAACACGTTGTGAACAAGCAAGAATTTATTGCTGTAATTAAGGTAGGACCTTGGATATATTAAATTGTTGAAGGCGTTTTTTAGAGCAGAAAAAATTCACAAATGCTTATTGCTAGGTCAATGGTAGCGCCGGCTATAACTTGTGTGTCGGACTGTGTGTAAAAAATTTGGGGAAAGTTAGGGCGTTCTTGGTACGGCTGGAGTTGTAAATTCTGATGATTTATTTGGGATTAAAGCATATTGCGATTAAAATTTATGCCACAAAAAAAACAAAAAAATACCAATCAAAAAAATTGGCTTATATTTTTTTTGTTAGGAGGTTTTTTAATAAAACTGGTTGTTTTTTTGTTTAAAAAAATCAGTTCTTCGCAAGTTAAAAATAATTTTAAAAAGTATATAAAAAAAGAAGAAATAGAAATTGAAGAATTATCAGACCAAGAAGAGGAGTTGCCGGAATTTTTACATGATTCTTTGAAATTGTTTAAAGATTTTTTTATTCCGCATAAAGGCAACGGGCATAAGCCGAAAATATTGCGAACAAGATCTTTGGCGCTTATAGTTATCGCTGTTGTTATTCTAAAGATTTCAATTTTGGCTTATGTTTTTTTTATTAATTCTTACAAGGCCGAGATGAGCGAGAATATTTCCGGCCAGATTGTTGATCTGATTAATCGCGACCGCAAAGCGCAAAATCTTGACCCTTTGAGCGTTAATACTGTTTTAAATTTTTCAGCTTTTTCAAAAGCCGAGGATTTAATTATAAAAGATTATTTCGCGCATTACAGTCCTGACGGAAAAAAGCCTTGGGATTTTATTGATCGCGGCCAATACGAATATCTTTATGTGGGTGAGAATTTGGCTATGAATTTTACATCAGCCGAATCCGCGCATCAAGCCTTAATGCTTTCGCCGACCCACAGGCAAAATATTTTAAGCGATAAATATTCAGATATTGGAATAGCAGTTGTAAACGGAGAATTGGACGGTAAGAAAACTAATGTTTTAGTGCAGTTTTTCGCGATAAAAAAACCAGCGCCGATTAAAATCGCTTTAGCTGAATATAAAACCGCTGGAACTACGGAAACGGCAGTTATTGAAGTTGAAGAAAAAGCGCCTCAAACCAATGATATTGGCAAGCCTGATGAGCTTAAAATTCCCGACAGCATTCCCGTCCCGATTCAAAAAGAAAATTTATCATCCTTGTTTCCTGAGGCAAAAAATATTATCGGTGAAAATGATAAAAATTTAATTGCCAAGGCGGAGATTAGCCCTAATATTGCGGTTGAAAAAAATATTTTTACAGAAGTAAAAAGCTTTAGCAATATTTTGGATAAAAATAGCATTGCCTACTCGGAAAAAGTAAGAATTTCCAACATGGTTACCATGGTAATTTTAGGAATTTTATTTATCGCGATGATAATAAATATTGTTGTGCGCGCTGAAATTCAGCATAAAAAAGTTTTTATCCAAACAGTAATCGCAATTATCTGTTTGACGGGAATAGTCTATTTGAATTTCAGCTTTTTAGAAAGCGTTCTGCCTAAATTATTAATTGTATAAATTAAATGAAAAAAGTTTTAGCTGCCATATCAGGCGGAGTTGACTCCAGTGTTAGCGCCTTGCTTTTACAAAAGCAAGGCTTTGAGGTTTTGGGCGCTTATATGCGGCTTAACAAGAATTATGAAAAAAGCGAAAGAGCGGCAAGGCAAGTTTGCCGCGATTTGGGAGTGAAATTTTACCCAATAAATTTATCAGCTAAATTTAAAAGCGAAGTGATTGATTATTTTATTTCAAGTTATAAAGCCGGCATTACTCCGAATCCGTGCGTGCGATGCAACTATTTGATAAAATTTAAAGAACTTTTGCGGATAAAAAACGAGCTCGCGTGCGATTTTTTGGCAACAGGGCATTACGCGAGAATTATTAAGGATGGGGACGATTTTAATCTATTGCGCGGAAAAGACAAAAACAAGGATCAAAGTTATTTTCTATATAATTTAAAACAAGAATGGCTTAAAGAAATATTATTTCCTTTGGGTGGTTTGACTAAAGAAGAGGTCAAAAAGCAAGCCGAAAAAATAAATTTGCCAAGCCTAAAAACTGAAAGCCAAGACATCTGCTTTCTAGTTGAAGATGAAAAAATAATTGAGCATAATGAATATTTAAAAAAATATATTAAAAAAAAATCCGGCTTGATTATTGATTCGTCAGGAAAAATAATCGGCGAGCATCAAGGATTATATTTTTATACTAAGGGACAGCGCCGTGGCATTGAGATCGGCGGAACAGGGTCTTATTACGCGGCTGATAAAGATTATAAGAAAAATATATTATATGTTGTTAAAAATCCGGATGATCCGTCTTTGTGTGACGACAAATTTTTAATTAAGGACGCGAATTGGCTTGACGCGAAAATTAAATTTCCATTGCGCGCGGAAGTTGTAATTCGCTATCGCCACGAAGCGGCTGAGTGCGCAATTTTTAGCAAAGAGAATAATCAGTATCAAGTTAAACTAAAGAAAGCTGAACGCGCGATTACGCCCGGCCAATCCGCTGTTTTTTATCATGGAGAAAAAGTTTTAGGTGGGGGAATAATTATTTGATATTTTTTTAATTTATTTATATTATTTTGCTTTTAGCTATTTTTAGCTATTTTTTTATTGACAAATTGGCTTTAGAGTGGTAGGTTAAAAAAGAATTAATTTGAAATTTTATGAAAATTTTTTTAAAAAAAATAGCAAGCGATAAATTTATAAAAAATAATTTTATATTTTTTACAGGGTCAATGATTGTGGCTTTTTTAAATTATATTTATCATCCGGCGCTTGGAAGAATTATGGATGTTGAAAGTTTTGGAGAGGTGCAGGTAATAATTTCTATTTTTTTATTTTTGGCTATTTTCGGAGGAGTTTTTAAAAATATTGTTGTTAATCTGGTTGCTAATATTGAAGATAAAGCAGAAAGGGAAAAACTGATTTTAATGCTTGGAAAATTTGCTTATTATTTTTTTATCATAATTTCTTTTTTATTAATAATTTTTAGCGGAGAACTAAAAGAAAAATTAAAATTTGATTCTTTTTGGCCGTTTATAGTTTTAGCGTCTCTTCTTTTTTTAGGGAACTTTTTCAATATCAGGCAGGCGATTTTGCAGGGGTTAAATAAATTTTCAGAAATTTCAATAGCAAATATAATAATGTCTGCCGGACGCTTGATTTTTGCCGTTATTTTAGTATATATCGGCTGGTCTTCTTTTGGGGCGATAATGGGAATGCTTATAGCCCAGACAATCGCTTTTTTCTATGTCTTATTAAAAACAAAAGATCATTTAGGTCTGAACAGAAATAAAAAAATAAAAATAAACGATAAAATTAAAAAAGAGCTTATTTACGGCATTCTTATTTTAGCAGGAACTCTTTGCATAACATTTTTATATACTTTTGACGTAATAATTGTAAAATATTATTTTCCCGCCGATGAAGCGGGTCTTTATAGCGGAATAGCCACTATTGCCAGAATTATATTTTTTATAACAGGATCAATTTCAGCGGTTCTTTTGCCTGCGATAAAAATTAATGATAAAAAAAATGAAAATTTGAAAATTTTGCTAAAAGCTTTATTTTTAATTGTCGCTATAGGCGGTGCAGTATTATTGACATTTTTTCTATTTTATAATACGGTGGTTAATACTTTAATTGGCGAAAAATATTTATCTTTTGCCGGTTTTTTGCCAAATTTAAGCATTCTATTGTTTTTTGTTTCAATTATAAATATTTTATTTTTTTATTTATTTGCCTTAAGAAACAGATTGTTATTTTTTCCCGCTATATTCGCTCCGTTGATAGTAACTATTTTATCATTCTTTAATCATCAAAGCATTAATAATATAATAAATAATTTTATTTTAGGCAGTGTTTTAATATTAATTTCTCTTTTGTTTATAATTTATTTGGAAATTTGTAAAAGCAAAAAAAAGCATGGAAAAGAAGCTGATATCAATAATAATTCCGGCATATAATGAAGCGGAAAATATTCCGTTTATTTATAGGGAGATAAAAGATATTTTTAAAAATATTCCGTATAAATGCGAAATAATTTTTGTTAATGACGGAAGCGCTGATAACACGCAGGAAATTTTAAAGAATCTTGCCGGTAAAGACGAACAAGTAAAATATTTGGAATTTTCAAGAAATTTCGGCAAAGAAATCGCCACAACAGCGGGAATAAACAAATGTAACGGAGACGCATGTTTTATGATTGACGCTGATTTGCAGCATCCGACTGAATTAATTCCAAAATTTATAGAAAAATGGGAGGCCGGCGCGGAAACGGTTATCGGAATAAGAAAAAAGAATAACAACGAAGGCCTGGTTAAACGTTTTGGCTCATTGCTTTTTTACGGATTTATGAATAAGGCAGGCGGAACAAAAATAATTCCCAATGCCACTGATTTTCGCCTAATAGACAGAAAAGTCATCAATGAATTTAATAAATTCACGGAAGGGAATAGAATTACAAGAGGATTATTGGATTGGCTTGGCTTTAAAAAATACTTTGTTTATTTTGAAGCAAATGAAAGAATAAGGGGAAAAGCAGGATACGGCGTTTTTAAACTTTTTAATTTGACCGTTGACGCGCTTGTAGGGCATAGCCTTTTTCTGCTTAAGCTTGTCGGCAAACTGGGTGTTATTATTATTTTAACATCAGGTCCTTTGGGAATTTTTATTTTTATTGAAAAATATATTTTAAATGATCCTTTTGATTTTAATTTTTCCGGTCCTGCCATCTTGGCTGTAATTATTTTATTTTTAGTTGGGATAATTTTGGTTTGCCTTGGCTTGATTGCTTTATACATCGGCAATATACAAAATGAAGTAGTAAACCGCCCCTTATATGTTATCAGGGACAAAAAAATATAATTTATGAAAATACTTTGGTTAACATGGAAAGACAAAAAAAATCCTTTAGCAGGCGGCGCTGAGACAGTGAATGAAGAATTGGCAAAAAGATTAGCAACGGACGGGCATGAGATTCTATTTTTGGTCGGCGGATTCGTAGAGACGCGCCGCGGCGCGTCTGTACATCAGCGGGACGGTTTTAAAATAATCAGGCTTGGAAACAGGTTCTCGGTTTATTGGCATGTTTATAAGTATTATAAAAAAAATTTGCAAGGCTGGGCGGATTTGGTAATTGATGAAATTAACACTGTTCCTTTTTTTGCTAAATTTTACGTAAAAGAAAAAAATATATTATTTATTCATCAGCTTGCGAGAGAGATTTGGTTTTATGAAATTTTTTTTCCGCTTAATATTATCGGATATATTATAGAGCCGATTTATTTGTGGCTTTTGCGCGATAGAAAGGTGATAACTGTTTCAAAAAGTTCAAGAAACGATCTTATAAAATTCGGTTTTGATAAAGAGAAAATTAAAATAATAAGCGAGGGAATAGGGTTGGCGCCGATTAGAAAGTTGGAAAGTATAGAGCTAGAGAGCAGTAAATATAGAATGCCGACGATTCTTAGTTTGGGCGCGTTTCGGGGAATGAAAAGAACCGATCATATTGTGAGCGCTTTTGAGTTGGCTAAAGAGAAAATGCTTGGATTAAAATTAATTATGGCAGGGGATACAGATGGCAAATACGGGAAAAAAGTTCTCAATAAAATCGCAAAATCAAAATATTGCGAATCAATAGAAGTTTTGGGGCGAGTTAGTAAGAGTAAAAAAATTGAGTTAATGCGAAAGTCGCATTTAATTTGCGTTACTTCTGTAAGGGAAGGCTGGGGTTTAATCGTTACCGAAGCAAACAGCCAAGGAACTCCGGCTGTTGTTTATAATGTGGCAGGACTTAGGGACAGCGTAAGGCATAATGAAACAGGAATCGTTTGCGAAAAAAACAACCCAAATATCTTAGCGGAAAATATTGTGGATTTATTAAATAATAAAGATAATTATAATAAGTTAAGAAAAAACGCATGGGAGTGGAGCAAAGAAATTAATTTTGAAAACAGCTATAAAGATTTTAAAAAAGTAATTGGCGATTTTTATGAAAAAAGACTTTAAAAACAATCTTGATATTATTAAAAAAATTTATTTAACTTTAGTTTTTCCGCGCACAGCCAAAAATTTGGCAATGGATCAAATTTTATTTCGCAGGAGAACGCCTTTTCCGCGCATAATAACTATGTTTATAACAAACAAATGCAACCTTAGCTGTGAAGGCTGCTTAAACGCGGAATATAGAAATAAAAATATTACGGAAGAGCAAGTTACGCTTGATCATATTAAAAAAATATTGCCTGAATTAAAAAAATACAAGCCTATGTTTTATATTACAGGCGGAGAAGCTTTAATTAATAAGCATACTTTTGATATTATAAATTTGCTGTCAAAAAACGGGATTATTACGGCTATGTCAACTAATGGATTTTTTTTAACTGAAAACGTTGATAAAATATTAAATTCAGATTTGAATTTTTTGTCTGTGTCTTTGGATTATTATAAAAAAGATGTCCATAATAAAATAAAAGGAAATAATCCTGAAATTTTTGATCGCGCGATCAGCGGGCTTAAAGACTTAATTAGCAAAAGAAACGGCATGAAAAAACTGTCATTTAATATTAAAATAAATACTGTCGCGCGAAAAGAAAATTATAATGAGTTGTTAAAAATTTATAAGTTTGTTGAAAATTTAGGCGTTGATGAATTATGCGTTCAGCATTACAGTTTTCATACGCCAAGCATTAAAAAAACAATTGATGGATTTAAGGAAAAAACAGGCATAGGCGAATATTGCGACGGCGCTTTGATTGATGAAGATTATTATTTAAGCCCAGGCAAAGCCGAGAAGCTTGAGAGTGAGTTAAAAAAGATTTATGCGATGGCCGCGAACGGCAAGACAAAATTATCAGAAAAACCGGCGATTGATAGTTTGGGCAAATATTATTCTGGAGAATTTCCAAACAAAGATTCGTTTTGTTTGTCTCCACTTAATTCCATGAATATTTTGGGCAATGGCGATGTTTGTTTGTGTTTGGGCAATAAGATAGGATATTTGGATGGCGATGTTAGCCTGAAAGAAATGTGGAATTCTAAAGAGTCAAAAAAATTTCAAAAGAAAATTATAAAAGAAAAATTTTTGCCGCCTTGTTTTGGATGCCATAGTTTGAATTATAAATATAATAATTAAATTTTTATGAATAATACCTTAGTTTCAATTATTGTTACCACAAAAGATTCTTCTGAATTTTTGGATGTATGCTTAAAGTCAATTAAAAAGCAAACTTACAAAAATATTGAGTTAATCGTGGTTGATAATTTTTCAACAGACAAAACAATTGAAATTGCCAAAAAATACACGAGCAAAGTTTTTCTCAAAGGACATGAAAGATCGGCTCAGTTTAATTTCGGAGTTGAAAAAAGTAGCGGCAAATTTGTTTACAGGGTTGATAGTGATTTTATTTTAGACAGGGAAGTCGTTCAGCAATGCATGGATAAAATCAATGAAAATTTTGACGCTATTGTCGCTCATAACAGTCCTGACATAAGAGCGGGCTGGATTGCCAAGATTAGAAAATTTGAAGTTGATATGTATAAATATGATATTACCCATTCAGCGGCAAGATTTTTAAAAAAAGAAGTTTTTCAAAAAATCAGCGGTTATAATGAAAAAATTATAGCCGGTGAAGATTATGATTTTCAAAATAAATTAAACAGGGCAAATTATAAAACCGGCTTTATTAGCGCGGAAGCCTTGCATTTGGGCGAATCAAAAAGTTTTTTGGAGCATTTGATGAAGTATTATGAATATGGCAAGGATTTTGTAAATTATAAAAACGAAAACAAGGAAGAGTCAAAAGTCCAGTTAAAATTTATTCGCGGAATTTATTTAAAAAATTGGAAAAAATTTATTTTTCACCCGATTTTCGGATTAGGTTTTATTATTTATAATTTTTTTAAGTTTGGGTTTGGAGGGCTTGGGTATTTAATCGGGAGGATTAAAAAAATATGAAATTTATTATAACAATAGATGACGCAGATGAAAAAACCCTTAAGCTTTTTTTAAGCGAAAGATTTAATATTCCGATTGTTGTAGGCGTTCCAGCCGGGCTTATTGGCAAGAATTTTGAAAATAGAAATATAGCCTCAAAAAAGTTGATTTTTAACGCTATTCAAAATTTAAATATAGAAATAGCTTCACATGGATATTACCATGTTACGCCGGCCTATAATATTCGTGGAAAAATAGAAAAAACTTTTTCAAGAGTAAAATCATTTCCGGATAAAATTGACTATTTTTTTAGAATATTGCATTTCTTTGCTTTTAATAAAAATGATGATGATAAAAAAGAAATTTTTGAATTTGAAAAAAATAAGGAAATTATTGATTCAAAAAATATGCTGGAAAAAATATTTGGAAAAAAGATTATTGCTTTTTTATATCCCGGAGGTTATTTTGATAAAAATATCGCAAGCTCTGTTTCAAAAAATTATACTTTTGCCAGAACTTCGGAAATAGGGCCGAATCTTATTGAGGATTTAAACAATGATTCAAATAAATTTTTGCTTAATACGATTTCATTCAGCAAATACACGAATTTTTCAAAAATAGAAAAATATTATAAAAGATTGCTAGAAGAAGAAAAACAAGGCAAAAAAGAAATTTTAATTATAGAGGCTTATCATATTATTTCAAGGTCAGGAAGCGATCGTTTATATAGCTGCCTGTTTGATGATTTTAAAAAGCATTGCGAATTTTTAAAAAGCATAGGCAAGATTAATAAATTTTTAGATTTTTAATTTTATGCGTAATCCGTTAGTTTCAATTATTATACCAACTCGTAATCGCTCGGAATTGCTCCGAAGATGTTTAGTATGTCTGAAAAAGCAGACTTACAAAAATATTGAAATAATAATAGTTGACGGCAACAGCGAAGATAATGCCCGCGATGTGGCAAAGGCTTATACTGACAAGGTCTGTCTATTTGACAAAATCGGCGATCACCGCAGCGAGCAGAAAAATATGGCCGCAAAAAATGCTCGCGGCAAATATATTCTTGCGATTGATTCGGATATGGAGCTTAGCGCGAAAGTTGTTGAAAGCTGCGTGAAAAAAATGGAAGAAGACAGCAACGCTAGCGGAATAATAATCCCTGAAGAATCTTTTGGAAATGGTTTTTGGGCTAAGTGCAAGAAATTGGAAAAGAGTTTTTATATCGGCGTGGATTGGATGGAAGCGGCTCGCTTTATGCGCCTGGAAGATTATTCGCGGGTTCAAGGTTATAACGCGAATTTAAACAGTGGAGAAGATTGGGATTTGTCGCAAAAAATCGGTAATCTTGGCAAGCTTAAAAGAATTGATAATTTAATATATCATAATGAGGGAAAGATAAGCCTGATTGATACTGTCAAAAAAAAGTATTATTACGCAGAGGGGTTTGCGAAATATATGGGATTAAGCGAACACAAGGAAAAAATAAACAAGCAAACCGGCATTTTAAGCCGTTATAAATTATTTTTTAATAAACCAAATAAATTATTCCGCTCGCCCGTAGTCGGTCTTGGCATGCTTTTTATGAAAACTTGCGAGTTTGGGTTCGGAGGGATTGGGTATTTAATAAAGAAATAAAATGAAAGAAGATCAAATAACAATTTTAATTCCGGTTTTTAACGGAGGGACTACATTGCGCGATGTTTTTGATTCGCTGGAAAAACAAAATAATAAGAAAATTATTAAAGAAATTATAATAATTAATGACGGTTCAAGCGACGCGAGCCATGATATTATTTTAGATTATAAAAAAAAATCTTCATATTCAATAATGATTATTAAGAATGAAAAATCAACAGGCTTGGCGATAAATTATAACAGAGGAATTCAAATATCAAAGACAGATTATATAATTTTAATGCACCAGGATATTGTGCTGGAAGACATGGATTCATTTGCTAAAATATTCCAGCCTTTTCAAAATAGCAATGTTGCGGCCGCTTACCCTGCGCTTTTACATCCCTATAAAGTTTGGACGGCATATAATTTTTGGCAAAAATGCTTGTTTAGCAGATTTGTCAGTAAAAGGCATACAAGGTTTACGGGAAAGTTTGACTGCGTAAAAAAAATAAAAGATCTTAAATTTAATTCATCTCTTTACAGAACAGCCGGAGAAGACTTGGATTATGAAATGCGGTGTTCTAAATACGGCAAAGTTGTTTTGGCTGATTTAGACGTAGTGCATTTGCACAATAAAGACAATAATTTTTCTTTAAAACAATTAATTAAAAAAGAATCGCAATTGGCTGAATGTTATGGCGTTAATCTGAGAAGGTATTTTTTAAAAACAAAAATAAAAGATATAATTTTGTTGATTTTCAGGCCGATGATATTGTTAGGCCTTTTTATTAATATATTTTTTATAAACAGATTAGCTTTATTAATTCTGCTTTTGTTTTGTTTTTACTATACAAAACTGGCTTATTTAAAATGTTATAAAGATTTTAAAATTATAATACTGCCTTTTATTAATTTTATCTGCTTAATATGCTATTCGTTTTATTTTATTAAAGGGTTTATTTACGCGAAACAAAAAATTTAAAAAGTGCAGCCATGCTGGCGCTGAAATTCTAAAAATAATATGAAACCGATTGATTGCTGTAAAATTATATTTATAAAGAATAAAAAATATTTATTAATATTTTTTGTTTTATTTTTTTGCGCCATACCTTTTATTTTTTCCATTGATAAGCTGGTGATCCAAAGCTCCGCGGATTATTTTATAAAAAATCCGCCTAATTTATTTAATAATTTTTTTGGATGGCATTCCGTGAATTTAGGAGATAATAATTTGGATTTATTATGGAAGCTGTTTCCGTTAAATTTAATATATTTTGCAAGTAACGGACTTATCGGCATACCGCCGAACATAACCCAATTTTTTATTTTGTCATTTTTATTTTTTATCGGTTTTATTTCTTTTTATATTTTAATTAAAGAGTTATTTAAAAATCAAAAAATAAACAAAACAGCTATCCTTATCGGCGCGCTGTTTTTTATTTACAATCTTTATGTTCTTACATTTTTGCCAAATTCATATTTTATGATAACTCCTTATGTTTTTTTGCCTTTGCAGTTCTATCTGTTTATTAAAGGAATAAGAACAAATAAATTATTAAAATACAGTATATTTTTAGCCTTTGTCAATTCTTTAGTATTCGGTTTTAATCTTATTTTTGACGTTATCGCTATTGTATTGCTGCTGGGCTATGGGCTATGGAGCGCGCTTGTTGTAAAAGAAATTAAATTAAAAAGATTGATTAAATTCAGCGCGCTTGCAGGCGCTTTAACTTTTTTGTTTATTATATGGTGGATACTGCCGATGATATATGGCAGTGTTATTGACGAAGCAACCACTCAAAGCGTCTTAACCAGTGAGAGTTTTTATAATAATGACAGTTCGCTAAATAATATTTTTCGCAATTTAGGAGATTGGGGATTTTTCAGCGGGCACCAAGGCATCCCATACAAAAATTTTTCTCCAGCCTATAAGCATAATTTGATAATTCTTATCAGCGGTTTTGCTATTCCGATAATTGTTTTTTTCCCGCTGTTATTTTTCGCGAAAATTAAAGGCAGAGAATATAAAAAGAAAATTTTATTTTTTTATATAGCGATTATATTATTATTCCCGTTTATAGGCGGTATATATAAAAGCTGGCCCACGAACGGTTTAATGCAGTGGCTTTTTGATAATGTGCCGTATTTTATGGCGTTTAGAAATACTTATAAATGGACGGCAATAGCTGTATTATTTTACGCCATGCTTGTAACAATATTTTTAAATCATATTTTAAGCAAAAAAAGAGAAAACGTGGAACAATATTTTTTATTAAAATATTTTATTCCATTGCTGGTTCTTGCGGCTATAGCTATTAACGCTTTTCCTTTTTTTAGCGGAAGGTTGTTTGAAAAAAATTCACAGATAAAAAATATTCCAAAGTATTGGCATCAAGCAGCTGATTATATTAATAATAGCTTGATTGCCGCTGAAAACAGAATTTTGCTTTTGCCTGACCAATATTTCGCGGTTTTTAAATGGAATAATCAAATGAAGTCAATCCCGCGCGGATTAGCCGACACCTTGTTAAAAATTCCCGTAGTTCATAATGCTTGCGTTGGCTGCGGCAATTATCACACTTCCAAAGTATATGATTTTATCTATGATAATTTAAAAAGCAAAAATATAGACAAGTTTTTGGGATTGATAAATATATCCCATATTTTTCAAAGAAATGATTTTTACTCTGAATATTATAAAGTTGAAGAACCTGAAGAAGTTAAAGAAATAATTTCTTCGCATTCAAGCATATCTTCCGAGGCGAGTTTTAACATGCTTGATTTATATAAACTGCAAGATGATTTGGTTTATCCAAGAATATACAGTCCGTCAAAAATAGTTGTTACTGATACATTTAATGAGTCTTTGGATATTTTTGATAAGTTTAATTTAGACGGAGAAAAATTATCTTTTATTATTTCATCGCAAGCAGATTCCAATGATTTGACTTTAAAACACGCGAATTATTATAAAAAAATTTTAAAAAAAGAAAATATTGAATTTAAAAATAATATAACCGCTGAAAATTTTGAAATTTTAACGGGAAATAATTATAATATTTCAAGAAATGAAAATTATGGTTTTAATGCTTATCAAATTTATTATTATTATGACAATAAAGATTGTATTTTAAGATTTAAAAATGTAAATGAAAAGTTATTTATTGATGATAGCTTCGCTGACGGCAATGCTGTTGAAAATTTTGAAAAAGAAATAAGTTTAGGCATTGAATTATCAGAGCCTATAGGAATTGAGATTGAAAATAAAATTTTTTATTTGCGCCCCGGCGATAAATGGCAATATTTAGACAGTATGCGATTAGAGCCAAAAGATTTTTATGCCGTGAATATTTACAAGATAGACAAAAAAAATAATATTAATTTGCTTGAAAATAATTCATTTGAAAAAGGTTTTTGGAATGAAAAAGTCGGGAATTGCAATTTTAATAATCCTGACGCTAAAATTTTAATGGATTTAACAAAAGACGCAAGCGACGGGCAGTCAGCTCTTTTGCTGTCAGCGGAAGAAGATTCCGCTTGCAGTTATTCGCGGACGATTAAAGAATTTGAGCCTGATACGGTTTATTTTTTGTCGTTTGACTGCAAAAATATATCCGGCAGCGCTCCGGCGTTTTGCGTTTGGAACGGCAAAGGTTGCGCCAAAGACGGCGAAGCGCTTGTTTCTAAAAACTGGCAAACGCATGAAATGCTGGTAAAATTAAGTCCGGAAGCAAAACAATTTATTATGTATTTTTATTCTCATAAAAATAAAGGCCCGGTAACGGTTAATTTGTATGATAACGTAAAAGTTTATAAAATAACAAAGCCGATAAAACAGATTATTTTAGAATTGCCTTATGTCTCTGAATTTTCAGAAGATATATTTTTAAAAAGCGGGGAGCACAAAATAAGCGCCGTAATTTTTAAAGATGAATTAAATTTGCTTGAAAATAATTCATTTGAAAAAGGTTTTTGGAATGAAAAAGTCGGGAATTGCAGACTGTCCGACCCGGACGCTTTATTGGAAATGAAATTAATTCCCGATTCAACAGACGGCAAAGCGGCTCTTGAGCTAAGCGCCGAAAAAGACGCGGCTTGCGTATCATCAGCTCCGATTAAAAAATTCAGCAAAGATAAGGCTTATGCTGTTTCATTTGATTACAAAATAGTTGCCGGCAACGCGGCGAGATTTTGCGTATGGGATGGCAATGTTTGCGTTAAAACCGAAGACTTAAAAAAAGTTGATGATGGCTGGCATTATTATGAAACAATATTTGAGCCCAACATTGATTCAGAATTTTTAAATATTTATTTTTACGCTTCAGCTGAAAAAGTTGAAAATGCGGTTGTCAGATATGACAATGTCGCAATTAATATTGTGGAAAATAAAATTTTGGACGCTTATTACTTAAAGACAAAAGATGAGAAAAAAATAAGCCAGTCAAATATTAATTTTGAAAAAGTAAATCCGGTTTATTACAAATTATTGTTAAAGCAAAAAGATGCCTCCTTGATTATTTTTCAAGAATCTTTTCATCCCGGATGGCGTGCGTATATTCAGGGTGAAAAATCACCGCAAAATTTTTTACAAAAAGCAAGGCGGCATTTTGGATTTTGGAATGAAAAAGAAATCGCGCGAGATAATCATATTATCGCCAACGGTTTTGCCAACGCTTGGTGGATAGACGCCAATGATATTTGCAAGGACAAGAATTTTTGCAATAAAAATCAGGATAGAACTTATGATATGGAAATGATAATAGAATTTTGGCCGCAGAGATGGTTTTATTCGGGATTGTTTGTGTCAGGGATAATATTTTTGGGCTGCATAACATATTTAACAGCGGATTTTGTAAAAAGACGCAGACAGCGAAGCAAACAATTTCGCAATTTATTTAATTTTTTGGATTAATATATTTTTTATATTTGTGTTATTTAAAAATAGGCAAAATTAGTGAAAAGTATGGCTTAAACGGATTTTAATAATCGCGACAAAATCGCGACATTAGATTAACGGACAAATAACGGACATTTTAACGGACATCAAATATTCAATTGGTAGTAAGCGTCTTTTTTACCGCCCACTTTGGCTAATAATTTTAATTTTGTTAATTCAGCTAAATACCTTCTGGCACTTCTTTGAGTAATATTTAGAATATCAACAACGTCATTGCTGTCAACCTTGCCCATAGTCATCATGAAATCAACGATTTTGATTTGTTTTTTATCAAGATAAACATGACCGCCGATTTTTTTTAACATTTTGGCGTCCAAACTTAATGGCACAATAATATTATAAATTTTTTCCATTTCACAAGCAAACCCTTGGCTGAAATAAATTACCCAATCGGTTAAATCGCCTTGCATTCGCTCTTGATAATTTTTACCCAAATGAATCGCTTTGTAATAGGACGGACGATCTTGGTTATAATAATCTTCTAAAGCAAAAAGGCGGCGAAAATCATAGCCGGATTTATAAAGGATTAAAGTGGCTAAGAGCCGAGCTGTTCTGCCATTGCCGTCGGCAAAAGGATGAATCGCCGCGATTTCCGCGTGAGCGATAGCAGATATTATAACAGGACAGATATTTTCTTTTTTAGCTTTTTCCAGCCAATTAATTAGATTCTTTACAAGAATGGGAACTTGTTTGACAATCGGTCCTGTGTAAGACACTTTAATAATTTTATTGCCGTGGCGGCTAACCACATAAACCTGATTTTGTCTGAATTTTCCGCATTTTTCTTTATCAAGCACGTTCTTAGTGGTAAGCCGATGAATTTCCAGAATTGTTTTAACTGTAATTTTTTGTTTTTTTTCAATAAATTTACTAATGTAATACAAGGCATCGCGGTAATTTTTAACTTCGGAAATATCGCGTTTAGGCGCGTCAACTTTCTCGCCTGACAAAACTTTTTTCACTTCATAACGGCTTAAAATATTCCCCTCAATACTGGTAGAAGAATGGATCATTATCACAAAAATTAATTTTTTTAAATATATGTCTATAAAAAAAGAAAAAATAAATAAAAGAATATTTTCTAGCTTAAGCTGTTATGTTTTTACAAACATAAAACAGGCTATTGTTTTTATTGTTTTTTGGATTATAAAAAGCGCGAAGCGCGCAGTAGCCGATATTAAAAAAAATAAAACATACGGCGGACTTTTAATGATTTTTTTCGCTTTGATTTTTTGGAAAATAAGCTTAAGCGCGGCTTTGCTGTGGGTTTTGTTTTTTTCCTTTTTATTTTATAAATGGGAGAACCGTATTATTATCGGATTGGCGCTTTTGTGTTTACTTGCTTGTCCGTTTTTACTGGCAGGCGGAAAGCAAGAAATAGCCGAGGCAATAGCTGTTTACGCTTATTATTTTTTAGCCATGGGAGTTGTTTTGCAGATTATAGAATTTAAGCGAAACCCAGACGGAGTTTCTGAAAAAGAAATCAATCCCGCAGACGCAAAATTAAAAGAAAAAATCAAAGGCAATGTCAGTGATTTATTAAAACCGCGGCAAGCAAGCAAGCAAGATCTTTATTTTTCCAAATTTCACATAGTTTTTAATGTGGTAATAGTTGTATTATATTTTTTTGCTTTCAGTTTTTACAGTCTTAGCAAACAAATGGTAATCGCTCTGACCGCGGTAGTTTTAATTTTAACAGCTGTTAATCTATTAATATTCATACATGAGCGCAATAAAAAAATATATATTAGTATCGCGAGTAAAATAAAAAACAGCAAAATATTAATATTTTTAGCAGGAGTCGTGATTATTCTTTGGCAAATGCTAAAGCCCGGATATATTCTTACGCAAGATATGATATTTGCTCCAAGCATAAAAATATTGTCAAGTCCAAACGGTTTTTATAATGATTTGCCCGTTAGGTATTTAATGAAATTTTTAAATCTGCTTATGGATGGATGGATAGTCCAAAAAATAATGCTTATTGCTTTATTTTTTTGCGTTAGTTATTTAGCTTTTAAATTTTTGCCTGTTCCAAAAAAGTTTGGCGCAAGATATTGGGCATGTTTATTTTATACTGTTAATCCATTTGTTTATGAAAGATTTTTAGCAGGACACTGGGCTCATTTGTTTGCTTACGCGTTTTTACCCCCGTTTATTTTTTATTTATTAAGGCTTAGCAAAAAGCCAAAAATAAAAAAAGGATTAAAGCTGTTTTTTTGGCTGTTTTTAATCGGAATGTTTTCGCTTCATTTTTTGGTAATGGCTGTCTTGATTTTATTCGGCTATATTTTTTATATCATGATAGTTGAAATAAAAAAATCAAACAAGAAAAAAATAAGAAAAATAATAAAATGCTGTTTAATCGGCGGGTCTATGTTTTTGCTTTTAAGTTTTTATTGGATCGCGCCTTATGCCTTGCGCGCTGAGCAGTCTATTGTCGGAACATTTACCGAAGATCATTGGGACGCTTTCAGAACGGCTGATGACGCGCGCTTAGGCGCCGAGCTGAATGTGTTTGCCTTGTATGGATTTTGGGGAGAGCGAGAACCGTGGGTAAATTATTTTATCTTGCCAAAAGACAACTTTAGTTTATGGGCTGTAATTTTTATTTTATTGGCTGGAATTATCGCTATTGGAATGGCAGACGGGTTGAAAAACAGAAAAACACGAAGGCAGGCAATATTATTCATTGCCCTAGGTTTGTTTGGCTTTATTTTTTCTTGCGGTTTGTCTGAAATTATTTTTAAAGGCTTGAATTTATGGCTGTTTGAAAATATCGGAATTTGGCGCGGCTTTCGCGACACGCAAAAATTTTCCGCTTTGATTGCTTTAAGTTATGCTTATTTCGGCGGCTTGGGTTTTGTTTTTTTGGCAAAGCTGATAAAAGAAAAATCAGTTAAAGCTTTAAAATTATTTTTATTTTTATTATTTTTAATTCCGGTTTTTTATACTTATCCGATGCTGGGCGGTTTTGCCAGGCAGATAGAACCTGTTAAGTATCCGCAAAGCTGGCAAGAGGCTAATCAAATATTAAATAACGATGATGATGATTTTAAAGTTTTATTTTTGCCATGGCATCAGTATTTTTCTTTAAATTTTAACAGAAAGCTGATTACGGCAAATCCTGCCAGGCTTTATTTTGATAAAGAAGTAATACAGGGTTATAATATGGAAATCGGTAAAATTTTCAGCCAGGAAGGCCATAGCGAAAGCAGGGAAATAGAAAAAATAATAATCAGCGATGATTTTTTACCTGACAAAGCAATTAATTTTTTCAGTGATTCAGGAATTAAATATATTATTTTTACTGATGATTTAATAAATGATGATATATTTAAGTATGAATTTTTAGAGTCAAAATTATTAGATGTTATTTATCAAGAAAATGGCTTGACACTTTATAAAATTGCGTTATAATTAAAAAAAGATGCTAAAATAAGGTTGTTAACCGAAAAAAGTTTAAATAAAATAAATATCATGTCTGGTGAAAAATATTACAAAAGAATAATACAAACAACAAAATCAAATTCGTTTTTTTTATTTGGTCCGCGCGGCACAGGCAAAACAAGCTGGCTAAAGAAAAATTTTAAAGACGCGTTGTATTTTGATCTTCTTGATTCAGCTACTTATCGCAAACTTTTGGCAAATCCGGAATCATTAAGCAAATTAATTCCAAACGGTTTTAATAATTGGATTATAATTGATGAAATACAACGAATACCAGAGTTATTAAATGAAGCGCATAGGCTTATTGAAAATAAGAAGTATAAGTTTATTCTTACCGGTTCAAACGCGCGCAAGTTACGCAAAAAAGGCATAAATTTACTGGCAGGCAGAGCATACACATACGAAATGCATCCGTTAAGCGCCGCGGAATTGAAAAAAGATTTTTCTTTGAAAAAATCGCTTAAAACAGGTCATTTACCAAAGGCATACACAGCAGACGATCCAAAAAAATTTTTAAGTTCGTATATAAAAACATATTTAAGAGAAGAAGTCGCGGAAGAAGGATTAACAAGAAACCTTGGCGATTTTTATAGATTTTTGGAAGTAGCAAGCTTTTCACAGGGAGAGGCGCTTAATATTGCCGAGGTAACACGAGAAGCGGAATTAAAACGTGATACCGCAGAAAGTTATTTTAATATATTGGATGATTTATTGATAGCGGCGCGGATACCTGTTTTTGGCAAAAGATCAAAACGAGTATTGCTTAAGCGCAATAAATTTTATTTTTTTGATGTCGGAGTATTTCGCGAATTAAGACCGACAGGACCATTAGATTCTGAAAGCGAGTTAGACGGTCCTGCTCTTGAGACTCTTGTTTTGCAAGAATTGCGCGCGATTAATGAATATAATAAATTGAATTATAAAATATATTATTGGCGGACAAAAACCGGTTTGGAAGTTGATTTCGCGCTTTACGGTGAGAACGGTCTTGTGGCGATTGAAGTAAAACGCAAGAAAAGTTTTTCTAAAAAAGATTTTAGGGGATTGCGAGCGTTTAAAAAAGATTACCCCGAAGCAAAGTGTTATATGTTTTGCAACACTCAATATACAGAGTATCACGGAGATGTTACAGTAATACCGATAACTGAGGCAATTAAAAATATTGCTAAAATTTTAAAATAGATTTTAAAACTCGGGGTATGAAAATTAATTGACATTGACACTATGTAAAATTGTGCTATAATTTGTTTTAAGACACAAGCAATACAATTTATAATTAAGGAGGGCTTAAATTAAGGTCTTTTTTTTGCTGTTGTTAGCTTTATTATATTGGAGAAATTTTAGGGGTATGTTAAAAACTATAAAAAAAATAAATACTAATATTATTTTCAGTATTTTAGCCGTTACCGCAATAGTTTGTTTTTCAGGCAATTTTGGCAGCGGTAATTTTTTGGATACAAAAACTGCTTTCGGTTATGGCGGCACTCCGCCTTTGAAAATTCACGATCAGCAATTATCCTGCTTGTCGGAAGCCTCCGCTATTATTACTTGGCGCACTAATAAAAACGCGACCAGCCGCGTAGTTTATGGAACAAAAAATCAGATTTCAATCGGCGCGGCTCCGAATTACGGCTATGAATTTTCTACAATAAAAAATACTAATAAAGTTACTCATCATTCTGTGGTTATTAAAGGCTTAATTAAAAATACAGCTTATTACTTTAAGCCTATTTCCAGCGCTTCTCCAAGTGTGCTTGGCGGTGAATTAGCATTTAATATGGCGGATTGTTGCGATCCGGTTGTTTTGGGCGAGGAAGGCGAGCCAATATTAAAAATAACAAAATCAATAGCAGAAGAATTTGCAAATCCCGGAGATACTGATATTGAATATACGATCGCGGTGGCCAACACAGGCAACTTAACAGCTTTTGAAACTTTGCTTACAGATACATTGCCGGCTGGATTAAATTTTAGCGATCAAGAGGGCATGGTTAAAACATGGAGTTTAGGCGATATTGAACAAAGCGGAATTAAAGAAATTTCTTATTTGGTTGATGTTAGCGCGGACGCAAAGCCAATAGTCTATATCAACAAAGCGGAAGCAAGCGCGTCAAACCATGAAACCGTAAGCGCTGAAGCAAATCTTGAAGTAAGAGCAGTTAAAGTATTGGCGGAAACAGGATTCAGCGTAAAAGACCTTATGGTACTCTTAATATCTCTTAGCGTTATCACCGGTTTTATAATGGTGTTAAAAAGAGAAAATTCGTAGAAAGAATTAAATATTTTAAAATATAAAATAACCCCGCCTCGCGAGAGGCGGGGTTATTTTTTATATTTTAAAATTTAGAAATATTTTATGGATAATTCATAAATATTTTATAAATAATTTATCTATTTTTTAATTAATTTTTAACTATCTTACTATAAGATAAAAATGTGGATAACTTTGAATGAAAAGCGAGCAAAAGCCCGAAAAAAGGCTGGTTGACAACGATTTTGTAATTTGATAATCTTAATTATGTGTTTAAAAAAATATTAATTTTTTTAAAAATATGAATAGCTTTGCAATTGTGATTGTTAATAAAAAAAGATGTTGGAATTATACTCTTGATATTTTTTTATAACCTGATGCCCGGGCATGAGGTTTTTTTGTTTATAAAATTTATTTAAAATATTTGTATGCCAAGCAGTTCGTATAATTTTATTTGGAGATGCGCCAAATGCTCAAATCATTTTGCGAATATCACAAAGATGGATGGAATACTTAAGCAGGAAAAAAAATGCCCGAAATGCAAATCAATCAATATAATAACTTTAGCAAACAAAGAAATGTTTATTCACTGCAAATTCTATGATCCGGGCACAAATGAATATCGCAATGAATTTGAAAATAATTATCCTTATCCTGAATGAAATAAAATATTTTTAAAAATTTAATAAAATAATCAAGGTATAAACGTTTCATAGCAAACATCAACGCCGATTATTCAAGAACAATATATGTTGTTTTTGCATAGGGCGTTTTATTTTTTGCAAATTAATTATTAATTTTTAAGTGTCCTAAAGGTCGATTTCAGAATATTTCTGAAACTTAAAAAAGCATTTATGTGTTTTTTGAACGTAAAAATTACGTTTGGGAAATATATAAAAATATTAATTCATGCTTGTTATCAAAATTATCTGGTAATTTATTAAAAATGCATGGCGTAAAGGTCGGACATGTTTTAAATTAACGGTCTTGATAAGAAGCAAAACTAAAGAAAAAAATATATGAAAAAATTTATTATTTTTAGTTTAATGTTCGCGATGGCATTTACTATGTGTGGTGGAACAGGCGTTGCCAGCACTATTGACACAGGTCTTACTCGCGACACAAGCGGCGGTGAAGCTCCGTTGGTTTTGGCAAAATGGGAAGCTAATGATGACAGATATACTGACGCATCAACAGCAGACGGCGCTCAAATTATGCCTTCCGGACAATACCAAGTAAACAAAACTATTGCAATGTGCGCGATTGTAACTGATCCTGACGGATTAGCTGACGTGCTTAATGTTTACGCTGACGTATTTTATCCTGAAAATATTGCTTTAGGCGATAGCCATGTAGCATTGGCTGATCAATCCGGCTTAGGTTGCGGTGAATTAATGCAAGAAGACAGTTTGCATAGATTGGAAAAAATGGAAGGAATTGCGCTTTTTTGCGATTCAGTAAGAAATGATAACTATAACTTGCCGACTATTGAAGGCGGTTATAGTTATGACGCTATTTGCAGAGAAGACGGTGAATTATACAAAGACAGAGCAGCGGTATATTGCGGATCAAAAGAACTTTCCTATGAAGATCCATCAGGAAGTTATAAAGTTTGGGCTGTTGGACAAGATTATAACGGATTGCAGGATATTTTAGAAAATCATTTTGATTATCTTCCTTTAACTGCTTTTGAAACTGATTTTACAACTGTTAGTTACGGTAATGTCAGACTAAACACACACAAAATCATTAGTGGTGATTTGACTTGGGATGCAATGGACGCTGGAAAAGCATCAGTAAGAAATGTCGGTAATACCAGATTGGCTATGACTGTCAGCCAAGACGATATGGAGCTTGGCGTAACAGACGGACTTTGGAACGTTGAATATGACGCAAGAGTTGGAAGTTTATCTCCATACTCTGTTTATAATCCAAATCAAACAGTTACATTGGCAGATGAATTGGATTTGTCAGAATTAGATGAAATGGATTTTTCCGTTACTATCTCAAAGTTCCCGCCAACACATGATAGCGATTGCTATGTTGGAACAATGACTTTAGGAGCTGTAATGGTTAATCATTTAGAATGTGATACTACTTGCACAGATTGTGTTATTGGTAGTTAGTTTATGTGGGGCGGTATTATTTCCGCCCCAAAGGCTTGTTGTTAATAAAGCCATTAACACCAGACCTTTTAATTTATAAAAAATGCCATTACAAACCAAGAAAATTAAACTAAAGTTAATCGCTTATATTTGCGCTATAAGCTTGATTTTAAATTTTGGTTTTGTAATGGCGAATGAAGAAGTTTTGCCTGAGAGTGAAAGCGAAGCGCCTGAAATTGAAACAAGCGACCAGACCGATGTTGATGAACCTGCTGTTAATGAAGAAGCAAATGAAGAAGCAAATAAAGAAGAAGTTGACCAGACAGAGACAGAGGAAAGCGCCGATGAAGAACAAGTCGCTGTTGAGCAAAATGAAAATTTGCAAGAAGAAACACAAGAAGAAATAATTGATGAGTTTGAACAAAACGATAATTTGCCTGAAGAAATTGATGATGTTGTTTTAGTTGATTTTAGTGATGAGCCGATAATTTTTGTTTTTGATAGTCTTGGCGATAAAGCAGAAGATCAGGCAAGCGGTTCGCAAGCCGTTTTATTTAATAGTGAAAGCGCGAACGGATCAAGCACTGCTTCAACTACTGAAGACATGGCATCATTTAGTGATAAAACAAGCAGCAGTTCAAAATTAATCATAGATAAAGCAAGTTCAAGCCCAAGTATTGTAAACAGTTCTTCCGGAGGATCAGGCGGTTCAAGCGCGGCAGCTAAAATTGATAATGACGTTTTTTTTAACAAGCCGGAAATAATAGCGCAATGGCAAATGCTTGCTTTAAAAGACAATAATATTTATAAAGGAGAAGACGACAGCAAAGATATTGGCGCTCAAATTTTGCCATCCGGTGAATATAAACTTGATAGACAATACGCTATATGCGCCATAGTTGGCGGTGATTTTGGAACAGCAGGTTCTGTTTTGGCTAATGTTAATTATCCAAAAGATATCGCTTATGACAAGAGTTTTAAAAAAGGCTGCGGGCAAGAAAAAAGTGAAGTAGAATTAAGCGCAATACCTAAAAAAGAAGCGCTGGAAATTATTTGCAGGCAAACAAGAGAAAATAATAATAATTTATTAGTTTGGCATACAAATAAAGAGGAAAATTATGTTTATGGCTATGAAAAAGTTTGCGGAACAAAAGGATTTTTAGAGCAAGATACTGTTTCTTTGTTTTGCGCTGAAAGCAGTTTGGCTTTTGATGATCCTGCAGGTGAATATCAAGTTTTGTTAAAAGTTAAAGACAGTCAAGAAAATTTAGCTGAAGCAAGCAATGTTTTAAAATATTTAGAACTGACAACATTTGAAAATGATTTTAGCAATTTTCAATATTTAAGAGTTGCTGAAAATAAATTTAAAATTACGCGAGGCGATTCTGTTTGGGGCGGTTTATTCCGTCCAACAGTCCGCAATATCGGAAATACCCGCTTGCAGATTAAAATTCAGCAAGATGATTTTAATTTAGGCAAAACAAATGGAATTTGGAATCTTGAATATAAAGCGCGGGTAGGAAAAAACGCTGAATGGTTAAATTATTTTCCCGAGCAAATCGCGTATTTAAAAGATCCATTGGATTTGGGCGAAACAACAAATATTGATTTGGGTATTTTAATTAAAAAATATCCTGAAAACGACAATCAATCAGCGTTTTCAGGACAAATGATATTATCAGCTGAAAAAATTTCAAGTTTGACTTGTGAAAAATAAATATTGACAAATGTATTTGACAAATATTTTAAAACGGCTAAGATAGAATATAATTTGTAATAAATTTTTAATCTAGATGGAATTATGAAAAAATGTCAAATATTTATTTTATTAATAAGTTTTTTGCTTGTTCCGAAATTTGTTTTCGCGCTTGGGCAGATGACTCAGCCGATTGTTATTGAAAACGCTTTGCGCGGAGAAAGAATTCAGCAGGAAATTATCGCTGTTAATTCAGATAAACAGCCCATAGTCGTAAAATTCGGCGCTGAAGGCCAAATTAAAGACTGGGTAAAATTTTTTTTAACTGAAGATTTAAAAAATCAATTTGCCACAACAACGATTCCCGCTCAAGGGACTTTGCGCGTAATCGCTATTTTAGATATTCCGAGCGACGTTTTAAACGGAGAATATAAAGGCTCAATAAGTGTTTCCAATCTTCCCGGTGAAATTGTTAAGAGCGAAGAATCAAGCGCTGCTGTTTTGCAAAAAATTGATCGCAAAGTAACCATAGTAGTTAGCGACAAGCAAGAAATCAGCATAAAAAACACTTCTGTTATACCAAATGATTATGATTTAAATATTGGCGAACCGTTAAGCATTAGAATAATTTATGACAACCAAGGTAATGTCGGTTTATCTCCGCAAGTTCATTTAAAAATAAAAAAAGACGAAAAAAATGTTTATGATGTTATTTATCCTTATCCTGAAGATGAACCAAAAGTTAATCCAAAGGCTCAATATGAAATTAAGCCGATTATCGCGCAAACGTATGATTGGCCTGAAGGAAAATATTCAGCTCAATTGGGATTTTATCATAAAGATGAATTATTGCTTGAAAAACAATTTCAATTTTCCATTTCCAAAGAAGAGGAAGAAGATGTTTTTGGGGGTGGGATTATTAACAATATTGAATCATCTTGGCCGCTTATTTTAATGGCTTTGATGCTAATATTTATTGTTATTTGGCAATTTAGGAAAAATATTAAAATTAGAAAAGAATTAAATAAATTTATATAATAATATTTTAAAAAATTAATAAAATTTAAAATTTATGCGGTTATTTTTTCGAGCTGGGAGGGCAAGAAGTAATAGGTTAATTAGTATTTTCAGTTTATGCGCGGTTATTTTAAACATGTCATTTTTAGGCGTGTTTTTTGTTGTTTTGCCAATAGACGACGCGCTGGCAGACGAGCCAAGTCAAAATATGTGCGTCGCTGATGTGGATGTTGTTTTGGTTATGGATCGGTCTGGGAGTATGGAAGATGGAGGTTTTTGTGAATGGGAGAGCGTTTATAATAGTGCATGCGTTTCTCGTGAAAAAAGCGGACTTACTAAAGATCAGTGTCTAGCTATTAAAGATGATGATGAGTTTCCGAACAGCTGTAGGGCTCCCGTCTATACTGCCACTATTCCAAATAAAATTACTGATGCGAAACAAGCAGCCAATAATTTTTTAGGTAAATTAGGAACAAATGATCAATCAGCGCTAGTTTCGTTTGCGGATAATGCAACGCGGGATAAATTTTTAACTAGCACTCATACTGAAATTGGCGATTTAACAATAGGTGGAGGAGCTAATATCGGGGCTGCTATTGCTTCTGCTAATATTGAACTTGCATCAAGCACTAATGCCAATCCGCAAGCAATGAAAGCTATTATATTATTAGCTGATGGCAATGCTAATAAACCCGATGAAAATGCTGTTCAGTATGCCAAAAACATGGCTGATCAAGCCGCTTTGTTGGGGCATAAAATTTTTACAATCGGCTTAGGTGATAATATTGATGCTGGTGCCGAAGCGTTGTTAGAATATATTGCAGATGTTACCGGCGCAAAAAGGGAAAATAATGCTGTTGGCTACTACTATGCCTCAACAGGCGATGGGCTGGAAAATATTTATGATAATATAGGATCGCAGATTTGTAATTACGGTTCAATTTCCGGATGTAAATATAATGATGTTGATGAGGATAGTGATATAATCGGTGAAGAAAAAATCGGGGGATGGGTTATTAATTTATCGCAAGATGGTAATCTTATATCAGAACAAGAAACAGTAAGCGATGTTAATGATGAAAATTATGGTTGCTATACTTTTGCTGGTTTAATGTCCGGAATTTATACTGTTAGCGAAATTGAGCAAAACGGCTGGACACAGACTTATCCAACAGAAGAAAGTTTTTGGACAGTAGAGTTATTAGAAGAGGGCGTAAATGCCAATGAAAGGCATTTTGGTAATTATCAAATACCTGATGAGCCTGAAACAGGCTCAATCACAATCATAAAGAACAGCAATTCAAGCAGTTCTCAGGAATTTGTATTTAGCAGTAATTTAGGAATTGATTTTGAATTAATTGATAATGGATCTAATTCAACTAGCTCTAAAAGTTTTTTTGATATTCCTGTTGGAAGTTATTCTGTAACGGAAAATGTAGTTTCTGGTTGGAATTTAACTGAAATAAGTTGTGTTGGGTGTATTAATGGAAATTACAACACAACAGGCAATAGCGTTAATATTACTCTTGGTCAGGGTGATAATGTTGAATGTACATTTTTTAATGAGCAAGATATTCCCTCAACAAGTATTATCTCCGGCTATAAATTTGAAGATCAGGACGGAGCGACAACAACTAATGAATATTTGCAGAATCCTGGAAAAGATTGGGTAATTAATCTTTTTGATGTTACGGTATCAACAACCGCCACAACCACCACAAACGTAAACGGCTATTTTGAGTTTAATGATTTAGAAGACGGCGAATATATATTAACAGAAACTTTAAAAAGCGGATGGGAGCAATTAATGGCGTCAAGCTCTGATATTGTTATTAATGGAAGCGATAGCGAAAATAATAATTTTGTTAATTATTACGCGTATTGCGGAAATGAAATTTTAGATAATAACGAAACATGTGATGACGGGCAAAACAATGGCATTGTGTGTGATCCTTCTTACGGAAGCAGTTGTAATTATTGTTCTGATATATGTCAAATAGTGGAATTATCCGGATCATATTGCGGTGATGGAATTAAAAACGGAAATGAAGAATGTGATGGAAGTGATGGCGTGTCAAGCGGATATACTTGCGATTCAAACTGCGAATTGCAAAGCGCGGGAGGAGGAGGCGGTTTTATTAATTCAGCCCTTAGTATAGAAAATACTCAAGTAGAGGTAAACAGCGCAAAGCCAAATTCAGTTACCATTACATGGCTTACCACTCATTTTTCCACCAGCCGCGTGGTTTATGACACGGTTCCGCATTCTACTGTTGGGAATCCGCCGAATTACGGCTATGCTTATTCAACAATAGAAGATCCCGTTAAAGTAACCGCCCATTCCGTAACCATTTCAGGTTTAGCGCCAAAAACAACTTATTATTTCCGGTCAATATCACATGGATCACCTGAGGTTTATGGGCAGGAAATAACTTTTAGCACTGTTGATTTTGACAATGATATTAACGAAGAAACGGCAGTCCTTGGCGAAGAAGGAGCGCCTGTTTTAGTCATTACAAAAACAGTAAGCAAAGAAAAAGCAAATCCGGGCGAGACAGATATAGAATTTGTTATTATTGTAAAAAATGAAGGCAACTTGACAGCTTTTAATGTTAAGTTAAATGATATTTTGCCTCAAGGAATAAGTTTTCAGGATTTTGACGGCAATATTAAAGATTGGGATTTAGGAGATATTAATCCAGGTGAAGAAGCCGCGGTAAAATACATGGCAGGAGTAAACGCAAACGCGGCGACAAAAGTTTACGCGAATAACGCAAGCGCCAGCGCTGATAATCACGCAAGCGTTACTGCCTCGGCAAGCCTTGAAGTGGAAAAAGTGATAGTGCTGGCTGAAACAGGGTTTAAGTTTAACGAATTTATTATTTTATTTGTTTCTCTTTTGACTTTAGCCAGCTCTGCTATATTTATCAGAAGCAGGCAAACTGTGTAAAACTAAAAAAAATTATATATAAAAAAGCGGCTTGTAAAAGCCGTTTTTTTTATAATTTTTATAAAAATTTCATAATTATTTTATATTAATTTTATTTATTTAAAACAAAAATAAATATTTGTCAATTTTTCTAGTTTTAGCCATTTTTTGGTTGTTTTTTTGTTGCAAATAAATATAATGTTTGCTAAAATTAATATTAAGTTTAAATAAAATAATAGTTATCAACAGCAATGATAAATATCTTAAAAGCACCCCATGCTTTTAGTTTATTAACTTGTTTTTGTTATACGCAAATATCGTTCATTTTTGGGGCGGTATTTTTTATTTGTAAAAATTATTAAATTTATATATTTTAGAAAAGTCGTTTTTGAAATTTTAAATTTGGAGGGCAAAGGTCGAGCTATTATATTTCAAACGGCGTTAATTAAAATTATTAGTTTAAAAAAATTTTATATTTTTTTTAAATTAGTAAACAAAAAAATTTATGAAAAAAATTATTATGAGTTTGGCCATGATCGCCGCTGTCGGAGCGCTTGCGGTCGGAGCCACTACGTCTTTTTTTAGCGACACTGAAACAAGCGTAGGAAATACATTTACCGCGGGGACTATTGATATTTCTGTTGATGAGGAGAATCCGTGGGCTAGCAGTTGGTCAAATTTTTTAGACAAGCCATGTCAAGTTAGTTATATGACTTTTGTTATTGAAAATGTTGGAGAAAATCCAGCCAATATTTGGAAAAAATTAACAAATGTTAAAAATGGTCCTGGCGACACAAGCTATTGCGGAGCTTCTTCTGAACCGGAATACACAGAAGGCGGAGGAATATTTGAAGATGGAACTTGTGTGGATGGTGATAATAATGAGTATACAGAAAGAGATAATCTTTCAGCATTTATGGTTTATGATATGGCGATTTGTAAAATTCCAGTAAATCGAGCAGAAATAGATTCTTGTCCGTTTATAATAAATAACACTACCAATCCTGAAGAAAACAAAAAGCCTGATTTAGAAAAAACGGATGTAGACGGTAATAGATTATGGACAGTTCTTATTGACGAAAACGATCAGGTTAGAATTGACAATGTTGTTGACACTTGGGTTAAATTGAATGGTAAATTAGCGCCAGGCGAAAAATTAGTTGTTAGCCAAAGTTATCATTTGATGGCATGGGATGATTCGGGAGAAGCAATGATTACAAATTGGGCGCAAGGCGATGTTATGAATTTTGATGTTCAATTGGAAGCTAGACAGTTGACGGCTCCGGCGCCGGGTGTAAGTGAAGACAACACATCTATAGCAAAATTAACTCAAAAGGATACTTCTGGTGATGTATGGACAGCCCTTTCCGATGGTGCAAAAGGTACTTTGACTTATAAGGTTGAAGGCGCAACATTTGATTATAGTTTTACTGCCACAGGTCTTACTGATAATGCGGATTACAGTTTAATTTATTATGGAGATCCATATCCAGGAAATCATCCAGGAGCCTTGATTGCTAATTATACTGCAGATAGTAGTGGTGAAATTAATGACGTTACTGGCAGTACTGTTTTGGGAATAGATTTGCCTGAAATTCCTGATGCTAATTATGGAGTTGGAGCTAAGGTATGGTTAGTATTGGCTGCTGATTATGATGAGGTTAATAAAAAAATGAGCGGTTGGAATCCAAGCCAGTATTTAGTTGATGACGGAACATTGGTAAATTATGATTATAACTAAGAATATCTGATTTGAATTCTTTTTGTCTTGCTGTTTGTTTGTTGTTTTTATTGTATATTCGCAATATTCGTAATTCGCATTCGTAGAGACGCGCCGCGGCGCGTCTCTACCGCGCGCGGTGTGTGGTATTGGATTGTGTGTATGCGTCTGTGGTAACAACAGTATTCGGCAAGACAGCCAAGAATTTAAAATTAATAATTAAGGAGGGAAATGGGGTCGCCCCCACCTGTCATCCTGGAATTTTTTCTTGGAGCGGCAGCGACAAGAAAAAATATCCGGGATCCAGGGGTAAGAGATAAGACCATAAAATAATACGCAAAGATGAAAAAAGAACACATTTATTATACATACATTTTAGCAAGCAAAAGAAACGGAACATTATACATCGGAGTAACAAACAGTTTATATTCAAGAATGTTACAACATAAATTAAAGATAAATAAAGATAGTTTTACGGCAAAATATAATTCAGATAAGCTTGTTTATTATGAAGAATATCAAAATATTCAAGACGCGATAGTTCGTGAAAAAAAATTAAAAAGATATAAAAGACAATGGAAGATAGAATTAATTGAAAAAGATAATCCCGCTTGGAAAGATTTTTTTAAAGACATGGAATAAGCTTTTACCCCTGGATCCCGGATATTTTTATTTCTACCCCAAGGGCACTTCCGTTGGGCGCGTTGCCGCTCCAATAAAAATTCCAGGATGACAAAAATGCGCTGGGAATTAGACAAAAACAATAAAAATGATTTATATATTTAAAAATTAAATAACAAAAAATTTATGCGAAAAATTTTATTAAGCATATTGGTTATTGGCGCAATGTCGGCGTTGGTAGCAGGAGGAACAATATCATTTTTTAGCGACACGGAAATTTCAACCGGCAATACATTTACCGCGGGAACTATTCATATTTCCATAGACGGTGAAAATCCATGGTCGCGAAATTTTGTTTGGGATGACATTAAGCCTGGCAAAGATTTTGAAATTGAATTTGAAATCACAAACGAAGGATTAAACCCATTAAAATTATGGAAAATCATTAAATGTGTTGAGTATGATGACAATGGAATAATTGAACCTGAGCAGGAATGGTATGATGAAAATAATAGCGGTAATCCGAAAAACGATATTGATTCCGCGATTATTTATGAAATGTATGTTGACGGTAAGTTGGCTATTTCTAAGGAAGCCGGAATTACAATGAACCATGTTAAAGACAATTATATGGGCTTGGTAAAACTAGACCAGCCGTTTGAACAAAACAATGGCGATGGAATTTTACAACCAGACGAATCAGTCAATGTTATACAAAGATATTATATGCGTGAAGATACTGAAAATTGGGCGCAAAGCGATAAAATGACGTTTGTGATTGAAATTGAGGCGCGTCAAGTAAGCGCGCCAGAGCCGTTACAACAGATATCTTTTATGGATAATAAATATAACAATAACACTTGGACTGCAACAGCAGACGAAACAATGGGTATTTTAAAATATGATTATATGGCGCCGACTTTTAATTATGATTTTTTAGGCGTTGGGCTTAATCCGAGTACGGAATATTGCTTAATTTATTATGCAGATCCTTGGAGCAGCGAAGGAAGCGGAACGACAGGACAAACAGGATTTTTAATTGATCAAGGAACACCGGATAGCGATGGAAAGCTTTCTTTAATTGATAATAAAAATATTAATACTGATTTGCCGAATATTGACGATGAAAATTATCCAAACGGCGCTAAAATTTGGCTATTACCTTGTATTAAATATGATATTTTAAATCATAAGTTAGTTAGTTGGAGCCCAGACAATTCAGATTGGATTTTTGACAACTGGCCAGGACTAATAAATTACAAACAGGGAGACAAGCCGAATGAAGAATTAAACTGCGATTATGAAGATGAAAATGGAAGCGATAATCCGAATTGCACGGACAATGACGGGGATGGATATTACGCAGAGGCAAGCGGATGTGAAGGTGAAGATGGATTTTTAGGACATAGCGATTGTAATGATATAAATAATCCTAATTCTTGGCGCGTAGGCATTTATTATTACGACGGCGATGATGACGGATACTATGGGGATGGAGCAAATCGCAGGGATGATGGAATGATGGCAGTTTGTTGTGGAGATGAAATTCCAGATGGATACACAGAAACAACATTAGGCAGGGATTGCAACGACAATAATCCTTTAGTAAATCCGGAAGCTCCTGAGGTTTGCGATAACGGTTTAGACGATGATTGTGATGGATTTGTTGATTGTACTGATTTAGATTGTGCCGGAGTTTGTACTGGCTTTCAAACAATCCAATTAAACGACTTGGCAGAAAGCACTCAGTATGGCTATTATCATGATTATTACAATGCTAGCGCGGCTTTTACTTATGTTAATCCAGGTCCTGTAAGCGGAAAATTAACAGGCAGCATGGTTGCTTCAGGATTAAAACCTTATGCCACTTATCAAGTGAAATTGGAAGGCAAGCCGGTTTGTAACGGCGGCACTGATGATTTAGCCAATGAATATGTAGGTTATAAAGGCAGATGGACATGTGTTAGCGGCGCTACTTGCGTAGGAGATGCTAACGCAAGAAACAGAACTGACGCGCAGTATGAGGCAAATAAATTATTATCAGATATTGATCCTAATAAGGAATGCATAGTCGGCTATCTAGTGTTTGATTATTTTACCGCTGATGCCTCTGGAAATATTTACGCTGATGATATTATTTTATCAAGTGATTCAAGTTATCATGTTTTGTACTGTGGTACTCTTTACGAAGAATGCAGCTCAAGCACAAGCAATGATTATCTTCAAAATCTTGACTCATTTAATCCAAGTGTATTATTTTGCCCTGAATATAGATCAAGCGGACAGCCGGAACCTGGCAGAGGCGGATGCAATGGACTGGGTCTTACAGCAGGAACTTATGATTTAGAAATGGTTTTGACTGAAGAGAGTTTTCATCAAGGAAATTGGGCATCGGTTATGTCTGGTGATATTAATTTTGTTATAAATTAAAATAAATAGCTCTTATTTATGAAGTTATTTAAAATATCCAGCAATATATTTTTTGTTTGCATCGGCATTATCGCGATTTTATTGATTGCCACAATGTTTCCCATTACAGGTAATTTTAAAGTAAAAATCGTGCAATCAGGATCAATGCAGCCGGCAATTAAAACCGGAAGTATTGTTGTGATTAAACCGGTTAAGGAATATAAAGCAGGCGATGTTATTACTTTTGGAGCGGAAAGCAAAGGGAAAACGCCAACCACGCACAGAATACAAGAAATAATAAATGATAACGGCGTAAAAACATATACTACAAAAGGAGACGCAAATAATTCCGAAGATGCGAAAAAAATAAAAGAGCATGAAATTATTGGAAAAGTTTTATTTTCCGTTCCGTTTGTGGGATATGCCGTTGCCACTGCAAAAAAGCCTTGGGGTTTTATTTTGATTATTGGCATCCCGGCTTTGATTATTATTTTGGATGAGGGGAAGAAGATTTGGGTGGAGGTTCGGAGGATTAGGAAATTACCACCGTAGAGACGCGCCGCGGCGCGTCTCTACACCGCGCGCGGTAAATCAATAAAATCAAAACAAACATAAAATATTTTATATTAATTTAAATAATTATTTTTAAAATCAACAATTTATGAATTTAATAAAAAGGAGGAACTTTAAAAGTTTAAAAATTAGTGTTTTTTTGGTTTGTTTTTCATTTATTATTTCTTGTTCAGCACTGCTAATAACACAAACAGCATTTGCTGCAGATCAAAACATTGTTTTAAATGGTGGATTTGAAAGTGGTGATAATGGTGACTGGGATTTGTCTGGCGCAGTTATAACGTCAGGCTTATTCCCGCACTGGGGATCATATTATGCCGTATTGGGTGAAATAAACGGAAAACAAGACCTTCTGTCTCAAGTAATGACTGTGCCTTCTGGGGCAGAGTTAGCGACGATTTCATTTTATTTTAATATTTACTCTGACGAAGCGACTACGCAACCTTACGATGAACTAGATGTAACGTTAGAAAATTTAACCACAGGGGAATCATATCCAATCAGAAACCTTAGTAATTTAAACAAACATTCGTGCGCCGGTGGAAGTTGCTATGAGCTTTCTACAAAACAAATTGATCTAAGCGGAAAAGATGGCAACAGTGTTCAAATTAAGTTTCATAGTACTTTAGATGATACTGTGTTTACGTCATTTAAACTTGATGACGTGAGTATCAAAGTCACAGTAGTAGATGAGCCAGTAGAACTTCTTTTATCTCATCAACCTCCTGTTTGTGATCATGAATATTACGACGCTCCAGCAATTATGCTTGATTGGAATGATTATCCCGGCGCCACAAAGTACGAGGTTTATCGCAACGGTTATCCTTACACAAATACATCCTTAGATTCTTTTTTTTATAATAACCTAAATTTAATCGCTGGAAATAGTTATAGCTACTACATTAGAGCCTTACTTCCGAGTGGTAACGTTAATTCAAATACAGTTACTGTAAATATCCCAAGTAATATATGCGGTCCTATTTGTGTTGATGCAGATAACGATGGAGTATGTTCAGATGTTGATTGTAATGACAACAACAGCAGTATATGGCGGCTTGGTGATTTTTATTATGATTATGACGGCGATGGATATTCTTTGCCTGAAAACTCGGTATCTTTATGTTATGGAGCTACCAATCCGAATTATTTTTATTTTACTATTTTAGGACGGGATTGCGATGATACTGATTCGGCAATACACCTGGGCGCTTTTGAATATTGTGACGGATTTGACAACAATTGTAATAATATTGTTGACGAAAATTGCGATTGTTTAAACGGCGCCGTTAGATCATGCGGTCAAACAGATGTTGGTTTATGTTCGTATGGCACACAGACATGTATCGGAGGAAATTGGGGTAATTGTATCGGGTCTGTAAATCCGGTGTCTGAAATATGTAATGATAATCTTGATAATGATTGTGATGGTGTTGTTGATGAAGGTTGTTCCGTGGAAGAGACTTGTTCTGATGGTATTAAAAACCAAGACGAGACAGACGATGATTGCGGAGGCAGTATTTGCAATAAGTGTCCAATTGGCGATACTTGTGAAATAGATAGTGATTGCCAGAATGATAGATGTTTTAATTACAAATGCACTGATGCTTTTTGCGGAGATGATATTGTAGATGAAGGTGAGGAGTGTGATTGGAATGGCGAGAATGGATATATTTGTCATGCAGGATATGACGGAACTTGTGAATACTGCTCAAATGAATGTCAGCTTATTACAATTATTGGTTCGTATTGCGGTGATGGCGAAATAACTGACACAGAAGAGTGTGATGGAACTAATTTTGACGGGCAAAATTGTGAGTCTTTTGATTTTGATGGTGGGAGTTTGAGCTGTAGTGATGTGTGTTTGATTGATATAAGCGCTTGCACAACTGTTGCAAAGACTCAGTGTAATGATGAAGTTGATAATGATGGGGATGGATTTACAGATGAAGACGACCCTGGATGTCATACGGATGGAGATGCAGATAATCAAAGTTCATATGATAGCAAAGATAATAGAGAGGAAAACGTTACTATAATCAATATGCCGTCAAATGGAAAATTTGTAAAAGTGGTTGGTTCACAAATAATTTATTCGGAAAAATTTAAAGGAGAAAACGACATTAACGAAAGACTAAAAGTCGTGCCAGATGGTTGGATATTAAAAGCAACAAATACTCATAACAATTTAGAAATATCACCAGATGGCTCTATCTGGTGGGAAGTGGAAGATAAAACAGATGATTTAATCGGCTGGATGAAATCTGATGGTTTGAGTTTTAATGATAATCAACAAATAGATTGGGAAAACAAAATGATAGATTATCGTTACAAAGATGAAGAAGAAAATGAAATAATGCGAGAAATTTCCAGTAGTTCTTTGAATAAACATAAATTTCCATTTGAGTTGCTAAGGGCAATGGTAAAAAAAGAATGGACAGAAGGAGATAACACAAATATATCCTTTGATTGTGGTCGCGGATTAGGACAATTAACTGATAATAGTAGCATAAGCAAAGGTGGCGGAGTCGGATGCTATTGTGGAAAAGATATAGAAACAGGGTATATGCCATATGACAAGGTAGGTCTTACAGATTATTTGTTGCCAGAAGATTTTATAAAAGATTGTTTTCGGCAGCCAGGCGAGCTTTATCACACTCTTTATAGAGATGGCTACTATTGCAACATGAAAGAATATGAAGATAATAGATGGAAATCTGTTTATAAGTATAAGTATCCAAGCAAATCGGACGGTATGACTTATGGAACATGTAAAGAAGAGATTGTGGATGGATGCTCTTGTAAAATATATACCAATACTAGACAGGGTGTAGAAGCAAATCTTAAAGACATGTTATATCATCTTAATACTAAATACGGCTTAGATAATAATGCACCTTATGATAGTGGTTTTTCGGAAACAGCTAATAAGGCAAGAGATGTTGCTAGCGCTGTTTGGAGATATAATGGCGAAAAGGCGTATATGTCTGGAGTTGGAAGTTGGTTAAAGAATTTTTATCCAAACTCACAGGATAATTTAGTCAAAGAATTAGAAAAAGTGTTAACTAATTATGTTGAATATGAAGTTCATAGTCCTGTCGACATGCAAATACAAGATGTAGATGGGAACGTGACCGGTATAGTTAATGGTCAAATAGTTGAAAATATTCCAAATTCTATGTATGACGAAGAGACAGAGAGGGCGCTGATATTATTTCCAGAAGAAGGCTATACACCAAAAATAGTCGGAACAAGCAATGGAATATATGGACTCACTGTTACTTCAGTTATAAACGGCGAAGAAACCACCTTCAATGCCGCCCATATTCCAACAACCCCCGACGAAGTACACCAATACTCAATAGACTGGCAAGCCCTCTCACAAGGTGGGGAAGGTGTTACAGTGGAGATAGATGAAGATGGCGACGGTGAACCAGAAGAAACATTCACAACAGGCAACACCCTTGACATGGGCGCAAATCTAGAAACCCAAATTGCCATCACAAAACTAGAATACGGCGAAGAAGACATTCTAACCGCAGTCACAGCAGACACCGGCGATGGCATAGCCCCATTACTTCTTTCCGAACTAAAAGAATCATCAGTGGATTTGGAAGATTACACAACAGACGGCGTATTAAATCCAGCCCAAAAGAAAAAACTAAAAATGAAATTCAAATTTTTAGAATCAGCCGGAAATGAATATCAAGGTAAAAGTATTAATGTTAATTTTAAATTTTTAGCTAAATAATTTTTTAAAGATAAAAAATATATGAACATCAAAATCATAAAAAGTTTAACAGTAATAATCGCCGTAAGCGCTGTAATCGCTTCAATCAGCTACACAACCGCTTTTTTTCAAGATACGGAAGTGTCGGAAAATAATGTTTTTGAGGCAGGGACATTGGATTTAGTCATAAACGAACCTGCTAACGCGGTTTGGACAGCTGAAAATTGGCTGCCTGGCGACGAAGTGGAAGGGGAGTTGGAATTTGAAAATGTTGGGAGTCTGCCGATTGAGAGTTTGGTGATGGAGGTTGAGATTAATTAAATACATATGCGCTATGCATAAAAAAACCCTATCAAAATTTATTGCAATAATATTGATAGCCGGACTTAATTGTCTGGGATTTTGGGCTGTAATTCAGGCTAAGGCTTTTTTTAACGACAGTGAAACAACAAAAATAAGCTCTTTTTTTACTTCTTCTTTGGATTTTTCTTTGGAATCGGATAATGATTTTTTACCTGAACTTGTTCCCGACATAAACGCGTATCGTGAAATCAGAGTTATTAATGATAGCGATATGGATTTGCGTTATGATATTGGAATTGATTTTGTGAATGGTAACGATGGCTTGTGCCAAGTTTTGGATTTGGAGGTTATAAAAAACGGGGTTTTATTATCAACAAGCTCTCTTGCTAATTTTAGTTTAAATAATCTTTATTTGGCAACAAGCACGCTTGATATTTTAGAATTCACAGTAGTTTTAAATAGTAATGATTACGGTTATTGGAGTAAGGTTTGCGAATTTGATTTTATTTTTGACGGAGAACAAACAGGCAAAAAGGGATTTTCAGATTTGGAAAGAATTTCCAATATTGTTACGAGCGGAATATGGGAGAATATTGCCGATTATTTAGTGATTAATAAAGTTTATTATGATGTTGATGACGCGCACGGCAGGGAAGATAAAAATGAATGGATAGAGCTTTTTAATCCGACTGATAAAGATATTAGCATAAAAAAATGGGAAATATGCAATCATAACACGTGCGCGAAAATAAACGCAAGCACTACGATTGAAGCTGGCGCTTATATTTTAATTTCACATGATTTAAGCACTTGGAAATATTGGGAAATTCCCGATAACATCCAAACAATTAATGCTTTGGGCGGTCAGTTTGAAATGGCTAATGATGCTGATATGCTTATTTTAAAAGATAATTATGGAAATATTATTGATCAGATGAATTGGGGTAAGCCAAATGAAAATTGGGATAATTATAATAGTAATATTTGGAATCCTGCCGTGGCAACCACATCCGAAGGTAATATGCTGGGGCGCGTTCCAAGCGGATATGATACGGACGCGGTTTCTGATTGGAAAGATTTGTCTTTGCCTACAGTTGAAGTTTTGAGTCCGAATGGCGGCGAGGTTTGGTATATCGGACATACTGAGGAAATTTATTGGAGCGCAAGCAGTACAAACGAAAGCGCTGACAGTGAATTAACTATTAGCTTGTATTATTCAAATAATAGCGGGAGAACCTGGTGCTTTATTGCCACAACAACAAACACTGGTTATTATTTTTTTCGTCTGCCGTTATTTTTGGAAGATTTTACATATTATGTTCCCTCAGGCAATGCCAGAATAAAAGTTGTCGCTGTCGGTCCTGAAAATTTCATGGTACAAAATAGCGATGAGTCAGATAAGGATTATTGTCCGCCGATTGATTATGGATTATTAACAGAAAAAGAATTAGAGATGTTAAAAAAGCTCGGATTATACAATGAGGCAGACAAAAACAACAACGCTTCCGGTGAATTATTAGATTTGTCAGTTGAATTGGTTGGTGAGAATACCGTAGAGACGCGCCGCGGCGCGTCTGTCGGCGAAGATCCGGAAGAAGCCGAAATAGCAGACGAAGATTTAAATGAAGAAAATATTGAATTAGACGAAAACGCGGATTTGGATGAATACGAGGAAACCGTAGAGACGCATTGCAATGCGTCTGACCCAGCGTCTAATCCAGCGTCTAATCCAGCGTCTGATTCCACGTCTAATCCTGATACAGCCTCTAATCCCACATCCAATCCCGACCCAAATCCAACAGACACCACAATAGATATTGTCACGCCTGAGCCAGCGCCTGACACACCATCTGATTTTGATTTTACATCCAATTCTGTGTCTGACGATGAAGAAACAACAGATAATGAAATAATCGTTGATGATGAAACAACCGCAACCGTAGAGACGCGCCGCGGCGCGTCTCTACCACCGTGCGACGACAACATAGAGCCCCCAAATGAAAAAATTACAGATGACATAATTGAAAAATCAGTGAACAACAGCGAAAACAAAGACGAATAATAATAAAATTAAAAAAATGCCAATCAAAATATTAAAATTTATTTTTATTTTTAGCGTAATTTTTGTTATTGCCGGTTTTGTTGCGTGTGTTTCAACGGTTAGCGCGCAGTCAACTGATATTTTAGATATTGAATTTAAAACCGGTACAAGTACGCCATTGTTTGACAAGGCTAATTTTTTACCGGGAAACAGTGAGGCTCGCTGGATAAATGTTACTAATAAAACAGAAAATAACATTCCTATCGCTGCCAGAGCAATAAATATATATGATAACGGACTAGGAGAACAATTAATTTTAACGATTACAGAAGAAGGGGATGAGCTTTACTCTGACAGCTTGAATAATTTTTTTGCTTTAGATGGCGTTTATTTGTCTGATTTAGCAGGATTCACAGCTATCACATATAATTTTGCCGTAAGTTTTAACGAATCAGCTAATAATAGTTATCAGGGAAAAATAGCCGGTTTTGATATTGTTGTCGGCGACGGAACAAATGAATCAATTAGCGGTGAAATTGACGAAGGTGGGAGCTCTAGCGGAGGATATTATTATAATAATTTAATAATTTCCAATGAAGTAGTAACCGTTAATAATGCCAGCGCTACTATATCTTGGCTCACGAATAATCCAGCTACTTCCAGAGTAATCTATGACATAATATCGCATCTAAACATTAGTAATTCAAGCGCGCCAAATTATGGTTATGCTTACTCTATCGCGGAAGATTTGAATAAGACGATTCCGCATTCGGTAATTATAAGTGATCTTGAGCCGGCAACAACTTACTATTTCCGCCCGCTTTCAAAGGCTTCTCCTGAAAAATACGGAAAAGAATTATCATTTACAACCACAAAAAACAAAGATGAAACAATAGTATTGGGAGAGGAAGGAGAGCCGAAATTAGAAGTGGAAAATATCATTAAAGAAGAAATAGTTAATCCCGGACAAACAGGAATTGCATGTGAAATTATTATAAGCAATAGCGGTAATTTACCGGCTTTTGACGTAATTTTAACAAATATATTGGCAAAAGGTTTTGTCTATAACGCCACAAATGAAGAAAATAAAAATTGGAATATCGGCGATATTAATGTTGGTGAATTTAAGAGTGTTTCATATATGATTGATATAGAAAATAATATTGAAAGCGGAAATTATACAAATTTTGCCAAAATTTATGCTTCCAATCATAATACAGTTGAGTCAGAAGCAAGTATTTTAGTGCAAAAAATAAAAGTTTTAAGCATGGAATTCATTAAATCAGGATTTAATCCAAGAGAATTATTTTTATTAATTGGCGTCTTTGTTATTTTGATTGTTTTAGTTTTGGCTATACGCAAAAAATAAAATAAATTTTTTTGACATAAAATAATTAATAATATATAATATTATTATGTTAGACAATAATGATTTAAAACAAATTGGAAAATTAATGGATAGCAAATTTGATGATTTTGCTATTATTATTAATAAAGGTTTTAAACAAGTTGATAAACATTTTGAACAAGTTGATAAACGTTTTGATGAACAGGATAAATATATAGATAAAAGATTTGATGAAATAATCGCTACTATTAGATGTGAAGTCGCGGAGCTTTCTGAGAGGCTTGATAAATTAGAGCAAAAAGTTGATAGATTAATTAATACCGAGAACGAGGATATTATTGCTGTTAATCAAGAAGTTGAAAAAGTAAAAGAGAGATTAAAAATTGTAGAAACAAGAATTCAAGAGCATGTTATGCCGGCGTAATTTTTAGTAAATTTTTTAATAATTATTAATTTGGCAAAATATTTTGTGGGATTTAATCCTATTTTATTTTGCCAACAAAAAAAAACAATGAAAACGAGGAGGAACAACAAGGTGTCTTTGCGTTTAAGCGCAGGGGCTTTTTTAATTTTGGCGTGTTTTTTGTGTTTGGAAAAAACAGAAGACGCGCAAGCCGGCATTGCCGATCATTTGGTTATTAATGAAGCGCATTTAGATAGCATTGTTGGCGGTGGAGGCTACAATGATGATTGGGTGGAAATATACAATCCTACGACAGAAGATGTTTTATTGGACGGCTGGTCTTTGCAAAGGCTGGCAGGGACATCACTATCTAAAATTAGTCTTAGCGAAATAATTCCGGCAGGTGGGTATTTTTTGGTTGTAAGAAGCCTTGCTACTACGTCTTTATTGGAATTAGCAGATATTACATCATCAAGTTTGTCACTGGCTAATGGCAATACGGTTTATTTGGTAAATAATGATATTAATATAGAAAACAAAGAAGATGAAAATATTGTTGACTTTGTCGGTATAGGTTCGGCAGTAGATTTTGAAGGTTTGGCGGCCGCGCCTAATCCGGCGGAAACATATAGCATCGTCAGAGTACCCGACGGCGAAGATACTGATGACAATAGCGTTGATTTTATTGAAACCGATATGCCAACACCGCAAAATTCATCAGAAAGCGGAGAGGGAGATGGTGAAGAAGAGGGTGATAGCAGTTTAGAGGGAAGCGTTGTTTTAACAGTCGCGTTAAACGCGGAGCCGGTACAAAATATTGAAAAGACAAGCGCGGATATTGTTTTTCAAACCAATGGAGATTCCGGAGCTGTTGTGAATTTCGGTTTGGATGATACTTATGGAAATGTTACAACTGAAATTAGCGTCACTGCCAACACAGAAGCGATTATTAATTTAGATAGTTTAAGCTGTAATACAACCTATCATTATTCAGTTTATGTTGAAAATGCTGATGCTTCGGAAAATGACACAAGCGCTGACGCGGCTTTTACAACATCTCCTTGCGGGATTACAGTGGATTCGTTAGTGATGACAAAAACTTCGGCAAAAGCCAAAGACGAATACGCGGACGGCTGGAGCTGGGAGTTTGATATTACGGTTTTGGATATGAGCGAAACTTTGTTAAAAATGAAATTTAACGAATGGGGCGGAGCAGCAGTTTTAGGCGCCGGAGGCAATATGCGTTTTTCAGTTAATGAAATTACTTGGGTTGATATTTTAGACGATAATATTTATCCTGACACAGGAGTAGATATAAGCGGAATTGATAATGGCGTAAGCGATGGCAGGCAGGTGAAAATATATGTGCAAATGAAAGTGCCGGCAGGAACCGTTGTTGGCGCTTATAATTCCGGTTATGGAATTTTAACAGAATAGGATAATTTAAATATAAACGTAGAGACGCGCCACGGCGCGTCTCTACGTTTTTATGCGTATGAAAAATTTTATTATTTTTATTATTTTTTTATTGCTTCCGTTCGCGCAATTAAGCGCGTCAGAAATATTCGGCAATATTAGCACAAATCCGCAATTAATGAATAATGAATCGTCTAATTCTTCTGATTCGCGAGAAAATGTTGAAGATGAGCTGGAAAAACAAGAAGAAGAAAATAAACCATCAACAATAGATTCTTTGGGAAGCGGTTATATTTTTCCGGTTAATCAAGAAAACAAAGAACCATCCCACGCCGAAATTTTAGAGGACAAGAATAATAAAGCGGATAAAGGAGTTATTACGCTTGGTATAAGCGCTTACGCGGATGGCGCGCTACTCAGAGGCGAAGACAATAAAATATATTTAATAAGAAAAGGATTTAAAATATATATTTCAAGTATTGAGAAATTAAAAGAATATTCAGGGCAAATTATTTATGATGTTGAGATGAGCGAGTTGAATAAATATCAAGACAAAAAATATTTTATTAATGATTTAATTCGCGAGCAGGGCGATGTCAAAGTTTTTGTTATAACAGATAGCGGACTAAAGCATATTTTGAATTTAGAAGAATTGCGTTTGAATTATTTCGGGCAAGAGATACTTAATATTAGCGGTGAGGAAATGATTTTATATGAATAGGTTTTTGTTGTATTTATTTTTGACATAAAATAATTAATAATATATAATATTATCATGTTAGACAATAATGATTTAAAACAAATTAAAAAAATAGTGGACAGTAGCACTGAATATTTTATCAAAACAGTTGATAATTTAGCTATTTCCGTTCAAAAAGGCTTTGAGGCGCAGGATGAAAAATTTGCTGAAATAAAAAGTGAGATTGCTGAAATAAAAAGTGATATTTTTGAAATTAAAGGCGAGATTGCTGAAATAAAAAGTGATATTTTTGAAATTAAAGGCGAGATTTCCGGAATGAAAGGCGAAATTACCACAATTAAACATGATATCGTAACTCTTTCTAAAAAAATTGATAAATTAGAACAAAAAGTTGATAGATCAATTAATACTGAAAATGAAGATATTATTGCCGTTAATAAAGAAGTTGAAAAAGTAAAAGGAGAATTAAAGGTTTTAAAAACAAAGTTTCAAGAGCATGTTATGGCGGCGTAATTGTAAGATTAAAAAAACCGTTCCGTCTTTTGCGAAGGGCGGGACGGTTTTTTAAATTTTTTATTTGATATGAAATATTTAGCAGCAGTAATAGTAATGTTAGTATTTTCATCAAGTATCGCCATTGCTAACGGCTTGGTTGATTCTGATTGGGACGGCGTGCCTGATTTAGACGAGGAAAATATTTATTTTACTGATGCTGATAATCCGGATACTGATGGAGACGGCTACTCAGATTGGCTTGAACTGAATACAGGCTATTCGCCGCATAATCCAAAAGCTGTAAGGCTGGAAGATAACGATTATGACAAAGACGGATTGTCCGACAAGGATGAGCTTAGATTTCACACCAGTTTGATTAATAAAGATACTGACGGGGACGGTTTTTCCGATTATGAGGAAATTAAGGCCGGCTACGATCCGTTAAACAAAGACAAAGTTTTGCTTAGCAAACGGATTGAAATAAATATTGCCAAGCAGGAATTAAGCTTTTTTTTAGGAGGAGTGCTGATGGGAGTTTTTCCTGTTTCAAGCGGACTCAACAATTCAACCCCGCGCAAGCATTATAAAGTTGCAAGCAAAAGCCCGAAAGCCTGGTCGCCTTACGGCCTATGGATGCCATATTGGCTTGGGCTTGATTCCGGACGAATTGGAATTCACGAATTGCCGATTTGGCCGAACGGATACCGCGAAGGAGAGGATCATTTAGGCAAGCCGGCATCTCATGGCTGTGTTCGCCTAGGAGAGGATTCGGCTGAATTAATTTACAATTGGACGCCGATTGGGACGGGAGTTTTTATTTATTAATTTTGAAATATGCCATATTCACAAAAAGTTTTAGAGCATTTTAAAAGTCCGCGCAATCAGGGCAGCATGAAAAATCCTGACGCGGTTGCCAAAGAAGGCAATCCTGTTTGCGGGGATGTTATGAAAATGTATCTTAAAATAGTGCGGAAAAAATCGGGAGAAGAATTTATAGAAGATATAAAATTTGAAACTTTGGGCTGCGCCGCCGCGATTGCCGTATCTTCGGCTTTAACCGAAATTGCCAAAGGAAAAACATTGGACGAAGCATTGAAATTAAAAAAAGATGATATTGTTGAAGATCTTGGCGGTTTGCCAGCGCCAAAAGTGCATTGTTCAATGCTTGGTGTTGATGCTTTGCATAAGGCGATTAATAATTACATCAGTCAACGAGCACAAGCGAATTAAGTAAAAGTTAGAAATTTTAAAATCTAATAAATTAAAATATTTTTTAAATTAAAATTATAAATCTCAAATCATAAATCCAAATATGTTTCTAGAAAGCGCTAAAAACGGAATAATCGCGCTTAAGATTAATAAAGTAAGGACAGCTCTTACTGTTTTGGGCGTTGTGATTGGAATCGCAAGCGTAATTATCGTGTATTCCGCCGGCGAGGGCATAAATTCTTTGATTGTGGGACAAATTGAATCTTTTGGCGGTTCGGATATGATACAAACCGAAATTAAAATTCCCAGCTCCAAGCAAGGCGGAGGCTCGGAAGCGCAGTCAGTAACCAATATGGCAATGGGCGTGCAGGTTACCACTTTAACTTTGGATGACATGGATGATATAAACAAATTATTTCTAGTTGAAGACAGTTACGCTGGCGTACTCGGACAAGAGCAATTAGCTTACGGAAATGAAACTTATAAAGCAATGCTTTTGGGTGTAAGCGCGTCTTATATCAAGCTGGATAGAAGTGAAATTAACAGCGGCCGTTTTTTTACGGAAGCGGAAGACAAATCATTATCTCAGGTTGTAATTTTGGGGCGAAAAATAAAAGACGAATTATTCGGTGAAACAGACCCTATTGGCAAATCAATTAAATTGCGCAAGAAAAAGTTTAAAGTTATCGGTGTTTTAAAAGAGCGCGGAGCTGTTATGACTTTTGATTTTGACGATATCGCTTATGTGCCGGTTAGGACTTTGCAAAAAAAAATTATGGGCATTGGCAGTATACAATATATGATGCATAAAATTAGCGACGTAAAAAGAATAGATGAGGCTGCGGACGAGATGCGCTATTTATTAAGAGAAAATCATAATATTCCTCAGCCAACCGAAAAACAGACAGGTGTTTTTGATACAGGCAAAGATGATTTTCGAGTTGCGTCCATGGTTGAATCTATGGAGATTATGGATACTGTTACCGGTGCGATTACTTTGCTTTTACTGGCTATTGTTGCCATTTCTTTGGTGGTTGGCGGAGTTGGGATTATGAATATTATGTACGTTGCCGTTACCGAGCGGACATCTGAAATCGGCTTAAGAAAAGCCGTTGGGGCGACTTACGCGGATATAATGACGCAATTTTTACTTGAATCAATCTTAGTTACGGTTTTAGGCGGAATACTGGGAGTAATAGTAGGAATTATTTTTTCCTGGCTTATCGCTTTTGGAGCTAATTATGCAGGTTTGGGCTGGGAATTTACTGTTCCTTTAAAAGCATACATTGTTGCCTTGGGTTTTTCAACCTTTTTTGGCATAGCCTTCGGCCTCTACCCTGCCCGCAAAGCCGCCCGCATGGATCCGATTGAGGCTTTGAGGAATGAGTAAAGCGTGATTTTGTGATTTAAGAGTATAATTGCTTGACATAATTATTTGCTATGCTATTATAATAAAAACAAGTTAATTAAGCCATAGACAGCAGGCGAAAAAATAAGACCTGCCGAGGTAAGACAAGAGATAAATGGCTTTTTAATTGCCATTTTTTTATTTAATTTTAGTTAATTTATTATTATATGCCTAAAACAAAACTGCAAAAACAAGAAATTTTAAGAACTCTTGAAAAAAAAATTAAAAAAGCCAAATCCATTGTTTTTACCGAATTTAATTCTTTGGGAGTAAAAGGTAATGAAGAATTAAGAAATAATTTAAGAGAAGCTGACAGTGAATACATGGTTGCCAAAAAAACTCTTTTGGATATTGCTTTTAAAGAAGAAAAAATTGAAAATTTAGATATTAAGAGTTTTGAAGGAAAAATAGCGGCTGTATTCGGCTACAAAGATGAAGTTGCTCCGGCAAAAATTGTTGATGAATTCCAAAATAAGAATGAAGAAAATAAAGAAAAAGTAAGACTGGTTGCGGGAATTTTGGAAAATAAATTTTTAAACATGACCGAAGTTACCGCTCTTGCGAAATTGCCGAGCAAAGATGAGTTATATGCTAAAATTGTCGGTTCCCTAAACGCGCCGATTTCCGGTTTTGTTAATGTCTTGGCAGGAAATATCCGCGGATTGGTTAATGTTTTAAAAGCTATTGAAGAAAAAAAAGCTTAAATTAAAAAATAATTAATTAAAATTAAACAAATACTATGACTGAAGAAAAAAAACAAGAGAAAACAACTGCCGCCGCTGAAGCTAAGGCGGATAAGGAAAAAGCAGTTGAGGTTCCTGCAAAATTTAAATCATTGGTTGAAGAAATAGAGAAAATGTCTGTTTTGGATTTAGCTGAATTGGTAAAAATTCTTGAAGACAAATTCGGCGTTTCCGCTGCTGCTCCGGCAATGATGATGGGAGCTATGCCAGGCGCTGACGCAGGCGCGGAAGTAGAAGAAAAAAGCAGTTTTGACATTGAATTAAGCGAGGCAGGAAGCAATAAAATTGCAGTAATTAAAGCGGTAAGAGCCATTACTGAAATAGGTCTTAAAGATGCTAAAGACATGGTTGACGCAGCGCCAAAAGTTATTAAAGAGGGCGTTAAAAAGGAAGAAGCAGAAACCATTAAAAAACAGTTGGAAGAAGCAGGAGCTAAGGTTACTTTGAAATAAAAAAACAATAAAAAACGTCCTTTTTTGTTAACCTGGGTTTTAAAACCCAGGTTAACAAAAAAGG